>JBKHAJ010000255.1:0-4812 GCA_046542935.1 Spirochaetia bacterium | reverse complement strand
CACGGCGGGGGAGGGCCGGGATCGGGACCGGTCCTGGTACGGGAGCGGCTGCTCCCCTATCTCCCGGTTCCCGATATAGTGCGGGACGGCGACACCTATAGGCGGACCACCGAGCGGCCGAAGAGCATCGGGAGGATCGCCGGTTTCCACGGGAATGTGGCGGTCCTGGTGAGGGCCTTTGCCTACCTTCTCTTCATGGGCAGGGACGGCCTTGTCTACGCCTCCGAGCAGGCGGTTTTGAACGCCAATTATCTGAAGAAGAAGATTTCCGGGCTTCTCCGTCTTCCCTACCCGGGAGGATGTAAACACGAGTTCGTCGCCTCCGCGAAGGAGATACGGGAAGAGTTCGGAGTATCGGCCCTGGATATTGCCAAACGGATTATCGACTACGGGTTTCATCCCCCGACCATGTACTTTCCTCTTATCGTCAAGGAGGCCCTTATGATCGAACCCACCGAAACCGAATCCAAAGAGACCTTAGATGCCTTCGCCGAGGTCCTAGGGTCGATCATCGAGGAGGCCCGGACCGATCCGAGTCTCCTCATAAAAGCACCCCGGACAACTCCGGTGGGCAGGCTCGACGAGGCCGGTGCCGCCCGGAATCCGGTGGTGGGCTGGAGGAAGGAATGAAGGATTTTCTCTTCAGAGAGGAGCTTCATGAGGCGGCCCCCTGCGTTGCGGGGCTCATCGCCCGGGAGGCGGAAAGACAGCGGAGGAAACTCATCATGATCCCCTCGGAGAGCTGCGCCCCGAAGGCGGTGCGGGAGGCCTTAGGATCGGTCTTCCAAAACGTCTACGCCGAGGGTTACCCTCGGGAGCGGACCATGCGGTACGGGGAGGATCTTCTCCTCGATCAATCCCACTGCCTTGTTTACTACCGGCGGTACGCCAACCGCAGGTTCTACAAGGGGGTCGACTACGTCGATATCGTCGAGAGCTTAGCCGCGCGGCGCGCCGCGGCGTGTTTTGCCTCGGCCGGGCTCCCCGCCGATCACATCTATGCCAATGTGCAGGCCTTGTCGGGATCGGCGGCGAACCTCGCCGTCTACGATGCTCTCCTCGATAACGGGGACGTCTTTATGGGGCTCGACCTCTTTCAGGGAGGGCACCTGACCCACGGGAGCGAGTTCAATCAGTCGGGAAAGCGGTACCGGGTTGTCTCCTACGGGGTGGACCCGAAGACGGAGAAGCTCGACTACGAGGCGATCCGGGAGCTCGCTCTCGAGCACCGGCCGAAGCTGATCGTGGCGGGATATACCTCCTACCCCTGGGCCCCGGACTGGGGACGGTTCCGGGAAATCGCCGATGAGGTGGGGGCCCACCTCATGGCCGACATCGCTCATACCGCGGGGCTCGTCATAGGAGGGGTATATCCGAATCCGGTGGGCATCGCCGACGTCACGGTATTCACCACCCACAAGACATTGGGCGGTCCCCGAGGGGCGGTAATACTGACCACCGACGAGGAGACTGCGGCCCTCATAGATACCGCCGTCTTTCCCGGGGCCCAGGGGGGCCCCCATGTGAACAAGATGGCCGCTTTAGCGGTCCTCTTCAACCTCGCCGCGGGAAACCGGTTCCGGGAGCTCCAGCGGCGGACGGTGGAGAACGCCGCCGCCCTCGCGGAAGCCTTTACCGCCGAGGGGCTTAAGGTGGTTTACGGTGGCACCGACACCCACATCGTCATGGTGGACGTGAGTCCGGTGGGATCGAAGCCGAAGGAAATTACCCCCTTCACACCGGGAATCCCCCTGTGCGGGGAGATAGCCGCCCGGATACTCGATCTCGCGGGGATCGTAGTCAACAAGAATACCATCCCCGGAGATGAATCTACCGCCCTTGCTCACGGGATACGTTTCGGCACACCCTGGGTGACTCAGCGGGGCTTAGGCCCCGACGATATGAAGCGGATAGCCGAAATCGTGCACAAGGTCGTTATGAGCATTCACCCCTTCGCCTACCAGGGTATTCGGGGAGTACTTCCCCGGGGGAAGATCGAGCTGGATATCCTGGAGAGCGCGAAGGAGGATGTCGCCCGGCTCGTGGAAAGGGCCGGCTACGACGCGGAGGTAACCGAGTCGGGTTATCCCCACTTCTGGGGGTTCGGAAGGAGAGCGGCGGCGGAAGCCGGTCCCCCCGTCGTCCTCGAGATATCCGGGTGGAGGGCGAGACCCTTTCTCCAAGAGGCGTGTACCATAAACGTCTCCCGGCTCACCCCGGGCGAAGAGAAACGGGGCTTCCTCTTAGACGAGAAGGGGACTCTCATTGCGGATATACAGGTCAAGACTGTCCCGCCGGACCGTCACGGGCGGGACCGGTACATGATAAGGCTCCGAAGCGGGGGTGACAGGGCCGGGGCGTGGCTTCGGGGAATAGCCGACGGGTACGTCGTATTCGATACCGGCGACATCTTCCGCAAAGTCCAGGGACCGGCAGTCGTCGAGGAGGCTCAGGCGGACGCGGGACCGGAGGCGGGATCCGAACCGCCCGAAAAACCCGGGACATCCGGGGCCGAGCTCTACGCAAGGCATCCCGAATGCTTCGATCTCACGGTTCCCTACTTTGTCGGACAGTCGGAGGTCGTACGGGCTATCGGGGCCGCAGTTGTGGAAGAGAGATACGGCAGCCTCGAGTCGTGGGACCCCCGGGGAGCCGAAGCGGATCCGGGTCGGGAGACGTCTCCCAGGCGCACCGAGCTGTATGAGACTCACAAAGCTCTGGGCGCGAGGATGGTGGAGTTCGCCGGGTGGGAGATGCCGGTATGGTACACAACCGTCCGGGACGAGCATACCGCGGTGCGGTGTACCGCGGGGTTATTCGACGTGAGTCACATGGGGTGTTTCGAAGTAGGCGGTTCCCATGCAATCGAGTTTCTCGATACCGTCGTCAGCAACTACGTCCACTGGCTCGACGACGGAGAATCCTGCTACAGCTATCTCTTCGATCCCGAGGGAGGGGTCATCGACGATCTGATCGTCTACCGCCTCGGCCGGGAACGATTCATACTGGTGGTCAACGCCGCCAATGAGGAGAAAGACTGGGACTGGCTTACGGCGGTCAACGAGGGACGGGTTCGGATCGACTCGGACAGGCCTTGGGTCCGCCCGGCGGTGAAGGCCCGGCTCGAGAACCTCAAGAGCTCAACCGATACGGGAGCACAGCTCAGGGGGATCGCCCTGCAGGGGCCTGAGTCTATCCGGATTCTCGAGGGCTGCTCTGAAACGGAAGAAACCGTCCGTACGCTCCGGCGCCTTGGAAGGAGTAAGTGCGCTGAGATTACCCTAGCGGGGATTCCCCTGATCGTTGCGAGAACCGGGTACACCGGTGAGGAATACGGGTACGAGCTCATGGCCCATCCCGACCAAATCGGAAAGCTGTGGGACCTCCTCCTCGAGAAGGGGGAGTCCTGTGGGATTACCCCTTGCGGTCTCGCCTGCCGGGACAGTACCCGGATCGAGGCGGGTCTTCCCCTTTACGGCCATGAGCTGGCGGGTCCCTTGGAGATCAGCCCGTCGGAGGCGGGCTTTGCCGGTTACGTGAAGTTTCACAAACCGTTTTTCATCGGTAGAGACCGGCGAAGTATAGAGGAGCTGACTCGGACCAGAGAAATAGTCAGATGGCGTATCGGGAAAAAGGGGGTCCGAAGGCCCGATCTCGGAAATCCGGTGGTGGACAGGATCGGGAAGGTGATAGGCGCGGTGACGAGCTGTTCCCTCGACAGCGAGGGGTTCTTGAACGGGATGGCCTTGGTCGACCGAAAGCACGCCGATCCGGGCACGGAGATCGGAATCTTCGTATTGCAGGGGTCCGGGGACCGTCCGGGGAAACTTCTTCGGGAGGTGAGCTTCGAGCCGGGAAAGAGGGTCCCCGTTCCGATCGTGGGAACCGTCCTGTCACGCTTTCCCGAGGATTGAGGCATGAACAGGAGTTACATCCACTTGTCGATGCATTTGATAGTCAACAAGGTCTCGGTTGAGGCGATGCCTTCGACATTGGGTAAGGCGGAGGTGAGAAAGTCGAGGAGATTCTGAGTCTCGATAAAGAATTCCACAATAAGGTCGAAACGCCCCGTGGTCAGGGAAACCGAAACCACGTTTTCCAGGGCGGACACCTCTTCCGCCATGGCCACCCACCGCTTCGTGCTGACAAGCTTGACCAAGACGAAGCCGTAACTCTTATCCTCCCGCATATCGAGATTCGTGAGTCCCGCGAAGCGGAGAAAATTTCCTTCCCTGAGCTTCTTGATCCGGTTACGGATTGTCCCTTCCGAGACGTCGAGCTTGGCGGCGATTTCGTTGTTGGGAATCCGGCCGTCCTCCGCTAAAATTTCGAGGATCTTTCTGTCAGTTTCGTCTATCTTCATACCACATACCTGTCTATCACCGGTCCCGGGAGAGTCTCCTCTGCTGCAAAATAATTTCAGTAATAATTCGAATACTATATTTTATATGGAGTTGTTTATTAAAATCAATAAAATATTGCCATATAAAATGCGAAATTCACACCTGCAATCACTTTGTTATTATCCGGTTAATATAGCGTTAAACGATTTGTTTGTCAAACAATCGCAGGGCGCCGTACTCAATTACCCGCTTCAAAGAACACCTTAGAACTACGAATAATTACATAATAATCATGATTAATTTGTATTATTCGCAAAATAATTAAATTTCTTGACGGATACCATAAACGGATTTAGAATAACAATTAAAGTTTAGAAGCGATATTACGGGACAACAATTCCAAGGAGGAGTACAAATGGCTGATTTTGAAAAAATGGCCGAAGGGGTCATGAGCGGAGATGTGGATAAG
>JBKHAJ010000254.1:0-4851 GCA_046542935.1 Spirochaetia bacterium | reverse complement strand
TCCCACCCTTCGTAAAAGACTATTCTCCGGGGATAGTCCGTATCACTATGCAGCTTGTAGAACAGACAGCCCTTTTCTTTTCTACTCGGCCCGACCATTCCTTTTAACAGATCGGTCAGCTCTTTTTCCTTTCCCTTCTTTGCTTCCATTACTATTACCATTGTTAATCCCATGATGTCTCCTTTTTTCGGTCCCCGCCCATTGCCCGTTCCCCATCCTCCGGGTGTAGATAGGATGCCGGGCGGCACCTCCGTTCCGGGTCTCCATGACATGTCCTCCGTCTCCGAAAAAACGATGATCCCGGTCGAGGGTGAGGTTCCAGCTCTCCCCGCCGTTCGTCGTTGCCCGGAAGCCACCTGAGCGTCCTGCCGTCCGTAATCTTCATGCCCCCGGGCCCGCCACGGCGGTCCCGCAGGGGACCGGGGCGGAGGAGTCCCCGAAATGCCGCCCTGCGTCATCATCACGCAGGAAACAAAGACCTCGCACCATATCAGAACGACTATCAAAACCGAAAACCTTTTCATGTCCTTCTCCCGGTACGGGGGACATATTCGATTCTAAAACAAGGTTATTCTCCGGGTCAAACATTTTTTAGTTTAATTCGTAATGTTCATAGTCACCACCGATGTGAAATTGCAGGCTTCGGCAAAAAGCGTGACAACAGGTTTTTTAAATGGGTTTATCATATTATACAATCTTACCGTCCCACAGATACTCGAGGAACATCTTCCAAGGAAGAATTTCGATACCGTCCTTTTTTCGAGGCCTTTCTTCCCGACACACGAGGATGGATCGTTTGACAATCCCTTCCTCTCTAAATGCTTTCAGACCTTTTACATGCTTATCGTGTATTATTTCAGCTGCATTCACCTCAACAGCAATGCTGCCGTCGATGATAAAATCAACCTCGAAACCGGAGGTTGAACGCCAATACTTAAGGGAAGATCCGGGAAGGCGGTAATCGAGGTAGGCCCGCAATTCCAAAAAGAGGTAATGTTCGAAAAACTCTCCGAAATCCGCGGATGCGGGGGAAATCGCTTTTAGCTGTCTCAAAGTGCGGACTATTCCTATTTCAAAAAAATAGAATTTTGCCGTTTCCAGGGACTTCCTTTTAACTGTTTTCGTGAAGGGCTGAAGCTCGAAGCCTAAGAGGGTATCCAATAGAATCTGAAACCACTGCTTCACCGTTTGACGGGGAACGCCCGCGTCGCTTCCGATATTCGTATAATTTATAATCTTCGTATTGCTTACCGCAGCGACCTGCAGAAACCGGGAAAAGGCGGGAAGATTTCGAGACAATCCTTCCGCCGCAATCTCTTCCCTAAGATATAAGTCGACGTATGACCAAAGCCTCTCGTCTGGGGTATCGGACAAATAATGAGGCGGCAGTGAGCCGTTTTGAAAAACTCGTTCCAGGGAGAATTCGGTCTCTCGTATTTCGGGAAATACAAAGGGATGAATGTTCCTGAAACTGGCCCTTCCCCCTAACAGGTTTGTTCCGCTTTTTTTAATTTTTCGGGCGCTTGAACCTGTAAGAAGAAACCGTATTTTTCGTTCTTCTATGAGCAGATGGACCTCATTCAGAAGCTGAGGACATTTCTGGATTTCATCGATACAAACAACGCAATCGGAGAAGTTTCTTGCCTCCAACTCCTGCCTGATTATCGAAGGGTCGGCTAAGACCCGAAACAGCAGCTTATTATCAAGCAGGTTGAAAATCCGGTCACGGGGTATCTTTAACTCATTGCGTATATAGGTTGATTTCCCAGTTTGCCGGGGGCCGAATAAGAAGAGTGACCTGTCCTGGATTATTTTTTCAATTTCGATCACTCTGTTTATATAATTCATGATATTCGCCATCCATTATGGCATATATCATGATAAACGCCAATAGTATTAGCGATTATCACCAAAAGCCGGGCCTCGAAGAGCATGCGCCGCCCCGACCCGCGGCCGGTATGCGGCCGCGGGTGCATGATTCCGCAGACGGTATAAAAAAGCTACCTAAACAGTATCCTGTTGAGTTCGTTCTCGTAGACCTCCTGCTTGCCGCTCAGCTGCTCGGGCTCGCCGTTCTTCTCGGCCAAGTCTCTTAGGGCGGCGAGGTCGAGTTTGCCGTTCTCGAAGTCCTTTCCGGCTCCGGAGTCGTAGGAAGCGTAGCGCTCTTTGACCATGGCGGGGATCTTCGAGTCGTTCTTGACGGCATAGGCCGTCTCTAACCCCAAGGCAAAGGCGTCCATCCCCCCGACGTGGGCGATGAACATGTCCTCTAAGTCGGTGGAGTTCCGTCTGTTCTTCGCGTCAAAGTTGAGACCGCCTGAGGTAAAGCCGCCCATCTCGAGGACCACCAGCATGGCGGCTACGGTGTCGTAGACGTCGGAAGGAAACTGGTCGGTGTCCCAGCCGTTCTGGGGGTCCCCCCGGTTGGCGTCGATGCTTCCCAGCAGACCCGCGTCGGCGGCGGTTTGGAGGTCATGACGGAAGCTGTGGCCCGCCAGAGTGGCGTGGTTCGCCTCGATGTTGAGCTTGAAGTCCTTGTCGAGGCCGTAGTGGCGGAGGAAGCCTATGACCGTGGCCGCGTCGTAGTCATACTGGTGCTTGGTGGGCTCCATCGGCTTGGGCTCGATCAGGAAAGTCCCCTTGAATCCGTTTTTCCGCCCGTAATCCTTCGCCTTCTCCAGGAACATCGCCATGTGGTCGAGCTCCCGTTTCATGTCGGTGTTCCACAAACTCGAGTACCCCTCCCGGCCGCCCCAGAAAACGTAGTTCCCACCGCCTAACTCCACGGCAGCGTCGATGGCGGCTTTTACCTGGGCGGCGGCGTGGGTAACCACGGCGAAGTCGGGGTTGGTCGCCGCCCCGTTCATGTAACGGGGATGAGAAAAGAGATTCGCCGTCGCCCATAAAAGCTTTACCCCGGTGCTCTTCTGCCGCTCCTTGGCAAGGCCTACCATAGTTTCGAGGTTCTTCTCCGATTCGGCGACGCTCTTCCCCTCGGGAGCGATGTCCCGGTCGTGGAAGCAGTAAAAGTCCACTCCAAGCTTTGTAAAAAATTCAAAGGCCGCGTCGAGCTTGTCCTTAGCCGCCTCCATCGGGTCGTCCTTCACGTCCCAGGGGAAGACCACCGTTCCCGGGCCGAAGGGATCGTCACCGGTGTTACAAAAGGTGTGCCAGTAGGCAACGGCGAAGCGGAAATGCTCCCGCATCGACTTTCCGCCTATCTTCCTGTCCGGGTCGTAGAACTTGAAGGATAGGGGATTATCCGAATCCTTGCCCTCGAATTTGATTTTCCCGACCCCGGGAAAGTATTCTTTGTTTCCGATAAAATAATCAGCGCTCATAGAATCCTCCTATCTAATAAGCTTAGTCCACCTGTGAATAAAAAGGAATGGATAGAATCGTCCCGACATGGAAAAATTGACTTTACCGTGCAGGCGGGAGAACTCTTGACCCCCGATACAGGCGGGGCTACACTTACGGCAAGAAAGAATTAGCCTGATGAACCATAAAATGATATCGCGGGAAGAACAGAGAAAGATCCTGACCGGCAAGGCTCCGGAGGAGATCCTCGATTCACTCGAACGGACTTCCAAAAACTTACTCGACCTCGATCCGGAGGGAGGAAAGAGATACTTTATCGATTCATTCCGGAGGAAACGCAACTTTGACTCACAAAGAGATACTGAGACTCCTTGACGACTCCGACATTCCCGGCGTAGTAATAGGCGGGACGGCCCTGAGGCTCTACGGGAGCCCGAGAGTCACACATGATATCGACGTGGCCGTCCCCATACTCGAAATAGACACACTTGTAAACCTAATGTACGCGAAAAATTACTACCTGGTTGTCCTGGTAAATGAAAAAACCTGTACCGTTATCCCCGGGCCTGACGAGGCCCTGGATTGGATTGAGCGGGAAAAAGTCGGGTCGGTAAGCTTCATCGAGATTGCGTCCCCCCCCGGGAATCGTGAGATCCCCCATGAAAAGATAGACGTCACCACCCAGGCTGATTTTCTTTTCGAGCCGGGGATTCCCTTTCCCCGATTAATCGAACGCGCCCAGAAGGTCGAGCTGGACTCCTTCTCCTTCCTCGTCGCCTCTCCCGAAGACCTCCTTTTTATGAAAGAGAATCGGAAGGACAAGACCGAAGCCGACCGGACCGATATCGAGTTTCTAAAAAAACTTATCGCGGAGGGGTAACCGCGGCGCCGGAGCAGCAAGCTGCGCCATGTCGTCTGCTCGGCTAATGCGTCTCTTTTCTTCCCACCGCCACCAGCCGCTCGGCGTTGTTGTCATAGGGTATGCGGTCGAGGCTCCCGTAGACCTCTGCAGTGTCGAACCCGGCTTGTATCAGAAGATCAGTAAGCTCCACTCCCGAAAAGACACGGTGGGCGAAGCTGTATTCGTACCGCCCCTCGTCGTTTATCACGATCCACCGGTTATGAAGGTGGGTCCAGCCGTCTAATATGGTATACTCGGCAAGCACCAGACCGCAGTCGGCCTCGTACCATTCGGAGGGCTTGAAGAACTTGGCGAGGATCTCCTTTCCCATCACGTCGATGAGGAAGGATCCGCCGGGTTTCAACGATTCTTGGACGTTTTTCAGGAACAGGAGCTCGTCGTCGAGCTCATCGAAGTAGCCTAGGGATGTAAACATATTGATAGCCCCGTCGAAATACTCAGGCCTGACGAACCGCCGTACGTCTTCGAGGACGAACTCGATCTCACCCGCCGAATCACCGTAGGCTTCTGAGGCGGTCTCCCTCGCGGCGTCGAGGTAGGACTGCAGGCGATCCACTCCGGTTACCGAAAAACCCAAATCGTTAAGCTCCACGGCGTGCCGCCCTACC
>JBKHAJ010000253.1:0-4888 GCA_046542935.1 Spirochaetia bacterium | reverse complement strand
GAAGCTCTGCCTCGAGCTGTTTATGTCCACGCCGCTTATCTCCATAAAGCCGAATTCGCCGCACATCCGCCGGATCCGCTCGAGCTGCTCCCGGGTGTTTCTCGGGGGCATGTAGGTGACCGCCTTGAAGCCCAAATCCCGGATGACCGGAAAGAGCTCGTCCAAAAAGGAGTCCTCGAACTCTTCCGCCTTTTTGTCCCCGGTAGGGCTCTCGGCTACATCGCCTAAATAAGCGTAAGCGGGTATAGCCCCCACCGAGTTTGCGAAACCCACGGCATCCACGACGTTGACGCACTCATCTTCATTAGGCTGAAGGAAGATTTTCTCGATAAACGAGCTCTTGAGCGCCCCTAAGAGATCGTAGGGGTAGTGGGGATTGCCGGGATCGTTTAAGTACTCCCGTATACGCCCCGAAAGCTCGAGTTTGAACGCGGATTCGAGGAACTCCAATAAGGGTTTCCCCTTCCCGTAGGTATCGATAAGGAGATTGCCTAAAGCGAAGAGGATGTGCCTCTCGGTGATGCTTCCCCCCTCGTCCGCCTTCGAAATCCCTTTGACGTCCGATTCGAACCTCAATGGCGGCAGGCCGTGGCCGGTTATAAGGGTATTCAGCGTTTCCACCATTCGCCGGTTCCGCCGGTTCCGGGCATCTTGAATCGGCTTTAAGTACTCACCGCACCGGGCAATCGACTGCCTGGGTATCCCGTGAATGGCAATATAGCCGATGTTGAGGCTGTCGGGGCTGTTGAGCTTCCGACCTTCCAAAGGGGTGCCCGAGAAGTTCACCCGAAGCTCGAAGCCCACGGTAGAGCCCATACCGACGGCCGCGCAGGAGCTGAGCATCTCCTCACCCCCGCCGACACTATCGTGGTCCATGATGCCCACGGCCTTGAGCCCCGCCTCCCAGGACCGGTAAGCGGCCATGGAGGGGGAATAGGGGCTGAAGGAGAAGATGGTGTGGACGTGGTTGTTAACCTCTTCGGTCTCCGTCCGGGAGAGCCCCCCCGAACGGACGAGCTCACCGAGCATCTGTGCCGCGGAGAGCCTCGTCGAGGCCTCAGGGGCGTTGAGCCTTTCGACTATAGTCCGTATCTGATGGTCCATAGATCCGTTGCGCTCCGTGCTTTTATACGCCGAGGCGGTTCCGCCGCCCGATCTCGCCCAAGGTCTGAACGGTGGCCGGGGTGTGTCCCGGAAGGGGGAGAATCCGCTCGTGCACGGTGTCCACGATCCATTCCTTCTGGGGAAAGAACTCCTCCTCCATCTCCGCGGCGGGGGTTATCCAGTTCCTCGACCCCACGACGGCGGGAGGCCCGTCTAAGTAGTCGAAAGCAAGCTGGGTCACGTTTCCCGCGACGGTGTAGAGGAAGGAACCCCTCTCACAGGCATCGGACGTTAAGACCAGCTTTCCGGTCTTCTTGACCGAGTCGAGGATCACCTCGTAGTCTAAGGGATTTATAAACCTGAGGTCTATGACCTCGGCACTGACGTCGTATTTATCCTTCAGATAGTCCGCCGCTTCGAGGGCGGTGTACAGAGTTGCCCCTATTGTGGCGATGGTCACATCCTGTCCCGTCCTGCGGACTACCGGCTGTCCCTCCGGCACTTCGTAGTAGTCCTCGGGAACCCCGCCCTCGACAAACTCTTCACCGATGCCGTAGAGCTTCTGGCTCTCGAAGAAGACAACCGGATCGGATCCGCTTAGAGCCAGGTTGAGCATCCCCTTCGCGTCGTAGGGGGTCGCCGGGAACATCGCCTTGAGTCCCGGGATGTGGGAGACGATGGCACTCCAGTCTTGAGAGTGCTGGGCGCCGTACTTGGAACCCACGCTGACCCTGAGAACTAAGGGCATCTTGAGGATTCCCGCGCTCATGCTCTGCCACTTGGACATCTGGTTAAAAATCTCGTCCCCGGCCCGGCCCATGAAGTCGCAGTACATGAGCTCCACCACCGCCCGGCCGCCGCTCAAGGCGTAACCGACTCCGGATCCGACAATGGCCCCTTCCGAGATGGGCGAGTTGAACAGCCGGTGATAGGGAAGCGCCTCGGTCAATCCCCGATAGACGGCGAAGGCCCCTCCCCAGTCCCTGTTTTCCTCGCCGTAGGCGACCATGGTGGGATCGGTATAGAACCTGTGGAGCATCGCCTCGAAGAGGGCGTCCCGGTAGGCAAAGGTCCGTGCCGGTTTGTGGGGCTTTCCGTTCTCGTCGAGACCGAAGCGGTGCTTGTTCTTGTTCGACTTGATCCGGGGATTCTCCTCCATCGGGATGAGCACTTCCGGCTCCCGGTCGTCGAACTTTTCGATCTTTTCGCCTGAAAACATAACCTCTTCGATAAACCGTCCCTCCACCCGGGGCGAGGTTTCGAGATCCACGGCGAGCTTCATGGCATTCACGATCTTCTCGACCGCTAAAGCCTTCATGGCTTCGAAATCGGTCTCTTTGATGACCTTGTTCTCCATCAGATATCCGGCGTAGCCGGCGATGCAGTCCGATTCCTCCCACAGGGCAAGCTCTTCCTTAGTCCGGTAGGACATCGCGTCGGAGGGACTGTGCCCGGTGAGGCGGTAGGTGATGGTGTCCATCAGAACCGGGCCCCGTCCCTCGAGGAGGAGAGCCTTTTTCCTCTCCACCGCGTCGGCGACGGCCAAGGGGTTGTACCCGTCGACCCGTTCGGCATGCATGTTATCGGGGTTCACTCCGGCGCCGACCCGTGCCAGGATGTCATATCCCATGGTCTCTCCGGAGGTCTGCCCCCCCATTCCGTAAAAGTTGTTGAAGAAGTTAAACATTACCGGAGGGGCACCGCCGATATCCGGGTCCCACAGGGTCCGGTACTGGTCCATGGCGGCGAACATCATTCCTTCCCATACGGGACCGCACCCCATGGAGGCGTCGCCGATATTGCCGATGACGATTCCCGGCTTCCGGTTGACCCGCTTGTAGAGGGCGGAACCCACGCATATGTCGCCGCTTCCGCCGACGATGGCATTGTTGGGCATGCTCCCAAAGGGGATAAAAAAGGCGTGCATCGAGCCGCCTAAGCCCTTGTTGAAACCGTTCGCCCTCGCGAAGATCTCCGCTAAGGTCCCGTAGAGGACGTAATTCTCGGCCAGATCCTTGGTGGAGCCCTCAAAGCCCTTCTCCACGACCTTCAACGGAGCTCCGTCCATGTACGACTCCATAACGCCGCGAAGCCCCTTATCGTCGAGCTTGTCCACCGCGGAAAAGCACTTGGCGAGAATTTCTCCATGGCTCCGGTGGCTTCCGAAAATAAAATCGTCCACGGTCAGTCCTACGCACTGTCCCACCGAAGCCGATTCCTGTCCGATGGACAGGTGCGCGGGACCCCGGTGATTGTACTCGAGGCCCTGATAGCTGCCCTGCTGTTTGATGGAGTTGAGCATACTCTCGAACTCCCGTATCAGCACCATGTGCCACAGCATGGTCTTTAAGCCCTTATCGCCGAAGCGCTTCTTTTCCTTCTCTATGTCCGGCTTATACTGATTGACCGGAATGTCCTTGATCTTGATCTTACTCGGTTTTCTGACAATCTTGGGGTCTACAACGATTGATTTAGGCATGATTTTTTCTCCTCTCTATTCCAATATATTAAAGTTCCCACAGGGTGTCCTTGATGATCTCGGCCATAGTGGGATGCGGGAAGACGACTTCCCGAATATCTTTTACGCGAAGCTCGGCTTCGATCATGGCCGAAGCCCCGTAGATAATTTCCGACGACACGCCTCCTAGGAGGTGAACCCCCAAGAGTACCCCGGTATCCGCGGCGGTAACAACCTTACATATACCCGACTTATTCCCGTTCTCGGCTAAGAACCTACCGTTTGCCCGCAATGGCAATGAGGCGGACTTGACCGTGATTCCCTTCGCCTCGGCCTCCGCCTCGGTGAGTCCGGTCCCCGCCGCCTCCGGCTGGGTGTAGACGACCCAGGGAATCGCATGGTAGCGCATCCGGTCGTCGTCGCCGGATATGACCGCCGCGGCGACATCTCCCATCCGCGATGCGCTGTGGGCGAGGAGGGACTTCCCGTTGACGTCCCCGACGGCGTAAATACCCGGAAGATTGGTCCGCATTTTCTCGTCCACGACAACGCCTTTGGGCGTAAAATCGAGACCTATCTTTTCGAAGCCGTTGTTCTTTACATTAGGCCTCCGGCCCACCGACATGAGGACGATATCCGCCTCGAGACTTTCCGTTTCGCCGCCGGTCTCATAGGTGACCTTTCCTCCGTCTATGGATACGACCTTGCTTCCTAGGTGAAACTCCACGGCGCCCTTCATCTCCCGGCGCATGAGCTTGCTCAGATCGCCGTCCATAGTGGGCAGTATCTCGTCGAGCATCTCGATTACGTGGACTTCTACCCCGAAGCTCGAGAAGAAGGAGGCGAACTCCATCCCGATGACTCCGCCGCCGATGACGGCAAACCGCCCGGGCATTTTCTCTATCCGGAGGACCTCACTGCTGGTCAAAACCTTATCTCCGTCCGCTCCGGGAATGGGAGGAATCATCGGCGAGGAACCGGTGGCGATGATGATATTCTTTCCGGTATACCGTGTACCCTCCGCCTCGATGGTGTTCCGGTCGATGAAAAACCCGCGTCCCTTGACCACGTCCACGTCGTGGCGCTTCATCTGATAGGCGACTCCCTTCACCAAAGTCTTAATCACCTTTTCCTTCCACTTCATAGCGGCGGACAGGTCGAACCGCGGATTCTCGAAGCTCACCCCGAACTGGTCGGCCTCGAGGCCGTGGGTGTAGAGCTTTGCCGAATTGAGGAGGGTCTTCGTGGGAATGCATCCCTCGTTGAGGCATACCCCACCGAGTTCCTTTTCCTCGATGAGGAGGGTCTTGTGTCCCCTCGCGGCGG
>JBKHAJ010000252.1:0-4897 GCA_046542935.1 Spirochaetia bacterium | reverse complement strand
GGGAATAGGCGATGATGGAGAGGGTCTCGATTGCCGCTTTGGAGAGGCGCCTATCTGCCTGCTTCCCATACCGTTCCTGGAGGTGTTGCCGGAGCTCATTCTTCGGAGCGAAATAATAGCCGCTTCCGAGCTCGATAAGCTCTATCCCGTGGTCTCGGGATGAGTAGGATTCTTTCAGCTCTCCGAGCACTTGGAGGACCACGTCCTTGGAGAGCCCGCTGATCCGGCTGATGCTTCCCGCGTCGACCGGCTCCGATTCGAGGAAGAGTATCGCTTCGATTAGTCCTTTTTCTTTATCCAGTTCCATGGGCTTTTATCCGTATATCTCCGAACATTCTATTTTGATAAACCGTAATTTTTCTTGCCTTGACCGATTCGAGGACTGCGAGAAAGGCGCAGACTATCTCCATAATCGAGCTCTTTTTGATGATGAGGTCGGTAAAAAGAAACTCGTTCCTCTTTTCGACGAGCTCGGTAATAAGGCTCAGTTTTTCGTTGATGGTTACCTCTTCATAGAGGTCGATGATCCGGTCGGAGGAGAGGGAAGAGATGATGCTGGAAAAAGTCTTCAAGAGATCCCAAACATCTATCCGATCCCACAGCTCTTCATCCTCGGCAAAGGCGAGGGTCCGCTGTTTTTTTTTCCTCTCGATAACCCACTCCGACTCTCTTTCCTTCTCCTCCATGAGCTCGGAAATCTTCTTGTACTTTTTGTACTCGATAAGCTTTTCCACGAGCTCCATACGCGGATCCTCCCATTCCTCGTCGAATTCGACCTCGACGGGAAGGAGCATTTTCGACTTGATGAGAAGGAGAGTCGATGCCATCAGATAGAACTCGGTCAAGTTGTCGAGGTCGATTCGCGAGGCGTATTCGAGATAGTTCAGATACTGCTCGGTAATATGGCAGATGGGGATGTCGTAGATACTGACTTCCGATTTCCTGATCAGGAAGAGGAGGAGATCGAGAGGACCTTCGAAAGCGTCGAGCTTGAACTGATAGGATTGATTAGGAGATTCCTGCACTGTTTCCATAGGGTGCACCGGACCGGAGTCGTCTTAGAAGAGCTCCGAATCGGCGGTTTCTTCCACGGCGATCTTTTCATCTCCCGGGGACTCCTTAGCGGGACCGTCGGAGCCGCCCTTGTCGGTCTTTACTGTGCTTTCGGAACTTCCGGCGCTTTCGGCCGCGGCACCCGCGAGGGAAGGAAAGAGCACCTTCCTGAGCTTGATTTCGATTTCCTCTTTGACGTCGGGATTGTTCTCAATAAAGAGCTTTGCGTTTTCCCTTCCCTGCCCTATACGCTCCTCCCCGTAGGAGTACCAGCTGCCGCTTTTCTGAAGGATGTTTTCCTTCAAAGCCGCGTCCAAGAGACTCGCCGAAGCGGAAATGCCCTTTCCGAAGATGATCTCGAGCTCGACCTTGCGGAAAGGGGGAGCTACCTTATTCTTGACGACTTTGACCCGTACCTTGTTTCCTATTGCGTCGTCGGTTCCCTTGGCGATGGTTTCGATTCTCCTGACCTCGAGGCGGACGGATGAATAAAACTTGAGGGCCTTTCCCCCCGTGGTTGTTTCGGGATTTCCAAACATAACCCCGATCTTCATCCTTATCTGGTTGATGAAGATGAGACAGGTTCCCGATTTGGATATAGTCGCGGTCAGTTTCCGCAAGGCCTGGCTCATGAGCCGGGCCTGAAGACCCATATGGGAATCTCCCATCTCTCCCTCGATTTCGTTCTGCGGGGTAAGAGCCGCAACGCTGTCGACGACGATTACATCGACCGCTCCCGAGCGGATGAGACTCTCGGTAATCTCGAGGGCCTGCTCACCGGTATCGGGTTGGGATACCCACAGCTCCTCGGTATTGACTCCGAGATTCCGGGCGTAGCTGGGATCGAGTGCGTGCTCAGCATCGATGAAAGCGGCGATTCCGCCTATCCGCTGAGCCTCGGCGATAGCATGAAGGGCAAGGGTGGTCTTTCCCGAGGATTCGGGGCCGTATATCTCGACTATCCTCCCTCGCGGATATCCCCCGACTCCTAAGGCCGAGTCGAGCAGTATCGACCCGGAAGGGATCGTTCGGATGCTCGCCGCGTTGCTTCCTTCGCCGAGCTTCATGAGCGATCCCTTGCCGAATTGTTTTTCGATCTGCAGCCGGGCCGCTTCTATCGCTTTTTTCTTTTCTTCGCCGTCTTCGATACCCGCATGGGTTGTTTTCGTCGCCATAGTGCCTCCTCTATATCCTTATACCCCAAAAAACGAGGCGATGATTCAGAACTTTCAAGAAAATAGTATCATTATTCGTTTGGTTTGAAAATGCTAAAACCGCTTTTTTGAATCCAGGAGTATGGTAACCGGGCCGTCGTTAATGTAGTCCACTTCCATATGAGCCTGGAATACGCCCTCGGCTACGGGAAGTCCGGACGACTTGAGCTCTTCTACGAACCGGATATAAAGTTTTTCGGCCTCGACGGGATTCGCGGCGCGGGAATACGAGGGGCGCCGTCCCTTACGCACGTCGGCGCAGAGGGTGAATTGTGAGACCGCCATGATGCCGCAACCGGGAACTTCGGTGACCGAGAGGTTCATCTTTCCTTCTGCATCGGGAAATATCCTCAAGCCCACAATCTTTCCGGCTAAATATTTCAGGTCCTCTTCGGTGTCGGTTTCTTCGACTCCAAGGTAAACGACGAGTCCCTTCTCGATGGAACCCGTGACCACACCATCGACCCGGACACTGCATAACTTGGCACGTTGAACGACGCTCCGCACTCATTCCTCCGTATAAATCGGGCGTATCGAAACCCCAACCAGGCGGAGTTCTCCGTCGACGAAAACCTCGCCCAGGATTTCCAACGACTGCCCTTGTTCCACGGATACGGCGAAGGGAAATGATACCGGAACAATACCCTCGAGTGTCTTGGTTTCGTGGTAACCCACGAGAAAATCAAAACGCACCTCGGTTTCGGTAATCTCGAGGTTACTCGCCTTCCCCTTCCAACGGACATAACAGTTATCGTAGAGGGGAGGATTGGAGTTAACATCGGAATATGAGAAGTTGTCGGTGAAAGTCTGAAAATCGGGGGTCTCCAGATAGCCTGCTATGATGGATACTTTGTCCTTGACCTCTTGTGAGGCGTTCGACAGAAGAATTCGGTTGATCTCCCGGCGCGCGAGATTGTCCCGGTGCTCGTTAAAGAATTCCTTTATCGTTTCGAAGGTATCCCTCACCTCCTCCTCCGTGAGCATGACGCGGTAGCTTCCGCTAAACGACACTACCCCCGGCTCTTCGGAGACCCTGAGGGAGGTCACCTGCGGTTCCCGCTCGACGGATCGAGAGGGAAAGAGATCTCCGGCCCTCGGGGCAAGATACAATCCCAAGGGGACTAAGAATATGACGATAATCGGGACAAGAACGAGCGGGTGAATCGAAAACCCCTCCGAGGGGAGGAGCGAATAAAACTTTTTCGAATCGAGGAAATCCTCGAGCTGTCCCGGGTTAGAGGCGGTTCTGCGCAGTAGCTCGAGTCCCTTCCGGGCTATGTGGTTTTTAGGCTCGTCTTCGAGGACTCTCAGCCATCCTAAGATTGCCTCATCGTTCCGATTCATTTTGAGGTGGACCGCGGCAAGGGCGTTCTGCGCATCGGTGTTGCCGGGTTCGAGCTGGACGACTCTTTCGAGATAAGTCCGGGCTCCGGAGATATCCCCGGTATAGAGATACGATATTCCTAGAAGATAGTAGAAGCGTGAGTTTTGTCTGAACCGAAAGACCTGCGGCTCGAGGAGTCTTATTACCTCGGCAAACTTCTTTCTGCGAAAGAGTCTGGAACCCTTTTTGAGCTCTTTCCCTCCCATACGAGGCGCCCGCTATTCGGAATCATAACGGAATTTCCGTTTATTCAATTCTTCGATGACCTGTTTCATGAGCTCGATCTCATTCTCGCTTATCTGTATCTGTTCACTCAATCCCTTGTCGATCTTGTCTAAAAGATCGGTTATCGTAAGGAGATCGGTCTGGACGGCTAAATCGGGTTCGCTAATCTGTGATGAGGATTTAAGGGTCTTGTCGAAAACCGCCTCGATCTCGCTTTTCATTCCCTCGGTTTCGGCGGTAAATCCTTTTTCTTTGTAGTTCCCCATCGCTATGACTATCTTTCTCTCCTGGTTCCGCTGAAGTGTTCGACCGTCGTAGTAAAGGCAAACTGCGCTGTCGTTGACCGAATAGGGAAGCAGGTTGAAATTACTCGAAGTTTTCGCATCGTAATCGTACACGGTGTCGTTGAGCCGCTTCCAGTTCGCAAGGAGTGTTCGCTCGGGGGTGTCGATCCCCTCACCTTTGAGCATTATCTGGAGTCCGGAAAAATCGTCATCATCCTCATCCCCCGCCGGAGAGAGAATGTATTCGGGTGCGGCATATTGGGAAAATACCGTTTCGCCGCTCACCCTGGCGATACTCTCGGTGGTAAAGTGGATGCCGGACTTTTCGCCGAGATAGGTGTCGAATAGGTACCTCGCCCGCGTGGAGTAGCTCCGTTCTGAAATATTTTTTATCGTGATGGTTATCTTAAAACCGTCGGACACGGGGGAGGAAGCTGATCGGAGAAAGGAGAACTCCTCGGTCACCTCGGCGAAGGAGGATCTCCAGACGAATTTTACTCCCGAAGGTGTGCTCTCGATGGTCTGTTTGAATACCGAGCTTTCTCCCATCCGATACACCTTGTCCCCGATTACAAGGCTCATATAGGTTGTCCTGGGGTCCTCGGCCAACAGGAAAGGCTTATAGATTCCCTTGGAGAAGTCGGTAAGATAATAGGCGCTGAAACGCCCGGTCCGTTCGTGGAGGACGAGCTTTATGCGACCTTCCGTGAGGTCGAGGGCGGAGACTAGAGCCGACG
>JBKHAJ010000251.1:0-4931 GCA_046542935.1 Spirochaetia bacterium | reverse complement strand
CCGATCAACGGACACCGGCCCTCGGCGGACGTTCTGTTCAGTTCGGTGGCGAAACACTACGGGAAGGGGAGTCTCGCCGTGATCATGACCGGGATGGGCCGGGACGGCGCCCGGGAAATCGGGAAGATAGCCGAGGCCGGAGGAATAACAATAGCCCAGGACCAGGAAACGAGTGTAGTATTCGGTATGCCTAAAGTCGCAATCGAAAACGGATTCATCCATCATGTATTACCCCTCAAAGAGATAGCTCCCGCCATCGGACGAATCGTCGATGAGCTGAAGTGACGGGCCGGCCGATGAAACCGGGAGATTTCTTCTCCAGTCCGGGATTCTCGAGGCTCCTTTTCGACAGCGCCCGGGACGCAATACTCCTGACCGACCGTGGGGGGAGGATCCTCGACGCCAATACCAGCGCCCGGGAGCTCTTCGGCTATGACGAAGGGGAAATGCTCTGCCTCGACACCGCAAGGCTCCTCGCCCCGGAGGAAAACCAAAAGAGCACCCTCTTTCCCGAATTTGCTCCGAATGAAGGGGAGCGCCAATTCGAGATGATCGGAGTCACTAAGACGGGAAACCGGGTTCCCTTAGACGTTTCCCGTTCGGTCTTCGAACACGCGGGAAATAGATTCTATCTCCACATTCTTCGGGACATCTCGGAACGTAAAAAAGCCGAGGAAGAAATCTACCGCCTCGCCAATATCGATCCTCTGACCGGTCTGCCGAACAGGCGGTTTATGCGGCACCGGATCGACGACGAAAAGGCACGATCGGAGCGGAGCAAGCGCCCCTTTTCTTTTATCATCGCCGATATCGACGATTTCAAACCGATAAACGACAACTACGGCCACGACTGTGGCGATTATATTCTAGTCGAGCTCTCTCGCCTCATGGAGGAGCTCTTGAGGAAGCAGGACATCGTTTCCCGCTGGGGCGGAGAGGAATTCCTGTTTCTCCTTCCCGAAACCGACAAGGAGGGAGCGGTCAATACCGCAGAGAAGATCCGCCGCCGGGTGGAGGAGAAAAATTTTATCTACGACTCCGCGACACTCAACCTGACGATGACCTTCGGCGTCGCCTCGGCAGGTTACGCCGACGATATCCAGGATCGGATAAAGAGGGCCGATTCCGCCCTGCTCTTGGGAAAGAACCGGGGCAAGAACTGCGTCGTCTCTCTGGACTGAGCGGCAAGGTTTCCTTGACAGCCGGTGCCGCCTATGATATCCTCGATATGTTAAACGTCATACGTCTGATTATTGGGGGGTCATATGGGGGGAGTGGAAAGGACGATAGCGGCCGTCTATAGGATCGAAACCGCGTTTCCTCCGGAGGAAGCGGCAAAGGTCCTCGCCGGTGAGCAGTCGAGCGGGACCTTCGTTCCGGTACCCGGGGAAAGCGATGAGCTCAAGGAACGGCACGGTGCGGTGGTGGAATCGGTAACCGATCTCGGAGAGGTCGCGGGCCCTACCTATTCCGGCGCAAAGATTCCTAAGGGAGAAACCCCCCGGTTCCGCCGGGCGGAAATCCGGGTTTCCTGGCCTTTCGCCAATATAGGCGTAAACCTCCCGGTTCTTCTCTCGACAATCGCGGGGGGTGTTTACGATTTGAGTGTCTTTTCAGGGATAAAGCTCCTGGATGTAGAGCTGCCCGAGGAGTATTCCCGTACGTACAAGGGGCCCGCCTTCGGGATCGAGGGGACGAGGAAGCTTACAGGAGTCTACGGCCGTCCCGTCATCGGATCGATCATCAAGCCGTGTATCGGACTTCCCGTGGAGGAAACCTCGGCCCAGGTAAAGGACCTCGTCGAGGGGGGTATCGATTTTATCAAGGACGACGAGGTCCTCTGCGATCCCCCCTACGCCCCCTTCGCCGAAAGGGTGAAGGCGGTTATGGCGGTCATAAACCGGCACGCCGATCAGACCGGAAAGCGGGTCATGTATGCCTTCAACGTGTCCGGGGAACTCGACGACATGAAACGGCGTCACGATATCGTCCTCGAGAATGGGGGGACCTGCATCATGGCGAATGTCTTAAGTATCGGCTTTACCGGCCTCGACGCCTTGAGGCGTCACAGCCGTTTACCTATTCACGGGCATAGGTGCGGCTTCGGGGCCCTCAATCGATCTCCCCTTCTAGGAATGGAGTTTCGGGCGTATCATAAATTCTGGCGTCTCTTGGGAATTGATCACATCCACACTAACGGGCTGAGAAACAAGTTCTACGAGAGCGACGAATCGGTAATCCGATCGATCCGTGCCTGTTACGAGCCGCTCCACGGGGGTAATTTTGTCCTCCCGGTTCTCGGCTCGGGACAGTGGGCGGGTCAGGCGGTGGATACCTACCGTGCCGTCGGGAGCGATGATGTGCTGTACCTGTGCGGCGGGGGGATACTCGCCCATCCGTCCGGGATCCGGGCGGGGGTAGCGAGCGTCATCCAGGCGTGGCATGCGGCCAAGGAGGGGAAGAGCGTCGTAGATTACGCGGCGCGTCACCGGGAGCTCCGGGAGGCCGTCGATTTTTTCGGGGGGAACACATGATGAGAGACCGATTATTCTTGAGCTTCTACGGCGACGACTTTACCGGATCCACCGACGTCATGGAATCCCTGACCTTAAACGGTATTCCCGCGGTCCTCTTTCTGAATCCTCCCGAAGCCGAGGAGCTCGAAGGATTTCGGATGAAGCGCTCCTGGAGTCCGGACGGCGACACCCGCGTCAAAGCCTTCGGGGTCGCCGGGGTAAGCCGGAGTATGCACGTCTCGAAGATGAAGAAAGAGCTACCGGAAATCTTCGAGAAGATAAGTACAATCCCGTCGCGGTATTTCCATTACAAGGTATGCTCCACCTTCGATTCTTCCCCGCACATCGGGAACATCGGAGTTGCGGTGGATATAGCTGAGCGGTATTTCCCTTCAGTGCACATACCGCTTCTTATCGCGGCTCCACCGCTAAACCGCTACAGCATATTCGGAAACCTTTTCGCACGGATCGACGGTATAACCTATCGTCTTGATCGGCATCCCACCATGTCGAAGCACCCGGTAACCCCCATGAAGGAGAGCGATCTGCGGGTCCATCTCGGAGAGCAGACAGATCGCCCGGTGGCGCTCTTCGATCTCTTCGCCCTCGATTCCGATTACGAGGAGCAGAAAAAGATCTTTCACCGGATCGAGCGGGGGGAGGGAGGGTTTATCCTCTTCGATACCTACACCGCCGCGCACCTGAAGAGTGTGGGGAGACTCCTCTTCGAGATGGCCGGCCCGGCCCCGCAGCTTCTTGTTGGATCATCGGGAATCGAGTACGCCCTGACAAGTTATATGCAAGAGCAGGGAAAGATAACCAAACCCACCGATTACGAGTATCCCGGCAGGGCGGATAAGATGATAATCATGGCCGGTAGCTGCGCTCCGACCACCAAGCTTCAGCTCGAGTGGAGCTTGGAAAATGGCTTCGAGGGTATCCGGATCGATACCGAACGCCTCGTCGATCCTAAAAGCAGGGAGTCCGTCATCACTGAAACAGTGAAAAAGGCGGTACGCCTTCTGGAAAACGGTGTCAACCCCGCCATCTATACCGCCCTAGGCCCCGACGACCCGGCTATCCAAAAAACTAACCGTGTCATAGAACGTCTCGGACTAACCGATTCGAGCAACAGCGAGCACATTGCCGGCACCCAGGGCATTATGCTTAAACGGATACTTGAAGCGATCAAGGAAAGGATTCGGGTGGTCGTCGCCGGAGGGGACACCTCGGGGCATGTTTCCCGGGCCTTGGAAATTACCGCCTTGGAAACGCATGTTCCCATCGCCCCCGGGGCGCCTCTGTGTCTAGCGCATTCGACAGACAGCCGGTTCGACGGAATGGAGATATCCTTAAAGGGCGGACAAAACGGGAAGAAGCGGTATTTCGAATCGATTTTCGAGGGGAAAGCCCTGGAGTAATCCGAAGCCGCGGGGCGGTTGTCCTTAGGCGCTCTCCTTCTTTGTGGCAACGATGAGCACGAGGATAATCAGAAATCCTTTGACGATGTTTTGAGTCCCCACCGGAAAACCCGCCACCTGCATAGCCGTTACGATAAGCACCAGAAAAAGGCAGCCGAAGAGAGTTCCCACGATGGTGGACCTCCCTCCGAATATGAGGGTCCCTCCGATGACTACCGCGCCTACGGTTTCCAATAGGTAAGTATTCCCCATACCGAGAAAGGCCCCTCCGACCCGGGCGGCGATGAGTACCCCGGCTAGCCCCGAGAAAAGACCGCTGATGATGTAGGCTAACATCTGGGTTCGGTTGGTGTTGATTCCCGCAAGATGGGCAGCTTCGATGTTCTGCCCCACTGCGGTCAGGCTTCGCCCGTAGGCGGTCCGGTGCATGACGAAGGCGGCGACGGCGCCGAGGGCGACGCCTAAGATGATGATACAGGGAATACCCGCGATCTTGCCGCGGGAGATGGTCAGGAGAAAGGGGCTTATCTTGAAGGCAGCGAAACCCTCATTGTAAATGAGAGTGGCTGTTGTCAGTATGTATCCCATAGCCAGGGTCGCGATGATCGGAGGGATCTTCAAGAAGAGGACCGAGATTGAATTGGCAAAGCCGATCGCCGCGCCTACCGCCAGACAAATGAGGATCCCGTGAAAGACGTTCGCGTTGAGCCCGTCGATAATCCCGGTGGAGAGGAAGGCGGTAAGTGTTATGACCCCCGGTATCGACAGGTCGATGGCGCCGCGCCCGCAGGAAACTACGTACATCTGTCCCAAGGCGGGAATTGCGAGAAAGGCCGCGGAGGTCCCGTTGCTGAGAAGGCTTCCTATATTGAGTTTGGAGGTAACGATTCCGATCACCAGCCACAGGGCGAAGGAGCCGAGAAACGCCCAGATCCAGTATTTATCCTCTAAGAAAAGTTTTACCGTTTTGATCATTGTTATTTACCCCTTCTCA
>JBKHAJ010000250.1:0-4953 GCA_046542935.1 Spirochaetia bacterium | reverse complement strand
CTAATCTTTTCCAAGTTGGATCAAATCTATATACTCCGGTCATGGAGATCGTCTGGATTACGGTCAAACTCGTAGGCGGTTTCGTCCTTCTCATCAAGGGAGCGGACTTCTTAGTCGACGGGGCCGGATCGCTCGCTAAGCGGTTCAATGTAAGCGAGCTGGTCATCGGCCTTACCATCGTCGCCTTCGGTACCTCCGCCCCGGAGCTTATCGTCAACGGAATAGCGAGCTTTCAAGGCAAGAACGAGATAGTACTGGGCAATGTCATCGGAAGCAATATCTTCAACATCTTTCTGATCTTGGGCGTCGCCGGACTCATTAGAGGCTTAAGCGTTCAGCGGAGCACGGTGTGGAGGGAGATCCCCTTTTCTTTTCTAGCGGTGATCCTTTTAGGTGTAATGACCGTAGAGGCCTTTCTCGGCGGCGGCTCGGACGGCCCACCCGCCGGCGCGGTCGTCTCCCGGCTGGACGGCGCCGTTCTCCTCGTCCTGTTCGGAGGGTTTATTCTCTACGCCTTCAAGATCGCCCGGGTCGGAGTTTTCGACGAGGTGGACGTGTCGGCCCGGGGTGCCGGTACAACCCTCCTGCTGATAGGGGGCGGCCTCGCAGGCCTCGCCCTGGGGGGAAGATTCGTTGTAAACGCCTCTGTCGACGCCGCGGCCATGATGGGGATAAGCGAGCGGATTATAGCCATCACTATTGTTTCCGCGGGGACTTCCCTGCCGGAGTTGTTTACCTCCGCGGTAGCCGCCTTCCGGGGGCGAAGCGAGATGGCGGTGGGAAATGTTGTGGGATCGAATATCTTTAACATTATGCTGATCCTCGGGATAAGCGCGGTTATCAAGCCGGTCCCCTTCGCCTGGAACAGGTTCGGCATCGACCTCGCCGTGCTCACCGCCGCCACCCTCCTCCTCTTTCTCACCATGTTCACGGGTAAACGGAAGGTCTTGGACCGGTGGGAGGCGGGGGTTTTCGTCGCCTGCTTCGCGGGATATATAGCCTGGCTTGTGATCTCGGGGTAGACCGGTTTACGACTTGACGTACGTACGTTATGAAAACCACCGCCACTGATCTCCGGGGAAATTTGTATCGCTACCTCGACCGGGTAATCGAAAACGGAGAGATTATAGAAATCGAGCGGAAGGGAAGGATCGTGCAGATCACGGCCGTTCCCCGGCCTTCGAAACTGGATAATCTAAAGCGCCGGGACACGATAGTAGGTGATCCCGAGGGAATAATAGATACCGATTGGTCCGGTATCTGGAACCCGGATGGAGGAAGGTGAAATGCTCCTTCTCGACACTCACGCGGTCGTATTCCTCCATGCCGGAAGAACGGAATTGTTCGACGCCCCGGGACTGCATCTCCTCGAGGCCGAGCAGCTTTGCGTAAGTCCCGCCGTGCTCCTGGAGCTGCAGTATCTCTATGAGTTCGAGAGGATTCGATACGGTGCTCGAGAAATTATTGATGATCTCTCCGCTTCTCTCTCCTTGGAAACTCTCGACCGTAACTGGAAGGAGGTCGCCTACGCGGCCTTGGACCTCGCCTGGACACGGGATCCCTTCGACAGGATGATCGCCGCCCAGGCCGCGGTAGAGGATCTGCCCCTTTTGACACGGGACCGCCTTATCCGGAAAAACTTAGAGAGTGCCCCCGATCGTGGGGATGGAATCGGCCTAAAACACATACGCTCAGGGTATTAGCTAAACATGACTTTAATACCCCAAGTGGAGGCTTAGTAATTCAAGCTATAACGGCCAGTTGGAGATTTTTTATCCCCACGATCGGGGGCACTCTCAAAAACTTAAGCCTCGAGGTGTGGTAGCGGTCTCCACTTACATCTCCACTTACAGCGGCTTGCGAGTTATACCCCCACGGTGTTAGAGTATATTCATGGTATTAGGAATTATCATGACAATTTTAGGCGCTGCGCTTTTAGCAGTGGGATTTATCGGGAGCATCGTTCCGGCCATCCCGGGGCCTATTGTCGGCTATATCTCGATCATCCTCATTTCCATTCCCGCGGGGTTCGAGAATCTCCACCTGGCGGTGATCATTATCCTAGGAGTTGCGGCAATCGCCGCGACCATCTTCGACAACATCCTTCCCGCCTTGAGCTCGAAGAAGGCCGGTGCGGGTAAGCCCGGGGTGTGGGGAAGCGTCGTGGGGATGCTGGTGGGATCGTTCGTCCTTCCCCCCTTCGGAGTCATTATCGGGGCCTTTGTCGGCGCCCTATTGGGTGAGATCATCTTCAACCGGGAGAACAAGAAACCGGTGAAGGCGGCGCTGGGTGTCTTTAGAGGGACCTTATTCGCAATCCTCTTGAAGCTTTCGGTGGTGGGGATTACCGCCTACTACTTTGTCCGGGGCGCTATCCGTATGTTCTCGATGGTCTAGCCGCCCGCTCATAACACCCCCTTCCGTTAGTCGGTGCCCCGGGGGGCCGGCACGACGGTCACCTTGCCGGACCGCCGTCAGGATATCTCCTTCAGAGTCTCCACCGCTTCCTCCGCATCGGACGAAAATGCGTCGGCCCCGATGTTTTTCCACAGGTCGGGGGACGAGGCGAAGGCGTGTCCTCCCACGAGGATTTTCACTTCCCTAAGCCCCTCGGCTCCGCGGATGCTCTTTATGATCTCCTCGGTTATCGGAAGATGCACGCTCAAGGTCACGGAAAGTCCCACCACGTCGGGCTCGAACTCCTGTACCGCCTGGAGGATGCTCCTGGCAGGGGTATCTGCTCCTATATAGATCGAATCCCATCCGTGTATCTCCAGTAAATCCGCCACCATCCGAGCTCCTACCTGGTGGAGCTCTCCGCTCACGCAGGCGATCATGGCCTTCCTGCCGGTCCTCTTTTCGGGGATTATCCGGGGATAAAGCCGTGCCATGACCTCCTGGGTGACGGCGGTGCAGAAGTGCTCCTTGGCGACGCTGACCTTCCCGATCTGCCAAAGCCTGCCTACCTCGTACTGGGTGGGTTGGAGAATGTGAAGATAGATGTCGCCGACAGCGGTCCCCTGGTCGGCGGCGGTCATGATGAGAGTATTCGCGGCTTCCCGGTTTCCCTGGAGGAGTGATTCCAGATAGAGACTCCTCAGCTTCGCCATGGCCCCCTCCCCCTCGAGAAAGCTCCGTTCTTCCACTTCATGCTTCGCCACAGCCTCCGAGGCGCGGTCAATGTATCTGCTTGTAAGCTTTCCGAGAGCCTCGGAGAGATTTTCTTCGAGGACCTCCCGCATACACCATAGGGTCTTTTCCACGGTATCCTTCGGGAATCCGAGCCTGTCGAAGAGCTCCTTGACCCATACCGCGTAATCATCGAAGAGCTCGGGCCTTTCCATGATAATCGCCGAGTTAAGAAAATCGAGATGGTACTGCACATCCCGAATTCCCGCTTCCCTTCCGGAGGGCCCGAACTTTTTCCAGTATTCAGGGTCCATCTCCACCTGCCGGTCTTCGATCAGCTCGGCGAAACGCCTTTTTTCCCTTACGAGGATCTTCTTCAGAGCGAGACCGTCTTCATTCATCGTACGTCTTCCTTCCCCGCCGCCTCGGGAATTATACATCGAAACATGGTCCCCTTGCCGGGGGCCGACTCGAAATCGAGGCTTCCCCCGTGGAGCTCGGCGATCGCCTTCGCTATGGTGAGTCCTAAACCGGAACCGGACTTACCGGTCCGTTTCTTGATTTCCCCCTGCCTGTATGGCTCGAAGACCGCCTCGTGCAGATCCTCGGGGATTCCCGCTCCTTCGTCACGGACTGTAATTATAAGAGCGCCGTCCTCGAGGCCCGCGCCGAGGCGGACCGTCGAGCCTTCGGGGGCGTAGTCCACGGCATTGGAGAGGAGATTCATACACACCTGCTCGATCCGGGAGGGGTCGAGCCACAGATAATCCGGCATCGGACCGGCCTCGAGATCGATGGTGACATCCCGCTTCCCGACGAGTAACCGGTTTATCCCGGCTATCCGTTCGAAAAAATTTTCGGACGGAACCGGCTCCCGTTCCACATCGAGCTTCCCCCTCTCGAGGACCGAGTAGTCGAGAAAGTTCTTGAGGACTACGACCATCGTGTGGGCGGTGGAGGAAATAATGTCGAGATACTCCCGGTTTTCCTCCGACAGCTCGGATTCGGAATATTCCGTAATGAGCTGGGTGGCGGAAATGATCACCGAAGCGAACTTGCGCAGATCGTGGGAAGCCATCCCGAGGAACCGGTTTTTCATCTCTTTAAGCCGTTCGAGCTCCTTGTTCTTCCGCTGGATCTCCCGGTTCATGACGCTCAAGTCGGCGTTGGCCTCGAGGAGCTGATCGTGGAGATCGGTAATCTCATCGATGTCGTGATGCCCGAAAACCGCGTAAGCCGGTTGATCGTCTCTTGTGGTCTTATACACCGAAATTTTCAGGGTCCGCGGGGCCCCGGTACGGTCGTTGACGTTGACGTTTTTCCCCAAAATTCCCTCCGCGACGAGCTCACCGAAGGTGGTCCCGAAGAGAAACGTATCGAACTCGGCACCGGTCAATTCACGGCCGAAAAAGGATTCGGCGAAGCAGTTCGCGTCGAGAATTGTACCTTCTTTGGAAACTATAAGCGCTACCACCGGCGCCGATTCGGCGATATAACGACCCGCACCGGGGAATACGCGGTTAAAAGGTGATTCTGAGTTCATTTCTCCCTATATAATATGTAAAAAATACCGTCCTTGACCACCCCATTTTTACACTGGCCGGATGAAAAAAAACGCGGTATATTGTTTATATGAAAACTAAGATATACGGACACCTACATATAGTGCTGTTTTCCGCCCTCCTTCTTGTACCGGCCGCCGCCGGATGGACGCAGGGAGACAGCGAAACCACACGGCAGAAGGAGTACGGCATGGAAGTTCACGACCAAAATGAAGATCTGGATTTTCCCGTCAAGCTGAGCGAAGAGGAGTGGAAGAAACGG
>JBKHAJ010000249.1:0-4974 GCA_046542935.1 Spirochaetia bacterium | reverse complement strand
CCTTTTCGCCGCATACAAGAGGCGAGTGACTCGAAGAGTTGCTCGCCTCTTTTTTTGTGAAGAAAGAAAAGGACTTGAAACGCAGCCCCGGCGCGAGCCGGCGAGCGCAAACCGGCAGGAAGCCGGTTTAGGGGCGGAGGCGGCCCGGAGTGACGAGCCACGACGGCGAGTCACGGAGGGCAAGTCCTTTTCGCCGCATACAAGAGGCGAGTGACTCGAAGAGTTGCTCGCCTCTTTTTTGCCGGTCAGTTGCTTCGGCGCCTCAGGATAAACTCGACGCGCCGGTTCTTCCAGCGGTTTACGGTATCGCTAAACGGAACGATCGGCTCATTGCCGCCGACGCCGCGTACATCCATCCGCTCGTCTTGGATTCCCCGTTCTTCAAGAGCCCGGCGAACCGCTTTAGCCCTTTCTTCGGACAGAGGGAGGAGCACCTGCTCATGTTCTCTTCTCCCGCGCTCCTCATCGAACCAGTAGACCATATTCGCGTGTCCCTGAATGGTAATCTGATAATCCGGGTACCGGCCGAGTTTTTCCGCAAGTTGGTCGAGGGTTTTGAGGTTCTGTTCCAGCCGGTCCTCCGGAACATTTCTAAAATCGGCGGAATTCGGCTCAAAGGTTATGCTTGATATCTGGATCTTTAATTGGTCTCCTTCTTGAATAACGAGGATGTCCGTCGGGACGGTTTTCCGTACCTCACTTCTGTTTTGAAGACTATCTTCCGCCGAAAAGATCAGCTCATAGTCGGAAGCGGACTGGACGAGCTCGCCGGTTTCCGAGTATCCGTCCCATGTTACCGAATCAGGAGGAACACCCTCTCCGCTCCAGGATTTGAAAGGAACGTCCCTAGGGTCGAGAACTCTTACCTCCCATTGTTCGACAGGGCTCGGGTCTTCCGCCCCGAGCTCGATGGTAAGTTCGTCCCGCACTCCGTCCCCGTCCGGACCGAAAGGAAACGGCCCCGCTTCTAACGACAATACAGGAGGGGATACGTCTAAAAGAAAGTCCCCGCTCTTGTCCTCCGCTTTCTTAGCATTCAGGTAATGCACGGTAAGGTTTCCGGTATGCATCCCTTCGGCAGCAGGCCGGTCCCCGTCGGTCCCGTCCCACACGAAATCCTGAGGGGGCCGTCCCGTACCCTCGAAACTTCGCACCGCATCTCCATCGGCGTCGATAATTTCTAAACTCCACGATGCCGCTGCATCCCGGGGGGAAGCGGTTAGATGAAAAATCATCGAGTCCTTGAACCCGTCGTCGTTCGGAGCAAACCGGTCTTCCGTCGCGAGAATAGAGGCTTCCACGTCCCGGGTATCAACGACTATATCATCAACCGTTTCGGTCGAGCTGTTATCCGCCTTATCCCTGCTGAAAAGGACATACCGGTAGGTACCGTCCGGAACAATATCGCCGGCGTCATCACGCCCGTCCCATACGACATCACCGGCGGTCCCTTCCCATCTGAAGGTGCGGACCGTATTATCGTCGGCATCGTAAACGGCTCCCTCCCACAGATCTTCTTCGGATGTGTCTTGAGAAATACGTATTTCGGATCTTCCGGCCGGATCGTCCGGCGAAAAATAGAGTTCACCCGGCTCGAGGTCCGCCTTCGGAGGCACCGTATCGACCCAAAAGGTATCGGTCCGGTCCGTTACACGGTTTCCCTTGCGGTAAAAGAGCTCTACTTCCGCGGTATAGCCGCCGTCGGGGACCAGTTGTCCGTCACCGCCGCGACCGTCCCATTCGTATACTTCCGCCGGAGCACCTTCTTCCTCCCGTTCCAGCACGGGGCTCCCCTCCGCGTCGATCACGCGAAGAATATGCCTGTCTATCCCCTCGTCAAGTTCCGCAACAGGCCGTATAGGGATGGTGTTCCGTGCCCCGGTTCCGGCAGGTGAGAAATGGTTATAATCAACGGTCATTTCCACCGGGGTCGGTCTCGTATCGACTTCGACCATAACGACATTAGACCGGCCGGTGTTTCCCGCCCTGTCTTCCGCTTCGAGAATGTAGGCGTAGGTGCCGTCGGGCACCGGGTTTCCCCGGTCGTCGGTACCGTCCCACGTAAACGACGGGGGGGGTACATCCGGGAAATCCTCGCTTCTTACCGTCCCGCCCGAATCATCTTCGATGCGGAGAATCCACTCCTTTTCCCCGGAGGCTTCATTGTACAGGGTTACCGTATCCCGTCTGCCGTCTCCGTCGGGAGAAAAAAGCCGGTATTCCGTGCGCGCCTCAGCCTCGGGCGGGGTAACATCGAGAGTAACCGGCTCGGACTGAACGTACGAACTCTTGCCGTGATCGTAGTGAGCGGCAGCTTCCGCCCGGTATTTTCCTTCGGGAAGCACCTCTCCGTCTTCATCCCTGCCGGTAAAGACAAGCGCCGCGGGCAACGTCCCCGTACCCTCTTCCCGGTACACCACCTGCTGTCGGCTGTCACGTACGGCAAAGTCCCAGGAGATTACCCTCTCCGGGGCCTCCGCAGCGAGAGAAAAAACGGCTTCGTCGATTCCCTCATCCGTCCCGGGGGAGAAAAACAGGATCACCGGATCAACTTCAATTTCATAGTCTTGCGTATTGATTATAATACCCTCGAGAACCCGGACGGTGCTGTTACCGGCTCGATCGGTACTGTTAAGCCTATAGTCGTACCGCCCGTCGGGAAGAAGTTCATTCTGATCATTTCTGCCGTCCCATTCGAAATCGGCAGGCCTGCCGTCTTCCCAGGACATTTTTCGTACAGTTTTACCCGACGAATCCTTGAATTCTCCCGACCACAGATCCTCGGAGCTGCCGCCTTGATGTACCGGCAGCACATTCCGTTCTCCCTCTCCGTCAGGGGAAAAGGCGGTATAGGGTACGGTGATTTCCGCTTCAGGAGGGGTAATGTCTACGACTACCGTGTGTTCCGCCGAGCGGCTGATCCTCCCGAGTTCGTCCTCCGCCTCGAGAAAATATGTATACTTTCCTTCGGGAACCGATTTCCCGTCATCGTTCAGACCGTGCCACTGAAACACGGCAGGAACACGATAACCGGTCCTCGGAGCGAAAAACCGCTGAAAAAAGGTGCTGTCCTCGTTTTCTAAAACAGGAATGTCCGAACCCGCATCCTCTCCTATACCCCGGACTTCGGTCCCCGAATCGTCGAAAACGGAAAGGCGATAGGCTAAAAGCCGGTAGGGCGAGGAGACTGAAGTGGGTATCTCGAGAAGATCTTGGATTCCGTCGTCGTTCGGAGAGATATACTGTTCAGGCTCCGTCTCGACCGCGGCGGTTATCGGTTTTCTTTTAAGCGAATCCAAAGGGAGGGAACCTCCTCCGCCGAAGACAAGAAGATTGCGGTGTGTCGGCACGAAGAATCCTCCGGCATGCCCGCCTTCATGAGGGAGTCCCGGTGAACGGTGCGGGGGACGGTATTCAGACGCGCCTACATCTCCCGATTTTCCGGGGCTAAACCGGTAACCCGCGGAAAACGAAAGCGGAAATCCGGATCCGGAGCCGGACAACGCCCGGTCCATATCGTAGGAATAACCTACACCGACGGTTACTCCAGGTCCTATAACGGTCTCGAGGCCGGCGTTAACCCGTACATTCTGAAACCTTGGAAAACTGAGGTCGGTGGAGAAATCCAGAGTCATTGCTTCAGTTTCGATAAACCGCGTACCGATACTCACCGTAGGAGTAAATGTTTCAGGAAGGTGTGAGACGGCCCTCGGCCACCGAAATCCCTTTCCCAGTCCGCGCACCGAGACTCCCCACCAGGTCCCCCGCAGGAAACCGAGGTCACCGAGACGATGAGCAATTCCAAGGTCCAGATTCAGTCCCCAGTCGGGGGCTATACTTCCGCCGAACTCGATATTGCCGGCGGCACCGACGAACAAATTCGGATAGAGGGCCTTGGAAAAAGAGAGTTTTACCCGGGACATCCACCCCGCGTCTTCGAACGGCAGAGTATCCGGAAGAACCGACAGATCGAGGGAAAATCCGAAGACGCTGTACGGAGTCGGTAAAATTCCGCCCGCCTTGAATACCGACCCCATTCCGCTGTTCCCGCCCGTGCCTAACAGACCGGTATATGAAGCACCGACGGCCGGGCGGCTGCGCACCGCGTCCAATGCGGGATTAATTCCCGACGGGACCGAGCTTCCCCAACCCCGGAACGTTCCGTCCCCATGTATAGATTCAGCGGAGGAAAGCAGGTAGGGGGATAATTCCTGATACCCGGCTCCGGCTTGCCCGTGTGCATCTTCGGGAAACACTCCGAGCAAGAAGAAACTTGCCGTTAGAAGGAAACCGGCGCAAAATGCCCCGCTCCGTTCCCTGATCCGCCTGCCGAAACCTTTCCAAAGTCTATACATATTTTTAAAGTACTAAGACTTTCTCAGGAAATCAACAGCGCGAGGGCCCGGGCCCTCCTATCCCACGGGGTAGATTCCTATAGTTTCAATACCCGCTTCTTCCACTACCCGTGCTGCTTCCGCCTCGGATAGAACAAACAGCCTGTAGTGCGGTATCGATATCTTCCGGGGTGGTAAAGGCACCTGCCGACATACGTACCGTCCCCGAGGGAAAAGTACCGATGGTTTTATGGGCCGCCGGGGCGCAATGGAGGCCTACCCGGGTCATAATGCCGAACTCGTCATCCAGGATTTCTCCTATTTCCGAGACCTCGATATTATCAACGGTAAAGGACACTACACCGGTCCGCTTTCCGGCATCTTCAGCGCCGTAGAGGGTTATCCCCGGGACTGATGCAAGCCCTTCGGTTAGTTTGGCCGCTAAGGCTTGTTCCCGCCGGAGTATTGTGTCCTTCCCTTCCCGCTCCAGCCACTCGAGGGCCGCCCCGAGACCCGCAATCCCCGCTCCGTTGGGGGTGCCGCTTTCGAACCGGTCCGGAAAGAAGAAGGGCTGGAACTCTTCTTCAGACCGCATCGACGGTACACCGCGGTTTAGGAAAAGTTGTCGCGGCATTGTCGA
>JBKHAJ010000248.1:0-5011 GCA_046542935.1 Spirochaetia bacterium | reverse complement strand
GGACCCGCCGATATGCCCGATACCGACCCGCCCGATAGCCTCTAAGGTCCTGCACCGGACCTGTGTCGCAATACCGCGAAGCTCTTTTATATCTTCTTTCCCGAGCATGTATTACTCCTTGTCAAACAATCTTTGCCGGGACCTTGCGGTCCTCGAAAATCCTTCGATACGACTCCATCTCCTCATCCTTGGGAGCCGCGATATCACCGAGCTCATAGGTCATCCCGATACCCCGGTACTTGGAGCTCCCGAAATTGTGGTACGGGAGGAGATGGACCCGGGGGGGTTCGTTTAAATCCGCCCCGCCGCCCTGGTCGAAAGAGGCGACGAAATCGGCAATGGCGGTAAGGTTCTCCCCGCCGTCGGTATACCCCGGGATGACGGGGACCCGGAAGACGACTTCCTTGAGACCGGAGAGCTTCCGGGCGTTCTCGAAGACGAGGGCTCTGTCGGCGCCGGTCGAATATTTCAGCTTTTCCGGGTCGGCAATCTTCAAGTCGTAGAGGACCAGGTCGGCGCTGCCCACCGTTTTCCACAGATCGTCCCAGGGCGCCTGCCCGCAGGTTTCCACCGCGGTGTGGATTCCCCTCGACTTGAGCTCGAGGATCAGTTCGGCGGTAAACTCCGGGTGCATCGAGGGTTCTCCCCCGGAGACGGTTACCCCCCCGCCGGAGCGCCGGAAAAAGGGTGCGTCCGATTCGAGAAGGTCGGCGGCCTCCGCGGCGGTCACCTCCGTTCCGACCATCGAGGCGGCCCCGGTGGGACAGGCCTCGGCGCAGACCCCGCAGTCGACGCACGTCTCCTTGTCGAGCTCCACGGCACGGTCCTTCCGGAAGAAGGCCCCGTACTCACAGACATCGACGCAGGTTCCGCAGGCTATGCACTGGGCGGGGGTGTATATGAGCTCCGGTTCCGGATTCTGGGTCTCGGGATTCGAGCACCACAGACAGGAAAGGGGACACCCTTTCAGAAAGAGGATCGTCCTCAACCCCGGGCCGTCGTGGAGGGAGTAGCGCTGGATGTTGGTGTAGACCGCCGTTGCCATGGGTCCGGCCTAGAAGCTCGCCGCCTCGGTCCGGTCGATGATGTCGTCCTGGACCGCCGAATCGAGCTCCACGAAGAAGGCGCTGTATCCGGCGACCCGGATGATCAGCCCCTTGTGCTTCTCCGGTTCCCGCTGGGCGGCCCTGAGCATATCGGCGGAGACCACGTTGAACTGGATGTGCCATCCCCCTAAGTCGAAGTAGGTCCGGATAAGGTCGGCCAGGGCCTTCTTCCCCTCCTCTCCTTCGAGGAGCTTGGGGGTAAACTTCTGATTCAAAATCGTCCCGTTGGTGATCTTCTCGTGGTCGAGCTTGGCCACCGACTTGACGATCGCCGTCGGTCCGGTCAGGTCCACCCCGTGGACCGGAGCGACCCCGTCGGCTAAGGGCTTTCGCGACTTCTTTCCGTTCGGGAGGGCCCCGACATGGAAACCTAAGGGAACGTTCGCCGATACCGAGTAGACTCCCGGCCGGTATATCCCGCCCCGGGTATTCCTGTATTTTGCCACCTCGGTGCAGAAGATATTCACCGCCTCGACGGCCAGGTCGTCGACGAAGTCGTCGTCGTTCCCCCACTTCGGCGCCTTGGTAATCAACGTCTGCCTGAGGGGTTCGTTCCCCTCGAAATCGGCGTCCATGGCATCGAGGATCTCATCGAGGGTATACCGCTTCTCTTCGAAGACAAGCTTTTTCAGGACAACCAAGGAATCGGCCACATCGCCCAAGCCCACGGCCTGGGGACCGGTATAGTTGTACCGGGCGCCTCCTGCGGTAATGTCCAGCCCCTTCTCGAGGCAGTCGTCCATCACCAGGGAGAAGTACGGCAGGGGATAGAGCTCCGCGTGGGTCCGTTCGATGACGTTCAGGGCAATCACCATCTTTTCCACGTAAGAGGCCACCTGTTCCCGGAAGGCTAGGAGGACGTCCTCGAAGCCGGTAAACTCCTTCGGGTCCCCGGTCTTAGGTCCTATCTGTTTCCCCGACAGGCGGCACCTGCCGTCGTTTAGGGCGAGCTCTAAGGCCTTGGCGATGTTCGACATCGCCGCGTTGGTCATCCCGTTGGCGTGGGGCGGGACCGCCTCCACGCAACCGGAGATACCGTAATCCCGCGCTTCCTCTAAGGGGACCCCCGTGGACATGAGGGTGGGGACACCCACTCCGTCGTTGAAGAACTCCGGCTTGGTCCGCCCGGTGGAGGCGATCTGTACCGCCCGCATCATGAACTTCTCCGGGGTCTTCGGATGGATACGGACGCTCAGGTTGGGCTGGGAGAGCTTTGTGTGTGCCTCCGCGTCTAAGCACATATAGGAAAGCTCGTTGACGGCGTCCCGGCCGTTCCGGTCGGTTCCCCCTAAAGCGATATTTTCGGAGATGGAAAAACCGGCGTAGTACTTGGCGCATTCGAAGTCGTAGGCCCTCATGATTTCGGTAAACTTGATCCACAAACACTCGAGGAGCTCCTGCGCCTCCTCCCGGGTCATCTCTCCCGAATCGACCGACTGCTTATAGTAGGGATACATGTACTGGTCGAACCGTCCCGGGGACACCGCGAGTCCGTCCTGCTCTATAAAAAGAAGGAGGTGGACGAACCAGAAGCTCTGCACCGCTTCCCGGAAACCCTCGGCGGGCTCGGCGGGGACTTTCCGGCAGATCCGGGCGATAGTCTCGAGCTCCTCTTTCCACCGCGGGTCATCCTCGGTCCGGGCAAGCCTCTCGGCCTCGTCGGCGAACCGGAGGGCCCACTTTAAAATCGCATCGCAGAGGATGAGCTCGGCCCGGTAGAAATCGTACTTAGCTCCTTGTTCAGGATCGGCTAAGTCGAGGCCTTCCATCCTCCGGAGGACCTCCTCCTTTATTCCCCGAAAGCCCCGGGAGAGGAGATCGTCGTAGTCGACTAAAACATGACCGATGCTTCCGGTCAGATGGATCCCCACCGAAAAGATCTGGTCTTCTAAGAGGGCCGCCTCCCTCACCTCGTCGGGCATGGCCGCGAGGGCGTGCTCCTTGATCGTCTTTCCCTTCCAATAGGGGAGGATTTCTTCTAAGAGCTCACGCCGCACCTCGGGTGTAACGGTGAGCCGGTCCTGCTCCCGTTTTTCGAAGAGATCTATCTCCGATTCGAGATACTCCGCCTCGGTTTCGGGGAAGAGGGGGGCGGCCCGAAGTGTGGACGCCTGGTTTCCGGCAATAAGCTGGTCTTTCTGCAGAAAGACGGTCATCTTCTCGAGGACCCTCGCCATCGCCTTCGCGCGCCTGACGATCATCGGCTCCGCCTCGGTCTCTCTATACGATTCGGTTACGAACCGGGCCCTCTCGGGGCACATCTTAGGATGTACGACTAAGATCTCGTTATTGAGCTGTTTCGTTCTCCAGTGGATATTTTCTTTGGTGTTTATCTCACTCGACATGATAACCTCCTGATAGGATTGTACCGGGGACTGCCGCCGGACTTCGGTTACCTTCCGGCATCGGGCCCCTCCGATCGCATATTGTATACAATACACAAATATCAATAAGAACGCAACCCCCGAACAGCTTTCGGGGGCGTTTCTTCTACTCTCCGATTTCCACTAATTCGATAACGGTGCCTTCCGGGTCCTTCAGGTAAAGCCAACTCCAGCCGGAGAGGGGTCCCTCGTCGATACGGGTGGGGCCGGGAAAGAAATCGACGCCCTTCTCCTCGAGCCTCTCGATCATCGCCCCCATATCGTCGACCTGGAAGGCGATGTGCGCGTGTCCCGGAGCATTCTGCGGAAGCTGCCTTCGGGCGGGCCTGTTTTCCCCCGAGTATTCGAGGAGCTCGATTTGATTGTCCGTCCCGGGGACCCGGAGGACCGCCTGCCTGAGCCGGACGTTCTCCACACCTAAAGACCTGGACAACTCCTCCCCCGAGGCTTCAGGCGTGGGGCCGAAGAGAAGCTCGAGCCCGAGGAGATCCCGGTAAAAAGCAATACTTTTCTCGATGTCGACGACGGATACGGCGGAATGGAGAAGTTTGAGTATTCGAGGCATATACCTTTCCTTAATCGTTGAAATAATATTCGGCGAGATGTTTCCTGACCAGCTCTTCAGCCTCGACACATTTTCCCGCGAAGATAAGATCGGCAATGTCGGTATGGACACTGATTCCTTCCCGGATTTCGTCTAGATCCAGAGGGACTATGTTCCGGATGAGTTGGACCTTCAAATCGAGGGTCTTGACGAAGTTGTACAGATAGTCATTGCCGGAAAACTCGGCCATCTTGCAGTGAAAGGCGCTGTCCATCTCGAAGGACCGGGCTATATTTCCCTCCGCGGCGAAGTTATCGCCCTTTTCCGCTATACTCCTCATCTCGGCATGCTGCTCTTCGGTCATCTTGCCGCATAAAAGCCTAACCGAGAGGGTATCGAGCTGGATTCGGAGCTCGCCGATGCGCTTCTTGTCCTCGGGACCGACCTGCACCACCTCCGCGTGCTTACGCGGAAAAATATGAATGAGACCGTCCTTCTCGAGCTCCCGCATGGCCTCCCGAATCGGGGTCCGGCTGACCCCGAAGGCCCGGGCGATGGATTCTTCAGGTATCCTCTGGCCGCCTTTGAGCTCCTGGGTTATGATCATCCGTTTGATGTGGGAATATACCTGCCGGGGAAGGCTGGTGTGGTTGATGTCTTTCTTTCTTATCTCCGAAAATGGGGTCATGAATCACATCCTTGTGCACAATATACAGTGTTTTGAAAAACCTGTACAGAGATTCACAGGCCTCGAGCTCGAAGCCGAGATACAGAGCACCGACATTGTTCTCCACGAACCGTTCGTCGAAGCGGGAGCGGACAACCCGCTCGATCCCGTCGGGGCCGGGGATGCGGATTTTCTCCCGCATGTGGGCAATAACCTCGTATAGGAGGATTACCTGGGTGCGGGTCTGCATCATATCGCCCCGGGATGGGCTGGTGGGAATTCCCGTGGACGGTCCTCCCCGCCCGACATC
>JBKHAJ010000247.1:0-5030 GCA_046542935.1 Spirochaetia bacterium | reverse complement strand
GAACAAAGCCTCGATTATCCTTTCGAGCCTTCCCCACGAGGTGCAGTCCGACGTGGCCAAACGGATCGCCACTATGGACCGGACCTCACCGGAAGTACTCCGTGAGGTAGAGAGGGTTCTCGAAAAGAAACTCTCCACCCTGTCGTCGGAGGACTATACCGCCGCCGGCGGTGTCGAGAGCATTGTGGATATCCTTAATCTGGTCGACCGGTCGACCGAGAAGGGGATCATCGAATCCCTCGAAGAGGAGGACCCGGAGCTCGCCGAGGACATCAAGAAGAGGATGTTCGTCTTCGAGGACATCGTTCTCCTAGACGACCGCGCCATTCAGAAGGTCCTCCGAGAGGTCGATACCAACGAGCTCGCCAAGGCGCTCAAGGCGGTGGATTCGGAGGTACAGGATAAGATCTACCGGAACATGTCCAAGCGCGCGGCTTCCCTCTTGAAGGAAGATATGGAGTACATGGGACCGGTCAGACTCAAGGATGTGGAAGAATCCCAGCAGAAGATCGTGAGTATTATTAGAAAACTCGAAGAACAGGGCGAAATCGTCGTCGCCAGATCAGGCGAGGACGAAATGGTCGTGTAGGGGGAGGAGATGGCAAAGAACGTATTCCGGGCTATAGAGGTGGTCAACCTGCCGGAACGGGTCATTATCGAACAGCCCGAGGAAGCGGAAGAGGCCGAGGAGCTTCAGCCCGAACTCGAGGAGTACACGGGGCCAACAGCCGACGATCTTCGCCGGGAGGCGGAGCAGTTCAAGGCCCAGTGGGACGAAGAGAAAAAGAGGATGATCGAGCAGGCCAAACAAGAGGCCGAAGGGATCGTGAAGGACGCCGAGCAAAAGGCCTTCGAGGAATTCGAGAAAAAGAACAATGAAGCGCAGAAGATAAAACAGGAAGCCGAGGACGAGGCCCGTACCAAGGTCCAAGAGGCCGAACAGCGGAGCTCCCGCTTGATAAGCGACGCCGAGGGACGTGTCGAGAGTATCGAGGAGGAGGCCCGGAAGGAGGGTTTTTCCCAGGGGCGAGAAGAGGGATATACCGACGGAAAAGCGGAGGTTGAGCGCCTCGTGGATCAGCTCCACAAGGTGATAAGCTCGGCCGTCGAAAAACGTAACGAGATCATCGACGAGTCGGAGACCCAGCTCATCAACCTCGTACTTCAGATATCTCAGAAGGTTATCAAGGTAATCAGTGAGAATCAGAAGAACGTCGTGGTGAACAACGTTATCCAGTCCCTGCGTAAACTCAAAACCAGGGGAGACGTGGTCATCAGGGTCAACCTTGACGACGTCCAGCTCACCTCCGATCATATCAAGGATTTCATGCGGATGGTGGAGAACGTTAAATCTATAACGGTCGTCGAGGACTCATCGGTGGACAAGGGGGGCTGCATCTTAGAGACCGATTTCGGCGAGATCGACGCGCGGATCTCCTCACAGCTGAAGGAGATCCAGGACAAGATTATCGATATGACCCCGATTAAAATAAAACAGGAGTGACCCCATGGTGGAGCTTTTCAAGAAGTACAAGAAGGTGGTCGATAGGACCGAGCCGATCAAGTACACCGGGACGGTCACCAAGGTCCAGGGACTCCTTATCGAGAGTCACGGACCTCAGGTCGTGGTCGGGGAGCTCTGTCAGATAATCGCTCCCAAGGGGCAGGGAACGGTGTGGGCCGAGGTGGTAGGGCTTAAACACAAGACCGTTCAGCTCATGGCCTACGACAACATGGAGGGAATCGAGGTCGGGTGCACCGTCATCGCTTCCGGCGAGTTTCTCCAAGTCCCCGTAACCGACAAGCTCCTAGGAAGAGTCATCGGGAGTATGGGACGTCCCTTAGACGAAAAGGGGAGCGCCGGGGCAAGCGATTGGTACAGCGTCTTCAACAATCCTCCGGATGTCTTGAACCGTAAGCGGATCGAGACCCAGATGACCACCGGGGTGAGGTCCATCGACGGACTCCTTTCGGTGGGGCAGGGGCAGCGAATCGGAATCTTTTCGGGAAGCGGGGTAGGCAAATCCACTCTATTAGGAATGATAGCTCGAAACACCAAGGCGGACATAAACGTAATCGCCCTTATCGGCGAGCGGGGCCGGGAGGTCAGGGATTTTATCGAGAACGACTTAGGCAAAGAAGGGCTTAAGCGCTCGGTGGTTGTGGTGAGCTCGTCCAATACCCCGCCGCTGTCCCGCCTGAGGGGCGCGTACGTGGCCACCGCCGTGGCGGAGTATTTCAGGGACCGGGGAAACAACGTTATGCTGTTGTTCGACAGCATAACCCGTTTCGCCCGGGCCCAGCGGGAGATAGGACTCTCCATCGGTGAGCCCCCCGCCACCCGGGGGTACACCCCTTCGGTCTTTTCCACCCTGCCCAAGCTCCTCGAAAGGTGCGGGACCTCCGACAAGGGTACTATTACCGGATTCTACACCATCTTGGTCGATGCCGACGATATGGACGAGCCCATTTCCGACGCGGTCAGAGGGATCCTGGACGGACATATCGTTCTGTCTCGGGATTTGGCGGAACGGTATCATTACCCGGCGGTGAATGTCCTGAAGAGCATTTCCAGACTCGCCCTCAAGGTAACCGGTCCTAAGACTAAGGAGGCCGCAGCTTATATCCGGAGGATGATGGCGGTCTATTCCGAGGCGGAGGACCTCATCAACGTAGGAGCTTACGCCAAAGGCAGCAATCCCGAAATCGATGAGGCCATGGAGAAGATGCCCGAAATACGGGATTTTCTCGTCCAGAATATCGACGAAAGGTCCGATCTCCGGAGCACCTTCGATTGGGCGGGGAGGATTGCCGGGGTCGAGATCCCCGATGAGGAGCTGAAATCGTTATGAGGAGGTTCCACTTCAGGCTCGACCGTCTTTTGAGAATCAAAGCCCACACCGAACAGGAGTGGGAAATCAAGCTCGGAAAGGCCACCTCGGAGTGCCTGAGCATAGAACGACGGATCGATGACGCCTTGAAGGGGATGGCTTCCACGTTTCATCAGATCCATACTCCGGAACGTCACCCGGATATGAATTTCATAACCTCGGCTCAGAGGTATATGGACCGCCTTTCAGGCAGGGTGGATGAGCTCGAGGACGAGCTTGTGGTCAAGGAAGCCGAGCGTCGGGAGGTTCAGGAAGGATATCTCGAAGCTTCCAAGGAGCGAAAGGTGCTCGATAAACTCAAAGAGAGGCGGGGCCGGGAGTTCTACAAAGCGGAGCGGGACGAGGAATACAAAGTGCTCGACGACATCAACACCGGCAGCTACATCCGAAACCGCTTGGAAGAAGCATAGAAGAAAGGAAAGGAGCGTACCATGAGGGGAAGCGTTCGGACAGGACCGAGAATTCTCTTGCTCATACTATTGATCATCGTGCTCGTCTTCGGGGGACTTCTGTGGTTCGATTATCTGGGATTCATGGACGTCAAGGACACCCTTTCTCCGGTGGTCTCCCTCATTACCCGGAGAAGACGAACTCAAGTCGAACAGCTCGAAAGGCCGGGAATCCTGGAGGAGCAGCGAATGGCTAAGCAGTGGGAGGCCTTGGATCTGCGTGCGGAGGAGCTCGACCGCAGGGAAGAAACCGTTTCCCTTCGGGAGGCTGAGCTCGAGGAAATGATAGAAACTTTGAAAGAGCGGGAGAAATCGCACGAGGAGAGGGAAAAATCGTTTAATACCCGGGTCAATCTTTACGAAAATAAAAGAGCGAACCTCGAGCAGAACGCACGATACTTGAACGGAATGCCTCCCGAAGATGCGGTGAGCATACTTATGAACATGGAGGACCAGGTCGTCATAGACCACCTCCGAACAGCGGAGAGGCTGGCTCAGGAGGCCGGAGATCAGTCGATAGTATCGTACTGGCTCTCCCTTATCGCCCGGGAAAACCCCGAGCGGGCCGCCGAGATTCAGCGAAAGATGGCAAGAAGGCCGTCAGGATAATGTGGAGGAACTTTTGGACCTGCAAACGGCGTTATCGTCTACCCGGAGCCCCGATTTCAAGGGATTACTCTTCCCCGGCACCCGGGATATAGGGCCGGACAGTTTGAGCGGAGACGACCGATTCGGTGAGTATCTCCGCAGGGCCCTCGGGAACGACGGTACCGTTTCAACGGACCCACCCAAACAGAGAGAAGCAGCTGAAAACGGCTGTACGGAAGAACACACGGCTCGATCCGAGGACACCGATGCCCGGGAGGCCGATGCGGAGACGGTGCGGCGGGATTCCCGGGAAGAACCGGCCTCCGAGAAGGGTACGGAGAAGTCGGCGGAAAAGGAATCTCCCTCCGCTGATGCGAAGACCGGCGCTTCCGATGAATCCGGAAAGAAGAATCCCAAGCGGAGCGAAGATGCATCCGAGGACACAAAGGTAAAAAGGGAAAAAGAGGGCGGCTTGGAGAAGTCTCCTGTCGCGGAGGGGGCGGAGAATCGTAAGAGCCTCGATGAATCGGCCGATACTGCCGACGCGGATGAAGAGACCGAAAATACCGGAGAGGCCTCGGCCCGCCGTACTCTTGCACGGGAGTCGGCCGCCTCTGCGGAGAAAGCCGAAGGGAAAGCCCCTGAGGCTTCCGCCTTCATGTCCCGCGGGGAGAAGAGTGAGTCCGCGCGTACCGAAGGAGAACTTCAAGAGAGCGGACGGCTTGGAGGATCGGAGACGGCCCGGAAAACCGGTACGGCGGACACCGGACACGCCGGCGGCGGGGATGCGGAAAATAAGAATACCCGTGACCACAAGGAGCCTTCTTTTACGGTTGTCGATCTGCGGACCGGCCGGAGCAGGGAAGGCGCCAAGCACCGGGCCGAACGGACCGAGGGGAGTTCCCACGAGTCTTCCCAGGCCGGAAAGGAAACCTTTAAAGGTTCCGTAGACAGAGCGGTTATCGGAGAGGAACGGAGCGCCGATTCCGTACGGCTGGTGAGGGCCGAAGGCGAAAGCACCATAGAACGGGAGTTTAGTGAAAAGTCTCCGACAAAAAGCGGTCTTTCCCGGGACCAACAGGCCCTGATCCGGAATATGAGG
>JBKHAJ010000246.1:0-5036 GCA_046542935.1 Spirochaetia bacterium | reverse complement strand
GGTTATTATCCTCCCGGGTACGCGGATGCGTCTCAGCTCGTTTCCTGTCCGGGTGTCGGCCACGGCTAAGGCGTTCCCGACTCCGTAGTAGAAACGGTTGCCTCCGCACTGAGCGGGAGAGGAAGCATCGAGAAGCGGCGGAAAGAGATTACTCCCGTCTTCCACCGACAGCGCGTAGAGGGTCCCCTTGGAAAAGGCGTAGAGTCCCCTGCCGTCGCAGGAGATATCGGTAAAGACCGATGCCCCTTCGGGAAGCTTCCGCTCCCATAGGACCTCCTGCTCCACCAAGTCGACGCACGCAACGGTCCCCTTCCTTCCTGAAAAGAAGGCCCGGTCCGCCCAGACTGTAACCCCTAACGCCACCGGCTGCACCGCCTGAGTCGGCACGTTGCCTGCGACGGGTGTGTCCGAGTAGGGGTCGAGCATCAACAGGGCCCCCTGCTGATTGGCGATGATAACCGTTTCGCCCCACACCGTCGGGGTCATGCGGCTCCCGTTCGGTACGGCTACCTCGTGTTTTACCTTCCCGCTCCGGGCGTCCCGGATCTGGATCCCTTCGTTGGTCGGAAACAGGATGTCCCCCCTATAGGGAACGACCCGTCTGCCGAAGAGGTGCGCCGAGGGCCCTTCTAAAGGGATGCGGGCTAAGACATCTCCGCTTGCGGCTTCGACAATGACGAGTTCCTTGGCTCCCGAGAAATAGACGAGATTGCCGATGAGGACCGGGTAAGAGTTCTCGTTCGGTGTGTTCGCGGTTTCGATCCTCCACCGGACGTCTCCGTCGAGGTTCGCGGCGATGAGTTGTCCCTTTCTGTCCGCGGCGAAGAGTCCTCCGGCCCCACTCGTAACGCGTCCGACTAAGGGGGCGTCCGTGATACGTACGTCGGTTTGGACCGTCTTCGGCTCGAGCCGCACGGAATGGGAATTCCGTCCTTCCCCTACGGTGACATTCAGGATCCTGGGCTCGTATCCCTTCCGTTCGACACCGATTGTGATTTCGCTGCCCTCCTCGAACTGACTCGATGCCCGGCCGATCCCCGCACGGCCGCCGTTGATCGTTATGACCGCGTCTCCGGGAGAGGCTTCCACGGTTACGGACCGTACCTCGATCTCCCCGCTCGGTTCGGTTTCAGCGGCGGGTTCCTTCTCATCGGCCGTCGCTACGTCGACTTCTGCGACGGGTTCCGGTTCCTGCCGCTCTTGGGGCTCGGCCTCCGCATCGGGCAGCCTGCCGAGCTTAACGGTGTATGCCTTAGAGGTATCGGCTCCGGTAAGGACGTTCAGGATGTGTTCTCGGTAGCCGGGAGAGCTCAGCCTGAAGGAAAGATTTATACCCTCGGGATATAATCCGGAAAAATTGCCGAGTCCGACCCGCTCGCCGTCGAGCTCGATAACGGCATCTTTCGGCTGAACATTGACCGATAGGCGGATTAGTGCCGGCCGAGATGTTTCTTCCTCGGGGACTATCCTGAGGATCCGGATCTCGTCTATCTCTTCGAGGGCTTCACGGGTTTCTCTGGAAATCTGTTTTGTGGGTGTCATCCCCCGGGCTACTACCTGTTTAGTCCTCTCGACGGCCTGCTGCAGATTTTCGACCTTCTCCGCTGTCTGCCGTTCGTCCTCGGCAGCGCCGATTTCCCGGACCGCCTGCTCAATCTCCCCGGCGGTTTCCTCGGTCTCCCGGACGAGGCTCTCGTCGATGTCGATTTCCCGGTCCGCCTCTACTATCGGGGCGGAGCGCTCGATTTCGTCGATAAGTCTTTCGGCGGCCCCGCTTTTTCCGGCGGTCTGCTCTTTCAATCTGCCGATATCCACCGTCGCGGGAAGGACCGATACGGCCCCCTCTCTGACGGCAAGCCTGGTCTTTCCTCCTATGTCCGAGGACACGGAGAATTCGGTCCCCCTGACGCCGCATACGGCGGTCTGGGTCCGGACCTCGAACCGGTCGGAGCCGGAGAGTTTCTGGACTTTACTCAAGACCGATCCCTGCTTCATCTCGAGACCCACCTGCGCCTCGCCGGCCTTGAGCCCTATATTGCGTACGGATATCTCGGTGTTCTCCTGGACCCGCACTACCGCGGTCTCCCCGAACTGGATCTCGCAGTAGGAGGACGCTTCGGTCTTGATGCCGTCATCTCGTGTGAGGGTCTCTCCGATCTCGGCCTCCCACCATTCGCCGCCTTCTAAGATAAAGACGTCGCCGGCAAAGTAGGTGATGATTCCTTCGTCGAGCTCGGGAGGAACAACGGGCTCGAGGTCCTCCGCTTCGGTAACCGTTTCGGTCGGTATATGTTCAGATTGGGCGGTCCTCTCATCGGCGGTTTCGGCGGCCGCGGCCCCCGGAGCGTCTCCCTTTTCTCCGCAGCCCGTCAATGACAGAAACACCGACGCCCATAAAAGGCTTAGAATAAGAGAGATGCAGATCTTCCCCGAAACCCGAGTCTTCTTCATAAGCAACCCCCTCATAAGTAACCCCCGATGTAATTATATCACGTGAGCAGGAGTAAACCAAACCATTTGCCTTCCCGCGGCAAACGGTGTTATATTTTTATCGCGCAATCTTTCCCGTAACTCAATAAACAATCGTTTAAAAGTCAGCAAGGAGATGAAAAAAATGGCAAAGCATCAATTTCAGACCGAAGTATCCCAACTTCTGCATCTCATCATCCACTCACTGTATTCCCATAGTGAGATATTTTTGAGGGAGCTGATCTCTAACAGCTCCGACGCCCTGGACAAGCTCAAGTATCTGACACTTACCGAGGAGGCTTACAAGTCCATCGATTTCAAGCCCCGGATAGACATCAGCTTCGACGAAAAGGACCACTCCACGATTACGGTAAGCGATACCGGGATCGGGATGAACGACGAGGACCTCGTGGAGAACTTAGGTACTATCGCGAGCTCGGGAACCCGTAATTTCCTGACAAAGCTCACCGGGGACGCTAAGAAAGATTCCAACCTGATCGGACAGTTCGGGGTCGGGTTCTACAGCTGCTTCATGGTGGCCGATTCGGTGGAGGTCGTTACCCGGAAGGCCGGAGAGGAGAAGGGTTACCGGTGGACCAGCGACGGAAAGGGTGAATACACCATCGACGAGGCCGAACGGGACGTTCAGGGGACCACCGTCGTTCTCCATCTGAACGAGGACGGTAAGGATTTCGCCTCGAGGTGGAGGATCGAAAATATCATCAAGAAGTATTCCGACCACGTTCCCTTTCCCATCTTTTTAGAGTACGAGAAGACAGGAGAGGGGAAAGAAAAGGACAAGAAAGAAAAAACCGTCGAGCAGATCAACTCCGCTTCCGCCATGTGGCGGCGGCCGAAAACGGAGCTCACCGACGAGGACTATAACGAGTTCTACAAGACCATCAGCCACGATATGGAGGACCCGATGCTGCACCTCCATACCAAAGCCGAAGGAACCCTCGAATATACCACCCTCTTCTACGTCCCCAAAAAGGCACCCTTCGACATGTACCAGGCCGATTACCAGCCCGGGGTCAAGCTCTACGTAAAGAGGGTCTTTATCACCGACGACGAAAAAGAGCTCATGCCCACCTATCTCAGATTCCTCAGGGGAATCATCGACAGCGAGGATCTGCCCTTGAACGTGAGCCGGGAGATCCTTCAACAGAACAAGGTGCTTTCCAATATCCGCTCCGCCTCGGTCAAGAAGGTCCTCGGGGAGTTCCAGAGCCTCGCCGAGAACAATCCCGGCAAGTATTCCGACTTCATTACCGAATACAATCGTCCCTTGAAGGAGGGGCTCTACTCCGATTTCGCCAACCGGGACGTCCTCTTAGAGCTCGTGCGCTTCAAGTCCACCGCCAAAGAGGGGTTCGTGAGCTTAGCCGAATATGCCGAGCGGATGGTCGAGGACCAGAAGGGGATCTACTACATCGCCGGCGACGACGAGGACACCCTCCGAAACTCGCCCCTTTTAGAGGCCTATAAAGAGAAGGGGATCGAGGTCCTCATCATGGACGACGAGATCGACGACATCATCATTCCCGCGGTGGGTAAATACAAGGAGTACGACCTCAAGTCGGTCAACCGGAGCGGCGCCGCCGACGAGCTCAAGACTGAAAAGGACAAGAAAAAGGAGAAGGAGGTCAAACCCCTTCTCGACAAGATCAAGGAGGCCCTAGGCGAGAGGGTCAAGGATGTGAAGGCCTCGAGCCGCTTGAGCGAAAGCCCCTCGTGCATCGTCGCCGATGAGAACGACCCGACCATGCAGATGCAGCAGATGCTCAAGGCAATGGGGCAGAAGGGGCTCCCCGAATTCAAGCCGATCCTCGAGGTGAATCCCACCCATCCCATCGTCGAGCGGCTGAAGAACACCGAAGACCGGTCGGTCATCGACGACGTGAGCTTCCTCCTTCTCGATCAGGCCCTCCTCGTGGAAGGGGCGGAACTGGGGAAACCCGCCGATTTCGTGAAAAGACTCAACCGGATCATGGAGAAGGCTCTGTAGGGTTCGATTTCACTTTTTCCTCCGGAATGAGTATTTTTATGCCGGGGGACCGACGTGGAAGAAACAATTAAGCTCATCTCCGACGGGTACGCAATCGTAATAGCGGCGGTCAGCGGTTATATTCTGCTGACCGCGGTCATCAATCTCGTCTATTTTTTCCGGATTCGGCGCGACCCCGCGATCCGCAAGGGTGGTATGGTATCGGTCCTGATACCGGCGAGAAACGAGGAGGATTCCATCGAGGAGTGTCTCGCCGGGCTCTTCGATCAGAGCTACGAGAACTACGAGATCATCGTCTTCGATGACGATTCCACCGACGAAACACTGAAGATTTTGAAGCGCCTCGAAGCAGAACACGACCGCCTCCGGGTCGTCGAGGGAAAAGGGAAACCCCCCGAGTGGAAGGGTAAGGCCTTCGCGGTCCAACAGCTCGCCGAGGAGGCCCGGGGGGAATACCTCTACATCGTCGATGCCGACACTCACCACGACCGGGAGGCGGTAAGCTGGGCGGTGACTCAGCTCGAGGAGCGGAAGCTCGATGCCTTTTCGGGCATGCCCC
>JBKHAJ010000245.1:0-5102 GCA_046542935.1 Spirochaetia bacterium | reverse complement strand
CAATTACCCGGATTGCGGCGATCCTCGCGGACAAAGGAGTAACCGAGGAGTCCGCCTTCATCCGCTGGGCGCGTTCGGAGACCGCGGTGGACCGGTACGGAGTACCCGGGGAGAGTCTCGAAGGTTTTCTTTATCCCGACACATACTCGCTGCCCCCCGAAGCGGAACCGGTTTGGGTGACCGACACTATGATCGATAATTTCTACAAGAGGTTGAGCACGGTCTATCCCGATTGGGAGGATTTAGAAGAGAGCGAATTCTACCGAAGGGTCATACTGGCGTCCATAGTGGAACGGGAGTATCGGATTGCCGGAGAGGCCCCTCTTATCGCCTCGGTTTTCAATAACAGACTGCGGGTCAATATGGGGCTCGGGTCGTGCGCCACCGTCGAGTACATCATCACCGAGATACAGGGTCGTCCCCATCCGGATTACCTGACTTACAGGGACCTATCGATAGAATCGGATTACAATACCTACCTCTGGGCGGGACTTCCCCCCGGGCCGATCAGCAATCCCGGGACGATAGCACTGGACGCCGCGTTCAATCCGGCCGACACCGATTACTGGTACTTCCTGCTGAAGGACCCCGCCACAGGAGAACATTACTTTTCAGAGGACAGTTCGGAACACAACCAGGCCAAGCGGATCTATCTCAAGAGTCGGTAAGAGTATATGAAAATACCCGAAAGCGTCCTGGACACCATACAGGAGAGGGTTTCCATTGAAGACGTAGTCGGCGACTACGTTACCTTGAGCTACAAGAACAACCGCTATTGGGGTTTGTGCCCCTTCCACAACGAGAAAACTCCTTCCTTCTCGGTCACCCACGACAAGGGTCTCTTCTACTGCTTCGGATGCGGAAAGGGAGGGACTATGTTCACCTTTCTGCAGGAGATCGAAAACTGTACTTTCCCGGAAAGCGTGGAAATGCTCGCCTCACGGGCGGGGGTCAGGCTCGATCTTCTTACCGAAAGCGGCGAGGGAGACTCGAAGCGGCGGGCGATATTCGAGCTGTTAGGGCGTGTGGCAAAGAGTTTTCAGTATATCCTGTTGAATAGACCGGAAGGAAAGAAAGCACTTGAATACCTCGAACGCCGCGGCCTGGAAAGGGGGGACATCGAACGCTTCTGTGTAGGATATGCCCCCGAAGACCGATACTGGCTCAAACGTTTCCTCAAGAAAAAGAACTACTCCGAAGAATTCTTGAGAGAGAGCGGCCTCTTTTCGAAGAAATACCCCGAGGTGAGCTTCTTTTCACGGCGCATCATATTTCCCATCCATTCGATCCAGGGAGATGTAATCGGCTTCGGAGGGCGTCTCATTTCCGGTGAAGGGCCGAAGTACATCAATTCCCCCGAATCGGAGTACTTCAAGAAGGGGGACAATCTCTACGGACTCTACGAATCACTCAAACAGATCCGGCGCGGGAAGGAGTTCATACTGGTCGAAGGGTATACCGACGTTATCGCTATGCACAAGGCGGGATTCGAAATTGCCGTAGCCCCCTTGGGCACAGCCTTTACATCGAGGCAGGCGCAAAAGCTGGGCAGGTACGCTGATACGGGAATCCTCGTTTTCGACGGTGACGAAGCGGGAAAGAACGCGGCGAAGAAAGCCGCGAATCTCCTCAATTCAGAGGATATCCGAGGCAGGGTTACTATTATGCCCGAGGGGGACGATCCGGCGGATATCATAAGCCGGGACGGAATAAAGGCGTTGCAAAACATGATGAAATATTCTATAAATAGTTTTGAATATCTCATGAACGAGGCTATTGCGCGGTTCGATGTGCGACAGCCGGAGGGTAAGGAGGCTGTCGCACGGGAACTGTTTCCATATATTCGGGAGATAGCATCGGAGGTAAAAAGGGAAGCGGTAGTCAAAGAGCTGGCTGAGGCTCTCGACATCGACGAGAAGTCGATCATTCGGGACTATCTGACCGGATCCGGAAGGACAAAAACAACCGAAACGGATAATTTGTCCAGAAATGCTAATAAATTTACCGCAGAACTGTATCTGATGATTGCCGTTACGGTAAATCGTGAGTATTTTACACTTGTAAGGACAGCATTGCAGCCGTCGGATCTTCAAAGCGAGTGGGCTCGCGAGCTGTACATAGCCCTCGAAGAGTGTTACCGGAACGAAGAGGACTCTACGGAGAGCGTGCTGAACCGACTTGAGAATGAAGAATTAAAAAAGATTATTCTTCGCAAGATGTCTTCCGAGGAATTTACTATCCAGCGGGATGAAGTCGTAAAGCAAAGTCTGTATCGAATCAAGCAGAACAGTCTCGAATATAGACGAAAAAAGTTATCCGCGCGCATCGAAAAAATGGAGAAATCAGGAGATGAAGATCTCACCGAATTGCTCAGCGAAAAAATGCATCTTGACGAAGAGTTAGAGGAATTGAGGGTACGGTATAATGTCAGAACTGCAGAATGATCCTGCCGTCACAAAACTATTAGAATACGCGAAGTCGAGGAAGAAAATTACTTATGACGATGTGAACGATTTTCTGCCCGATTCCATTGTCAATTCAGATAAAATGGACGAGGTTTTTATTTTGCTCGAAAAGAACAATGTAACATTGGAAGAAGAGGATCTTATAATCGAAGAAGAAGCCGATGAAGAGCAGGAAGACGACATCGAAGATGAAGGCCACATCGAGGATGTCGAAGATGCTCCGGAGGAAAAGGAAGAACCGCCTAAGGCAAAGAAAATAGTCTATACCGACAAAGAGTCTTCCGTCGATGATCCTATCCGGTTGTACTTGAGAGAGATTGGAAAGGAAAACCTCCTCACCGCCGAGCAGGAGGTTTATCTCTCGAAACAGATGGAGGAAGGGGAGAATATAATCAAGTTCGTCGTCAAGGACTCGGGAATGGTCATCCCCCAGATGTACGAGCTTGTGAGGAAGACTTTTGCCAAGATAGATCCCCGGGAGATGGACCTCTCCAAGAAAGAGATTTCCGAGCTCCTAGCCGAGAAAAGGCGGCTCAATCAGTACTACCGGGAGCCGCTGAAAGGGTTGGCGCCGCAGCTCAAGCAGTATATGGAGGCCAAGAAGAAGGTCATCGATACCGGCGGGGATATTGTCGCTGATGAGATCCTGATCAGGAAGCGAAAGTCCCTGATCAGAGAGATTCAGAAGATCGATATCCATCAGGAAGAGATAGTCCAGTTTTCCGATAAATTTCTCAATGCAACGAGGAAGATAAGGAAGTACCGGAAGGAGCAGTACCGGATCGAAAAGCGGCTTCGCGTGGGGAACATGCGGGAGCTCAGGAACTTAGGCAGGAATCTTGCCACCGGTTCGAGACGCCGAAAGTTAGAAGAGGACCTCTCCCTATCCGCCGACGAGATCAAAGAGAAGATCCGTCAGATCCAAGTCAATGAGAAAAAGCTTAAGAATATTGAAATCGAGTTCGAAAACTCGATCGACGACATAATGAATATGTCCGAGGAGATAGCCCGGGGCAAGGACATGATGAAGAGCGCCAAGGACCGTCTTATCAAGGCAAATCTCCGACTTGTGGTAAGTATCGCCAAGAAGTACACCAACCGGGGGCTCCACTTTTTCGATCTCGTTCAGGAAGGGAATATAGGGCTCATCAAAGCGGTGGAGAAGTTCGAGTACCGGAAGGGATACAAGTTTTCCACCTACGCGACCTGGTGGATTCGGCAGGCGATAACCAGGTCCATATCCGATCAGGCCAGAACAATTCGGGTTCCGGTCCACATGATCGAACAGATAAACAAGGTTGTCCGGGAATCGCGTCAGCTTATGCAGATCTTAGGCAGAGAGCCTACCGACGAGGAGATTTCCGAACGTCTCGGGTGGAGCGTCGGCAGGGTCAAAGCGGTCAAGAACGTCGCCCGGGAGCCGATATCTTTAGAGACCCCCATAGGCGAGGAAGAGGATTCCCTCTTGGGAGATTTTATAGAAGACAAGGACGTGGAGAACCCTGCGAGTCAAACGGCCTTTACCCTCCTGCAGGAACAGCTCCAGGATGTTCTGGAAACTCTTCCCCCGCGGGAACAGGAGGTCCTCAAGATGCGCTTCGGCCTCGAGGACGGATACTCCTTGACCCTCGAAGAGGTGGGGCTTTATTTCAATGTAACCCGGGAGCGGATCCGTCAGATAGAAGCGAAGGCGTTGCGCAGGCTCAGGCATCCGAAGAGAAGCAGGCGATTGAAAGACTATATCGATCACTAATATAGATTGTTAAGGAGTTATCATCCATGATGCAGGAAGTATTCGACAAACTCAGAACCCTTCAGGATATCCTGTCCAAAAAGTTCGATATCGAACGGGAAATCCATGAAATTCCCAAGGCCTTGAGCACCAAGAACGAACTCCTGAATAGGCTCAAGAAGACCTATATCGAGAAGAACAATCAGCTCGAGGAGGCGCGGAAACGGGTCGGAATGTCCCGGAATAAGCTTGCCGAGGCGGAGCAGCAGCGGGAAGGCTACGAGAAGCAGATGGACCTGATCAAGACTCAGAGGGAATACGAGGCGCTGGACAAGGAAATCAAGGACGCCATCGAGCGGGAGCAGCAGTTTCGTAAGGAAATCCTCAAGGAAGAGAAGGAGATCGAGGAGCTCAAGGCGACTCTCGAGCGGGAAGAGGAGATGATACAGCAGCAGGAGGAGGAGCTCGAGAAAGAACAGGACCGGATCAAGAACGAGAGTGAGGAGAAGGAGAAGAACCTCAAGGAACTGGTCAAGGAAGAAGAATCGATAACGCCGGGAATGGACGAGGAAATCTTGTTCAAATTCGAGCGTATTATCAAGAGCAAGGCGGGGCTCGGCATCGTTCCCGTTCAAGGACATGTCTGCACCGGCTGCCACATGATTCTTCCCGGCCAATTCGTCAACGATGTGCGTATCGGCGAGAAGATCAGGTTTTGCCCCTACTGCAGCCGCATCCTCTTTTTCGAAGAGTCGGCCGATGAAGCGGATTATTACCAGGAGGAGGACGCGGGAAGCCTCGCCGACCTGGTGAATGCCGAAGACGGCGAAGAGTAGTAAAGGCCATTATAGGCAGGCCGGACCGCCGCCGGCAGCGATGCCGGAGGAAAGTCCGGGCTTCATAGA
>JBKHAJ010000244.1:0-5132 GCA_046542935.1 Spirochaetia bacterium | reverse complement strand
CGGTTCCGGGTCATCCGCGCCGGTTAAACGGGATATATCGGTGGTGGTTCCCGCTAAAGACGAAGCAAAGAACCTGCCCCGGCTTTTTCGTTCCCTGGAAAACCAGACCGTCCTGGAGTTCGAGATAGTTCTCGTCAACGATCGCTCCCAAGACGCGACCGGAGACCTTATGGCCGCTTTTCATGCCGAACATCCCGGGCGGGTCAGAATAATAACCCTCAAAGAGAACCGGGACGCCATAAATCCCAAGAGGTACGCCCTCGAACGGGGAATCGATGCCGCCTCGGGGGAAATAATTCTTTTTACCGACGCCGACTGCGTCCTTTCCGAGCGATGGATCGGCTCCATGCTCCGAAGATTTTCCGATTCCTCTCGGGGAGTCGTCATAGCCCCCGTCCATACCCATGACGGGAGGCGGTTTCTCGATAAGTACCAGCTCTTCGACCACGTCTTCAGGTACTTCTACACGGCGGGCAGCGCGGGAATCGGCCTGTCTACCGGCGGATTCGGGAACAACCTCGGTGTCAGCCGGATAGCCCTCGAGAGTATCGGCGGTTACGGGAATATAGTCCCCTCGGTGACCGAAGACGCCGCTCTTATTGCGGCGGTCAGGGATAGGACCCCTTATTCGATTCATGCCGCCGTACACTCCGACATTCTCGTCAACGCGGAGCCTCAAACCTCCTGGAGGGACCTCTTTCGTCAAGAGATGCGCTGGAGCAGCGGGGCTTTCTTTTCGAGGGATCCCGGTACCGTATTGGGATACTCCGCGGTAATGATCTTCCTCTTCGGGGGACTCGCGGCAATTCCCTTGAGCATTCTCTTTACCCCTCTTCTCTTCGTCGCGGCATCCACCTTCTTCAGCATGTTTATCGTGGCATTTCTCGGGGGTCTCCTTCTTGGACTTAAGCTCAGGACGTACTGGCTCTTCGTGCTCCCCTCGATGCTTTGGTCGAGTATCTTCTACACCGCGGTCAACCTCGCCGCCCTTTTCCGCGCCCCCATTCGGTGGAAGGGAGCGGTGGTAGCGGGAAAGAAATAGAGTCACGGTTATTGTCATGAACGGAAGATCCCCCTATCATATATTCATGGATCGGACCCCTATTTGGACCGGGATCGACGTCGGCTCCACCACGGTAAAAATCGTTCTTATCGAGCCGAAAACCGGCGGCATCCTCCATTCCAGTTACCAAAGACACAATACCGAGCAGGTCTCCTCAGTCTGCGCTATGCTCGAAGAGGCGCACTCCCTTTTCCCCCACCGGCGGCTGATTCCTTCGGTCTGCGGCAGCGGGGGTATCTCCGTGGCCCGGGGGCTCAAAGCCTTCTACGTCCAAGAGGTCGTCGCCAATTCCATCGCCGTCCGTTCGCTCTACGATGATGTACGTGTAGCCGTCGAGCTTGGCGGACAGGACGCCAAGGTGATCTTTTTTTCCCGTTCCCCTTCCACCGGTGAATTGGTTGCCACCGATATGAGGATGAACGGGAGCTGCGCCGGAGGCACCGGGGCGTTCATCGATCAGATTGCCGAGCTTCTCGGGGTTGAGGCGGGAGACTTCAACACCCTCGCCGAAGCGGGGAATACCGTTTACGACATTTCCGGCCGGTGCGGGGTATTCGCGAAGACGGACATACAACCGCTTTTGAATCAGGGAGTCCGTTCGGAGGATATAGCCCTCTCTACCTTTCATGCCATCGCCAAACAAACCATCGGAGGCCTCGCGCAGGGGATGGATATAACCCCTCCGGTCATCTTCGAGGGGGGACCTCTGACATTCAACCCCGTCCTCATCAGGGTCTTCAAAGAGCGGCTCGGACTCGAAGACCGGGAAATCATCGTTCCGGAAAATCCCGAGCTCTTTATTGCCCGGGGCGCGGCGCTGTCGATCGGTACGATGTTCGCCGAAAAGGAATCGGAGTATCCCGGGCTCGGGGCCCTGGAGGGACTCAAAAATTCGGTCGAAACGGGGGCCTCCGGCGGCACCCACTCCGCCGAGCTCTTTTTCGCCTCTCCAGCGGAACGGGAGGATTTCCACCGCCGCCACGAAATCGCATATCCCGCGGTGGACGATATTGAGCCCGGCAGTGAGCTTCGGGTGTATCTGGGGATCGACGCCGGATCCACGACCACAAAGTTTGTCCTCCTAGACGAAGCGGAGAACGTCGTTGACCGGTTCTACTCGAACAATCACGGTGATCCGTTGAGTGTGGCGAAGCACGGTCTCCTCGAGCTCAAAGGTTCCTACGAGCGCAAGGGGGTACTTCTCGAGATCCTCGGAGTGGGGACCACCGGGTACGGTGAAAACCTCTTCGCCCGGGCCTTCCGTGCCGATCACCACACCGTGGAGACGGTTGCCCACGCGGAAGCGGCGCGAAAGTACGCTCCCGGGGCTACTTTTATCCTCGATATCGGCGGACAGGATATGAAGGCCATAGCACTGCGCAACGGAATTATAACGAGCATCGTCTTGAACGAGGCCTGTTCCGCAGGCTGCGGGAGTTTTATCGAGACCTATGCTCGGTCTTTGGGCGTTCTCCCGGAAAAGATCGCTGAAACGGCCTTCGGTGCCAAAAACCCGAGCCGTCTCGGCTCACGGTGTACCGTGTTCATGAACAGCTCTATCATTACCGAACAAAAAAACGGGAAAACCTCCAACGATATCCTCGCCGGAATCAGCCGGTCCATCATCGAAAATGTTTTTACCAAGGTCCTCCGCATCTCCAATCTCGACAGCCTCGGAGACACCATTGTGGTCCAAGGAGGCACCTTCAAGAACGATGCGGTCTTGAGAGCCTTCGAACAGTACCTTCCGTATGCCCGGATCATCCGACCCCCTTTTCCCGGGGAGATGGGGGCTATCGGAATTGCTCTTTTGACCAAGCGGAAGATGGAGGAGCATTCCAGGCGTATTTCTCCGTCTACGTTTATCGGACTCGAAGCGCTCGAGGATTTCGAATACCGGAAAGAATCGGGACACGTTTGTACTTTCTGCGCGAATAACTGCAGCCGTACTTTAGTAACTTTCAACGACGGTTCCACCTACATAACCGGCAACCGATGCGAACGTGGGAGGATCCTCGGAGACATAAAAGATCCCAAGACTCGGAGCCGTCTGAGGGAGGCGGCCAACCGTCTCAAATCGATCCCCGATCTATTTACCGAACAGAACCGGTTGTTATTCATGGACTACGGACCTCGGCAGGTGGGACGTAAAAAGAACATCACCATCGGTATTCCCCGGTGCTTAGAGTTCTGGGCAAGCGTTCCTTTCTGGAAGAGTTTTTTCGAATCCCTCGGCTTCGACGTAGCGTTGTCCCGGCGGAGCAGCTATGACCTCTACGAACGAGGTTTGCGTTCGATTCCCTCCGATACGGTATGCTTTCCCGCCAAGCTCGCCCACGGCCATGTGAAAGACCTTATCGAACGGAAAGTGGATCGAATCTTTATGCCCATGATGGTCCGCATCCCGAAAGAAAACCGGACCGCCCACGGAAATCACGTGTGCAGCATCGTCCAGGGGTATCCTGTGGTCATCGAGGGAAGCGATGAGCCTGAAAAGAGATACGGCATTCCCTTCGATAATCCCACGTTTCATTGGTACAACCAGAATCTCAAGTACAAACAGACCATCCGCTATTTCTCCCAGGAGTTCGGTATCCCCCGCCTCGAGGTCTTTCGGGCGATAAAGGAGGGGGACAAGGCTATGGCGAGGTACTACGACGAGATGACCCGCCGGGGAAGGGAGGTCTTGGAACAGATCGGGAAAAAATACGACTTCGGTGTCGTCCTCGCGGGGAGACCCTACCACGGTGACGAATTGATCAACCATTCCTTATCGAGCCATTTTACGAGGCGGGGAGTCCCGGTTTTGGTGTTAGACGCCCTTCCCAACCTCCACAAACAGGACCTCTCCAACGTCCGGATTGAAACGACAATCCCTTTTCACACCAGGATGATCGAGGGAACGATCTCAGTTGCCAAGAATCCGAATCTCGAACTGGTGCAGATGACCAGCTTCGGCTGCGGTCACGACGCGGTTATAAGCGATGAGATGCAGCGGATTCTCCGGGAGACCAGCGGTAAGGAACTCCTTGTTCTCAAGCTCGACGAGAGCGAGGTGCAGGGCCCTTTACGAATCAGAATCAAGTCCTTCCTGGAAACGGTACGGACAAAACGGATAAGCACCGTCGAATCAGGCCGGTTTGCCAAGTTTCGGGAACTCAAGGAGGCCTTTGCCACGAAGTTTCTGATCAGGGACAAAGGAAAGACTATTCTCGCACCCAACCTGTCCCCCGCCTTCTCCAAGATCATGACCGAGATAATGAGGAAAGAGGGGTTCAATATGCTCCGGATGCCCCTCGCCGACGGGAAAGCCCTAGAGCTCGGGAAAAAATACGTCCACAACGACATCTGCTTTCCCGCCCAGGTCAATATCGGAGAGGCTTTAGCCGTTATAACGAGCGGCGAATACGACCCCGACACCCTTGCCTTGGCCTTAGCGAAGAACTGCGAGGACTGCCGTGCCGGACAGTACGCCGCCCTGGCCCGCAAGGCCCTGGACGAGGCGGGGTATCCCCAGATCCCCATTATGACCACCGGCAGCGATACCAAGAAAATGCATCCCGGCGCAAAATTCAGCCCCATGTTCCAAATTCGCAGTGTTTGGGGGATAGCCATGATGGACGCTCTCGAGTACATGAAGCGCTCGACCAGGCCGTACGAGACGGTCCGGGGAAAAAGCGAGGAAGTCTTCGAAGAGTATCTGCGGAGGATCGCCGAAACCGTTCCTCACAGCCACGGAAGGGCCCTGAAGATCCTCGAAGAAGCGGCGGCCGCCTTCAATGCGGTTCCCGTCGACCGGATTAAACGGCGTCCGCGAGTAGGAATAGTCGGGGAGATACTCCTGAACTACCATCCGGTTTCAAACGGCAACATCGAAAACTACCTCGAAGAAAACGGCATGGAGGTGGTTATACCGTCGATGCTCGACTTTTTCCGGCGTTCCTATACCATTGAAAAAAACAAGGCCCGGAGGAACCTGCTTCCCAATCCGTTGTGGAACCTTATCGTGGCGGGCATCTCCGACAGGGTGATAGCGCATATCAAAGGAAAGGTCGATGCGTGCCTCGAG
>JBKHAJ010000243.1:0-5142 GCA_046542935.1 Spirochaetia bacterium | reverse complement strand
AGAGGTTTTTTTCCAATCGTGAATACTCCCTTATTTCCGAACTCCTCATCCTACCTTTCCGCCACGGTGACGCTGTAGACGCGGTTTTTCTGATTACCGATTCTCCCATTCTTTCGAACTCGACCCTCCAGACCGTCGACTTCGAAACCCTTTCTCGAGATCTCGGCGAGATCATACATCACTCACGAAATACTACACTTCAGAAGCTTACCGGAGCCGAAGTAAGGTCCCGCAGCGAACTCCTTTCCTCCGTTCAAGAGTCTCTAGAACTCGTCACCGGTGAAAACAACAGGCTTACCTTCTTCCTAGTCTCCCTCAAAGGCTTTCTCGATCTCCTCCACAGAGAGGCCGAGCTCGTTGAAACCTATCGTCTTCGGGAGGATGTAATCCGAATCGTATCGTCGATGATGCCCGATGCGGTCAACGTCTTTAGTATCGACCGGCACGTCCTCCTGATAATCATGCCCGGGAAGTTCCACGTCAATACCGATCTTCTCGTCCACCAGATAAAGGTAGGTCTTCAGACACTTTTCAAGATTCCTCAAGGCTCTATCGATCTCTCGGAAAAATCGTTCGTCTATCCCGGCGATGTCACTACCTCCCAAGAAATTATCGAAAGGATTTTTAGTTACTCCGGCGCGGAATGATTACTCTTTTTAAGGCGAAATCGGGAAAAACCTCAGCACGCACCGAAGATAAAATAATCCACTCAAAATACGATCCCGTTCGGGAAGCCGATCGCTTCGTCTCCGAACAACTCAAAAAACCTACCACCTCTGTAATAATACTCGGGGCCGGACTCGGGTATGCCTATGAAGCGGTCAAAAGGCGAATCCCCGAAGTGAAGATTATCCCCGTTTCATACTCCAAAGAGCTCTACAATAATTTCATGAAATCCTGTACTGATTCCTGCATCTATCTCCAAGATTCTTCGTCCTTCTACCATGCTCTTTTTAATCTTCTCTTACCTTGTGACCTCGACGGACTTTCGGTCCTCGAATGGCCTGTATTAGCCGAGCTGTTTCCCGAGAAGTCCGCGGAAGCCCACAAAATTATTCAAAGGGTTCTCAAGCAGCTTCACGCCGATCTCACGACCACCTCTTACTTCGGCCGGCGATGGGTTACTAACTGTATCGAGAATTTCCTGAGTCTCGATACGGTTTCGAAGCCCCCTAGGGAGTGGAAGGAGTTTCCCCTCGTTATAGCAGCCTCGGGCCCCTCTCTCGGAAGCCAAATCGATCTGCTTAAGGATTTTAGGGACAGGTACATCCTGTGGTCCCTCCCCTCATCCCTCACGGCTTTAGATGAAGCCGGTATTGTACCCGACCTCGTAATAAGTACCGATGCGGGATTCTACTCCCGATTCAATTTTCACTACCTCGGCACCGCCCCTTCCGCCGTAGCTTCGCCCCTTTCGGCGATACCCATTCGTTCCTCTGCCGGGTTCCGTAGAGTTTTGTTGAATCAGACTACCTTTTTCGAGTCGACCTTTATCGAGGGATCGATTCCTTATTTCTACCGGATAGGTGAAAACGGTACGGCAGCGGGGAGTGCCCTCGAAACGGCATTGGCTGCGGGATTCTCCCGGATCATATTCGCGGGTCTAGACCTCGCCTTTTACGACATCCAGGAACACGTCAAACCCCACCCCTTCGACATCTTTCCTCTGACCTCGTCTGAGCGCACCGCGCCTCATTATCACAAGGTTTTCTCGCGGGCCTATGAATTGAGCGACCGGTCCGAAGGTATATCGCGGGGAGCATACGCCTACACAATCTATGCATCCTGGTTCGATACTGTGGTTCCAGGATTGAAAAGTTCGATCTCCCGGCTCGGCCCGGTTTCTAACCCGGTTCGGGGGATGGACACCGTGCCCCCAGGGGACTTTCCCGCTCTCCTGCCCGGGGTTTCCCATTCAGGCAATCTTAGTTGGAGAGACGCGGCCATGCCCTCCCTGGAAAGGCGGCGCGCAGCTGTGGAGGGAACCGTAGCTTCCTGGTCGAAGATGATTACCCAGTATCATTCTTACCCCTTGGAATCCGCCGTCGCCCTGCTTCGATCCCGGAGCCTCTTCAATAGGCTTCTCTATACCTACGACCCTCTCCTCGTCAAGATGACGCTCAAGCATTTTGTAGGTAACGACAGAAAAACTTCAGGCATATTTCTCGACCGCCTCGTCGAGGAAGCAGTTGAATTTTACGATTCTCTTCTGTACCGTGTCGGAATTGAGTATGGAACATGAAACCCTCCTCCAGCGTAATCTTCTCGCTCTCAGCCCCAAGGACGCTTTCCTCTCGTCCTCTATAGCACGAGCGAAACCTTCCGACGCAATTAAAATGAAAACCGCTAAGAACGGAAGCCCCGTCCCCGTAGCCCACGACACGGGGAAGGCCTACCACTCCCTGTTCAATCCCGAAAGAGAGGGAATGCGGACCGCGTCGAGCGCCGAAAAAAATGGTTTTCTCGTCGTCTTCGGTCTTGGCGGAGGATACCATATCAAACCTCTCCTTGAAAACGATAAGATCAGCTATATCCTGATAATCGAGAGGGGAATCGGGGAGATCAAGACCCTTTTATCCTCGATCGACCTCCGGGAAATCTTTCTCAATCCGAAAACCGCCCTCCTGGTTGATAAAAACCCCCGGGAGGTTGAGGATTTCTTACTCTCGACCTATTTCCCCGCCGTAACCGGAGACTTGAACACGCTCCAGCTCCGGTCGAGATGGGAACGGGACCCCGCCTACTACACCTCCGTCTTGGAAGCTATCCGGGACTGCATTAACACCCTCTCCGATGATTACACCGTTCAGGCCTACTTTGGTAAGAAGTGGTTTTCCAACACCCTTGCTAATCTACCCGCCGCCGAAGGTACCTCGACCCTGCTCGATCCGGTCCGCGAAGCGGTCGTAACCGGAGCCGGCCCCTCTTTAGAAACCCAACTCGACGAAATACGCCGAAAGCGGGACGGAGGTACTCCGATTATCGCCACCGATACCTCCCTTTCGAGTCTCCTAAAGAATGACATCATGCCTGACATCGTGATATCCATCGACTGCCAGCACGTGACCTATCATCATTTTATGGCCGGCTATCCCGAGGGGGTACCCTTAGTACTCGACCTCGCCTCACCCCCCGGCCTTACCCGCCTTACCGACAAGTTGGTCTTCTTTACCACCGGGCATCCCTTTTCTCAGTACGTGAGCACTCATTGGCGCCCCTTTCCCTACATCGACATTTCCGGGGGAAATGTGAGTCACGCGGCGGTGAGCCTTGCGGACTCTCTCGGAGCAAGACGGATTTACCTCTATGGAGTGGACTTCTCCTATCCCTCGGGAAAATCCTACGCCCGGGGTACCTATCTCTATCCCTATTTCCATTCTTTTCAGACAAGGAGTTCCCCCTTAGAGAACAGGTTTTACTCCTTCCTCCTCAGAAACGCGACAATTGAAAAGACCATCTCCGGTGATTCGATCCTCTATACTACCAAACCGATGATCAATTACAAGAAGCGGCTCGAGGATGCTTGTTCCCGCTTGTCGGCTCAGGTCCTGCACCAGCCCGGACTGGGTGTAACCCTGGACATACCCGTCTCCGTCGGTTCTAAGGACTCCGACGGAGATATTTCCCATCTCTTCTCCCCGGGGTGTCCATCGGGCAGGTGGAAGGATTTCCTCAAGTTTTACGACGAGGGACTCCGGGGCTTAAGCTTTCCTCCGGTTCCCGTTCCGGTATATCTTTCCGGCCTCGAGGACTCTCAAAAGGATATTCTCACCACCCTTCTCCCCGCCTCAGCGGCATTTCGCAGGGAAAACAATGAAGGTATACTGACCGGGAGCCAGGTCCTCTCATCAGTACGTGAATGGAGCAGAGAGCTGTTGCACCATTTTATCTCGATTCACTGATTTCGCTCACCCAAAGTATATCCCCGCATAGCCGACGAAAGAATCGGAAGGATGAATCGAATAGCTGGTGAAATACTCGACTAACTCACCCTTATTTATGCCGCGCTTCTTCGCATATTGTACCGCCGCCGCTGCCGCTCCGGCGGAGCACGCTGATCTGTCCTCGGTGCCGCGGGTGATTATTTCGGCGGGGTTTATCTCGAGGACGGCATCTACCAGGCGCTTGTCGTTTTCTTCCTCTACCCATCGAACGGCACCGCGGCCGGTCCCCCTGGGGGAAAATCCGTAATTCGGGCCGTAGTGGGTCAGGTCGGTCGATCCAATAACGGCTATTGTTTTTTTCTCATTCCGGGCCGCCTCGAACAAGGCGTCTCCGAGCTCGATTGCCCTGCTGGAGGGCGGAACCCTGAGGGAAACGGCTTTGGCATCCGGAAAGAGGTATTTGATCAGGGGCAGCTGGATCTCTACGGTATTATCCGCGTAGACGTCCTCCTGCAGGGTCATATCGGCACGGAGGTCCTCGATAAGCTCCTTATCGGTCTCGATGATACCTAAGGGGGTCTCAAAACCGTCTTCAAAAACCGCAAACACCCCCCCTCCCGCGGGCAGATGGCCCCCTACGATAACTACGGTGTCCGCGGAAGGGTCGAGTCGAGCGAGGGTCCTGTATGCGAGCTCGCCGGAGAAAGACCAGCCCGCATGGGGCACAACGGCCGCCAAACCGGCGCGCTTTTCGGTGTTTTCCCGTTTCCCCCATCGGTTGAATTGAGCAAGGACCTGCTCCCGGTCCGTGGGGTACCATCCGTAGGGCAGGGTTCTCCTTCTCAGCTTCATGCTTTTCCTCCTATGTTTTTTCAAAAAAACCTGTTTTCTTTTTCTAAATTCCCCGTATAATTAAAATATGAACAGAAATATCCAAATCGTCTACATCGTTTTTGCCGGGGTTTGTCTGTTTGCCATCGTTGCCGTATTTGGGGTCCGGACCTATGTCTCTCAACGCAGGGGAATCGAATCCGCCCAAGCACATATCGAGGCGCTCGAAAACAGGGTTATCTCCGCCTATCTTGCCCGGGGCGATTTTCGAAGCGAATACTTCAGCAACCGGATAGAAGACTATTTCAGGAGTGATCCCTCTGTAGACGTTCTTGCGGTATTTTCCGATTCTTCCACCCACTATATCTTCTCCCGCAGCCGGACACATCTCTCTTCCCGGGCCGTCTCTTCGGGACGTTGGGAAGGT
>JBKHAJ010000015.1:0-25587 GCA_046542935.1 Spirochaetia bacterium | reverse complement strand
ACCGATCGTACGAAGCCGTGCCAGGGAAAAGACTTGGTACCCGCCGCTGTCGGTCAATATGTTTCGGTTCCACCCGCTGAAACTGTGGAGTCCCCCGGCATTTTCTATGACCTCGGTACCCGGGCGGATATAGAGGTGATACGTGTTGCCGAGGATCATGGTGTAACCGATTTCCTCGAGGGTCCGATGGCTTATTGCCTTGACGGTACCGTTTGTCCCCACCGGCATAAAAGCGGGGGTTTCGACGTCCCCGTGATGAAGGTGCAGGGTTCCGGTCCGCGCGGAACTCTCGGTGTCGACATTTCTAGTGGTGAACATGCAATCAGGTCCTCGCTTTCTTGAACAACCAAATAACGGGGAAGGTAAAAATCAAAAAGGTGCCCCAGGCACCGGCTAGGGGTGGAAGGTATCCTAGTTTCGCGAAGATAACAAGTACCATTTGTACAACATAGTAGACCACCGAAAGAAGAAGACTCAATAAGAGGCTCATGAGCATGACATTCTTCTTGAAACGCCCTCCCACCGCGCTCGACAGGATCGCGACCATAAGGGGAGTCAGGGCGAAGGAATACCTCGTATAATATTCGGTCAGTGCCCCCCTATAGGGAAGCCCGGCGACGCGAAGCGAGCGGATCCATTCCAAGGCTTCTTCACTCTCGAGCTCGTCCACGTTTCTCTCTGTGCGCTGGAAGGTCCGGGGAAGCTGATCGAAGGAATCATCCTCGAAGGTGCTGTGAAACTCCTCGGTGATGTACCCCTCTTCGGTGCGGGAAAAGTGGCGGACATTTCTCAAGATCCAATGATTGTCTTCCCACACGGCGGACTCCGCGTCGAATCGTTCGAGAAATCGTCGAGACCTCGGGTCGAACCGGACGAGGGTGAGATTGGAGAGCGTCCTGCTGTTGTCGTTGTAGTACTCCGAAAAGTAGATAATCGAGCGGTCGCCGCTCTGAACGGTAACGTTCGTGTTACTCAGACTGGTTCGCTGGTTCAAGAGGGATGCGCTCAGCTCGTTTTTTTGTTTGAGGGTTTCGATAACCACATTCTCCTCGAAGAAGAACCAGAATACGCTCAAGAGGGCCCCAATGATAATAAAGGGAACAATGAGTCTGTAGAGACTTACCCCGGAACCGAAAACGGAGATGAGTTCGTTGTTCGCGTAAAAATTCCCGAGGGTATAGGATATGGAGAACAAGAGTGCAATCGGAATGGAAAAACTCACGCATTTCGGAAGATAGAGGAAAGCTACTCTAAGGATGTGAACGAGAGGAACGTCATGGTTCAGATAGCGCCAAAGATTCGCGAAGAGGTCCACGAGTTCGAGGATGAGAACGAAAAACAAGAGCGCTAGAATTAAAATGGGAATAAACGCCTTGACCACCATGCGATCGAAGAGCATCAACGCCTCCCCCTGACGGTAAAGGCGATCGCTCCGCCGGTAAGTATTACGATATTCGGAAGCCACATCGAAAGAATGGGCGAAAACATGACCCTGAGCCCCAGGGTTTGACCGGCGAAAAGCATACCCCAGTAGAGGGCGGCAACCAACAGCCCAAGACCGAATCCCACGGATCGACCGCTTCTCTTCGTGAACAGCCCGACCGGGAAAGCAAAAACCACGAATATGAAGCATGACAAGGGTACGGCGAGTTTTTTATGAAATTCGAGCTCGTAGAGGTGCAGAGAGCGGTCGTCGATCCGCCGGGTGGATCCCCGCTCTATCTCCTCCCGCAGGGCGGACATTCTCGAAATATCGGCTTTATCAGGAAAGAGTCCCAAAGTTCCGGCTTCCCGGTATCGGAGCAGAAGCTCCCACTTCTTCTCCTGGAGGTTCTGACGATGCAGACGCCGCTTTCTTTCCAGGACCGACTCCATTTCTCGGATCTCCTCTAAAACATCTTTCGAGCTCATCTCGCTCGGACCGGGATTCCTCAAAGAAAAGGTTATATCTCTGAGAAGTATGTTGTAGATCATCCTTTCGGCACTTATGTATTCCGACAAATTCTTCCTCTTGAGATCGACGGTGTGACTGAAAACCGTATCGAGGTGGAGGGAAATGACCCCCTGCTGCTGTGCGCTCTCGACCAGCTCGGCACGCCCGGCGGTAATTATCCTCCGGTCGTTTTCCGGTGTCTTGTCGATAATCATGAGATCTTCGATTACACCTTCCTCTATCGCGCCGGTTACAAGGATACTGTCCTGATACCTTTTTATGGAATAGGGTTCGAGCTCGATTTCCGGATTCGAGTAGAGAAGCTTCCGGTAGAGCCGACCGAAATTTATCGTCCCAATGGGAAGGAAGACATCGTTCATTACGAAAGAAAGAAACGAGAATATTACCGCGATAAAGAAAATAGGAACAAAGACTCTCCCTTTCGGGATACCCGAAGCCTGAAATGCGAGCATCTCGTTATCCGAAGAGAACCTTCCCACCGCCATAAGGGCACCCACGAGAGTACCGAAGGGAATACTCAAGGAAAGAATCAAAGGGAGGGAGTAAAAGATCAAGAGAAGTACATCGGTAAAAGGCACCCGCTTGGAAAGGATGTTCTCGGCCAGTAGGAGGATCTGGTTGACGAAAAATATGAAGAAAAAGAAGAGAAAAGCCACGAGAAACGAGAGGGTGAACTCTCTTCCCACGTATGAGTACAGGACCCAATACCGGCGTTTCATACAAATGCGCTACCTTCCCGTGGAACCGAATCCTCCGGCCCCTCGGGCTGTTTCGTTCAATTCGAGAATTGGAACGAAATCGACGGTGGTAACCGGCGATATAACGAGCTGAGCAATCCGGTCTCCCCTTTCTATCTCGAAAAAAGTCTCTCCATGGTTGATGAGTATTACACCGATCTCACCCCGGTAGTCGCTGTCGACGGTCCCCGGGGCATTCAATACTGTAACTCCATGTTTGAGGGCCAGTCCCGACCTGGGTCTGACCTGCGCTTCGAATCCCTCGGGCAGCTCCATACGAACTCCCGTAGGTATCAGCTTCCGTTCACCCGGAGCGAGCCGGACGGTCTCTTCTACCGCCGCCTTGAGATCCGCTCCCGCGGAGTACGCGGACCCGTATTCCGGAATGAGTTCGCCGGACACCGCATGGATATGTATTTTCATTTCACCTCTCCTCGATACGGTTGAATCAGAAATTAAGCCCGGTGATTTTGCGTTTCCCGAGGTTCCTCGTCCCGTAGGCGAAGAGCTTGAAGTCTTCTCCCGAAAGGACCTTATCACTCATTCTTTTTACATCGTCACGGGTGACCCTTTCAATAAGGCTGATAGCCATCTCTGAGGTGTGAATTTCTCCGCCCAAGAGGTAGTGCCTGACCATCCGTTTCATCCGCGTCTCCATGTCTTCGAGAGAGAGGATGAGTCCCCCCGAGAGATGGGTAACCGCGTCGGCGATCTCATCGTTCCCGGGCGGAGTATAGCGGAATCTCCGTATCTCGTCATCTAACCCCTTAATGAGCCGCTTCAGGAGCCCCGGAGAGGTGTTCGCGTAAATAATCCATAAAGCGGTGGTGGAAAAGAATGAACGCATCGAGTAGATGGTATAGCAGAGACCGAGGCGCTCTCTTAAGCCCTGAAAGAGCCGGGAGCTCATCGATTCACCGAATATGGTGCTGAAGACGAGGAAATCGTAGAATTCGGTTATGTCCCGAGGGATCTCGAAGGAGGTCCCGCCGTAGATCTGGACTTGCTGAAAGCCCCCCGAGACGTATTCGGTGGAGAAACTTCGGGAAACGCGAGGATTTTCTCGTATCTTACGATCCGTCCTGGGGGACCCTTCGGGAAGCAGCTCTTCGAGGAAGCACATGAGACGGTCCGGGTCGAAATCCCCGGCGACCGAAATGAGAAGATTCGACGGAACGTATACACGCCGATAGAAATCGATAAGTTTCTCCCGTGTTATAGAGCGGATGTGATCCTTGTCTCCCGTTATCTTGGCGGCCAGGGGGTGTTCACCCCACATCCTTTCCAGAAAGAGATCGTAGGCGATCTCCTCAGGACTGTCCTCGGCCTCTTTTATTTCGTTGAGGATGACCAGTTTTTCCCGCTCGATCTCTTCGGCGGGAAGGGTCGAATGAAAGAGCATGTCCGTGAGTATTTGGATCGCAAGCTCGAGGTGCACCGAGGCAAGGGTACAGTAGTAACAGATCTGTTCTTTTTCGGTAAAAGCGTTCAATATCCCGCCGACCCGGTCGACGGCTTGAATGAGCTCGAAGGCACTCCTTGACTCGGTCCCTTTGAAGAGCATGTGCTCGAGGAAATGGGAGTATCCGCGGACGGAATCCTCCTCGTCCCTCGAGCCGTGGAGGATCCAGAATCCTATCGATACGGTCTGAGTGTGTTCAACTTTCTCGAATAGGACCCTGGTGCCGTTCGGCAGGACCTTCTGTCCGATCAACCACGTCTCCGGCCGGAGTCATGTCTCTTCCCTCCACCCCTGTTCTCCTGCTGCTGAGGCCGGGACCCGCCCGTCGAGCCCCCATCGGGATCGACGGCGTCGATATAACTCAAGTTAAGCCGGCCCATCTTGTCTATCTCGACGAGCTTGACGGGTATCTCCTGTTCGAGCTCGAGGACGTCGGTGACGCTGCCTACCCGGTCCCGGGAGAGCTTGGAGATATGGACCAGCCCTTCCTTGCCGGGAAGTATCTCGACGAAGGCGCCGAAGTCCATGATCCTCTTGACCGTTCCCTCGTAGACCCTTCCTACCTCGGGCTCCTCGAGCATCGCCTTGATCGCGTCTTCGGCGTTCTCGGCGTTTTCCCGGGTCTTTCCATAGATGGTGATCTTGCCGTCGTTATCGATATTGATGTTGGTGTCGTACTTTTCGCTTAAACCCTTGATAGTCTTCCCGCCGGTGCCGATAACCGCGCCGATCTTTTCCTGGTCGATCTTCATGGTGATGATACGAGGAGCGTATTCGGAGAGGCTGCTCTCAGGGGCGCTTATCGTCTTATTCATGATATCGAGGATGTACAGGCGCCCTTCCCGGGCCTGATCGAGGGCCCGCCTCATGATGTCCGCGGTAACACCGGATATTTTAATGTCCATCTGAAAGGCGGTAATCCCCTTCTCGGTTCCGGCTACTTTGAAGTCCATGTCGCCTAGGTGGTCTTCTTCGCCTAAGATATCGCTCAAAATTACCGTCCGGTCTCCTTCACTGACAAGCCCCATGGCAATTCCCGCTACGGGTTTGCTGATGGGCACTCCGGCGCTCAAAAGGGACAGTGAACTTCCGCAGACCGTGGCCATCGAGGAGCTTCCGTTCGATTCGAGAATCTCCGAAACGATCCTCAGGGTATAGGGAAAGCTCTCTTTCTCGGGAAGGACCGCCTCGATCGCTCGTTCGGCGAGGTGTCCGTGTCCTATCTCCCTCCTTCCGGTGAAGAGCCGCCCGGTTTCGCCCACTGAAAAAGGCGGAAAGTTGTAGTGGAGCATGAAGTTGTCGTACCGCGTGTCGCTGTCGATATCGTCGATGAGCTTTTCGTCAAAGACGGATCCTAAAGTAGCCACTACCAGAGCCTGGGTTTCGCCTCGTGTAAAAAGGGACGAGCCGTGCGTTCTCGGGAGAACGTTGACCTCGCAGGTGATAGGACGTATTTGGTCGGGGCTCCGGCCGTCACTGCGCACCTTATTATCCAGGATGGAGGACCGTACGATTTCGGCCTCCATGTCCTCGAAAACCGCCTTGAAGAGCTTCTTGTCATCTTCTTCGATTCGGTCGGAGAAGTATTCCCAAGCTTCATCGCGGACCCGGCGCTTTGCCTTGTCACGTTCCATTTTTCCTTTGACGAAGACCGCTTCCTTGAACCGATCGTAACCGTAGCTTCGTACCTCATCGGCAAGGGCGAGAGTCTTTTCGGTCGTATCGATCTCGATTTTTTCCTTTCCGGCCCTGTTCCGGAGCTCCTCCTGAATATTGCAGAGGTCGACGATGATTTCCCGCGCCTTCTCGATTGCTTCGATCATCAGGTCTTCGGGGACCTCCTTGGCTCCTCCCTCGACCATAGTTATTCCGTCTTTGGTGCCCGCAACGATGATGTCGAGTTCGGATTCGTCGTTTTGATCGAAGGTGGGATTGATGACGAGTCGGCCGTCGACCCGTCCGACCCTGACCGCGCTCACCGGTCCGTCGAAGGGGATATCCGAAATAGTCACCGCCGCGGAGGAGGCCACCATGGCGATAATGTCCGGGGGATTGACCTGGTCCGTGGATATGACCGTGGGAATGATTTGGATTTCCCTCTTGAACTTTTTATCGAACAACGGTCTCAAGGGCCTGTCGATGAGCCGGGATACCAGTATCTCCTTGTCCCTGGGCCTGCCCTCCCGCTTCAAGAATCCGCCGGGAATTTTTCCGGCGGCGTAGTGTTTTTCGTTGTACTCAACCTGGAGGGGGACGTAATCGAGTCCTTCCACCGGGGAGTCGGAACAGCACACGGTCGCGAGCACTGTTGAGCCGGCGTAGCTTGCGAGAATGGCGCCGTTGGCTTGTTTCGCGACTTTACCGGTTTCGAGAATGAGATCGTGTTCTCCGATCTTATACGTAATTCGATGCATTAATACTTTTCCTTTTCTCTCTATTATTATTTTCTCAGTCCAAGTTCCTTGATGAGCCCCCGGTACTTCAGAAGATCTTTTTTCTGAAGATACTTAAGCATTCTTCGCCTGTGACCGACGAGCTTGAGCAGACCCCTCCGGGAGCTGTGGTCCTTGGGGTGACTCTTCAAGTGCTCCGTCAGGTCCTGTATTCTTGTAGTCAGCAGTGCGATCTGAGTTTCCGCCGCGCCGCTGTCTTTATCGTTCTTGCCGAATTTGGATATAATTTCCTGTTTCGTCTCTTTTGTTACGGACATCGTTTTTCTCCTTCTACGTGTTTTCTAATATATCAATTTCCCGTATTTCCGTCCCGATGTCGGGTATTTCGATAAACTGGGAATGAATTGTGATAACGGTTTCAATCTCTTTATCATATGTTTTGATCCCCGCTCGGTACTCGCCGGCAGGGGGGATTATCTGCTCAAAAACGCTTAGGGGAATCCGGCTCCCCCGGATGCTTCTCCGGGAAGAAATATCCAGGGCGTATGGCTTCCCGAGCATCTTCCGGACGTCTTCCACATTGCCCCGAAGAAGTTCTTTACGGATTCGGGTGCTGCTTACCCGTTCCCCTTTGTAACAAACCGGATCGATAATATCGACCCCTATTCTGCTTTCTTCGAGCATCTCCTTGATGTCGAAGGCGTTCGTATCGTTATCTCTTCCGCAGTGGAAATTTACACCCACGGCGAGATATCGAAGCCCGAGATGCTCCGAGATCAGGCGGATAAATCTCCTTCCTGACAGTTTACTAAAATCAGGGGAAAAGTCAATGAGTATGACCAGTCCCGCGCCGTGATAGTCGAAATAGGCAAGCTTCTGCTCGAGGGTAGAAATGTTGCCGAGAAATCCCCGGGGATGGAAAAATTTCGAGGGATTCTCCAGAAAGGTCACGATGACCGGTTCGAGCCCTCCCTTTTCGAGAATACGTCCTATCAGTTTCTGATGCCCTATATGTACCCCGTCGAATACACCCACCGTAACCGCCGAGGGTACATCTCCGTATCGGTGATCTTGGACGAAATCGGTCCAGGAAATCGACTTCATCCGCGGGCTCCGACGAATTTGTAGAAGTAATTCCGGCCGTTTTTCTCCACAAGAGCGAGAAAATTGTCCTCCGAATCGAAGACCGCATTAAGACCCTCCCGGATCTCGGTAAAGAAACTATCCTTTAGAGGTTGTCCCGTCGAGATTTTCAATCGGACACTTTCTTCCACCCGGGATACGGCTATTGCATCTATCCGGGAAAAGAATTCGATAGGGCTAAGGATGTTCCCTTTTTCGACCACGTCGGGACGAACGGCCTCATCGACGCCGAAACCACCGATCCGGATCCGCTTCAGAGCGGTCAGATGTCCCCTTGAGCCTAAGGCACGGGCGATGTCCCGGGCGAGAGAGCGAATGTATGTTCCCTTAGAGCACACCACCCTGAAATCCGCGAAGGGAGGTTCGTAGTCGAGGATCTCGAGCTCATATATGGCCACCTCCCGGGGTTTGAGGATCATACTCTTCCCCTCCCGGGCAAGCCGATGCGCCCTGTTCCCGTTCACGTGAACGGCGGAAAAACGGGGCGGGACCTGTTTTATCGGACCTAAAAAATTCCGTATTACCCCCTCCATATCAGAGATACCGGGAATATGTCCCGAGGTCTCGACGGTCTCTCCTTCGGGGTCGAGGGTGTCGGTTTCGATCCCGAACACGAGACGCGCCCGGTATTCCTTGGACAGTTCCATGATGTAACTCGAGGCTTTCGTCATCTTGCCGATCAGGGCTATGAGAAGTCCTTCGGCAAATTTGTCCAGGGTCCCGGCATGACCGACCTTATTCGTATCGAGTCGCTTCTTCACCGACCCGAGGGAGCTAAAAGATGTAATGTCCGAGGGCTTGTTCAGAAGGAGAAAGCCGTCCGGCCGGGTCTTCAAGATAGGGAGTCCTCGATCAGCTTGTTGATACGGAAACCCTCCTTCACCGATGTATCGGCGATGAAGGTAAGCTTCGGTGTATTCCGGGTCTTGAGTTTCTTGCCCAATTGCTTTTGAACGAAGCCGGACGCATGGTTGAGGGCGTCGACGGCTTCATCAAGACGGTTTTCCTTTTCGAAGGCGGAGATATACACCTTGGCATAGGCGATATCCTTGCTGACGACCACCCGGTTCACCGACAGCATCGAGTGAACCCGGGGATCTTTGATTTCTTTCTCCGTTATGAGGCGGGCTATTTCCCGCTGGATAACGCTTTCGACTTTTTTTAATCGGTCGTTTTCCATTACGATCCTAGTTTCTTAGCCACCTCTTTGGTTTCGAAAATTTCGAACTCATCTCCGACCTTGACGTCGTTGAAGTTTTCGATTCCGATACCGCACTCGTAGTTCTGCTCGACCTCCCGCACATCTTCCTTGAAGCGCTTGAGGGACGAGATCTTTCCGGAGTAGACCTGGATGCCCTCCCGGAAAACCCGGATATTCGCGTTTCGCCTGACCTTTCCCGATGTAACGAAACAACCGGCGATAAGGCCTATTTTGGGGACCTTGAAGGTGTCTCTGACCTCGGCTGTTCCCATGATCACTTCCTTGATATCCGGAGCGAGCATTCCCTCCATGGCCGACTTGATATCGTTGATGGCGTCGTAGATGATATTGTATCTGCGGATCTCCACCTTTTCCTTCTCGGCGAGATGTGCGGCGTTTCCCGTGGGGCGTACATGGAAGCCGATGATAACGGCATTGGATGCCGCCGCGAGCATGACGTCGCTCTCGTTGATGGCGCCCGCGGAGCCTTGGATAACGCCTAATCGAATCTCCGGGGTGGAGAGTTTTTCGAGGGCGGACTGCAGAGCCTCCACCGATCCGTGGACATCGCCTTTGATGATGACCTTGAGCTCCTTGATGTCACCCTCCTGGATCGAATCGTAGAGATTGTCCAGGGTGATTTTCTTGACATTTTCCGCCTCTTCGACTTTCTTGAGCTCCTGCCGCTTCGTTCCCACCTGCCGGGCGAGCTTTTCCGATTCGGTAACCTGAAAGGGATCCCCCGCCTTGGCGAGGCCGGTAAAGCCCAAGATCTCGACAGGTGTCGAGGGAGGCGCTTCGTCGATCTTATGCCCCTTGTCGTCGAACATCGCCCTGACCCTTCCCGGGTAGATGCCGGCGATAAAAGTGTCCCCGACCTTGAGGGTTCCGTTCAGTATGAGGACCGTGGAGACGATCCCCCGGCCGTGGTCGATCTTCGATTCGATGACCTTTCCCTCGGCTCGGCGGTCGTAGTTGGCCTTGAGCTCGAGTATTTCCGCCTGAAGCATGATACTGTCCAGAAGCGCATCGATCCCCTGGCCGTGCAAGGCGGATATCTCGTTGAACAGGGTCGATCCGCCCCAATCTTCGGGGATAAGATCGTAATCGGAGAGCTGCTGTTTGACCCGGTCCGGATTAGCGTCGGCTAGATCCACTTTGTTGATGGCCACAATGATAGGCACACCCGCCTCTTTAGCGTGACTGATCGCCTCCTTCGTCTGAGGCATAACTCCGTCGTTAGCCGCGACCACCAGGATGACTATGTCGGTTACCTGTGCTCCCCTGGCGCGCATCAGAGTGAATGCCTCGTGACCGGGGGTATCGAGGAAAACAAGCTTCCCCTTGGGATGCTCGAGTGCGTAGGCTCCGATGTGCTGAGTAATTCCGCCGAACTCCCCGTCCACGACGTTGGCGGACCGAATCGCATCTAGGAGCTTGGTTTTCCCGTGGTCTACGTGACCCATAACGGTGATGATCGGGGGCCTCGGCTCGAGGTTCTCCTGAGAATCCTCCTCCGATTCGATGATGGTCTCGTCATAGAGGCTTACGATGTTTACCTTGCAGCCGTACTCTCCGGCGAGTATTTCCGCGGTATCCGAGTCGATCTGCTGGTTGATGGTTGCCATGACGCCCATACTCATGAGCTTTCCAATCAGATCGGAGGCCTTGAGGTTCATCTTCTTGGCGAGATCGGAAACAGTGATGACCTCCATGATATCGATCTCCTTGGGAACCGGATTGGCCCGCTGGGTACGCTTCTTCTTGATCGGGAGCATTTTCTCCTGATGCTCTTCACGCTTGGGCTTCTGGTAGCCGCCCCCCCTCTTCTTGGTCTTGAACTTCTTGGCAGGAGGTTTTTGCTCCAAGGGTTTGGGCGGACCCTCTGTTCGTTTCTGCTCGGGCCGGAAATCCTTTTTCCGATCTTTATCCGGCTTAGGACGGGTATCCTTCCGGGGAGGTTCGCGACGTTCGTACCGCTTTTCACCTGTTTCGGGCCGCTTGGTCTGTCCGGTCTTCGTTTGAGGTTGAGTCTTTTCCGCGGGTTTACCGGGACGTTCGGTTTCCGCGCCGCCGGACGGGGCCGGCCTGACCGGCTTTTCCGCGGTCTCCTTCGTAGATTCCTCTTCCTTCTTAGCCACAACCTTCGGTGTTTTCTTTCGGACTACGACCTTTTTCTTGACGACGACGACTTTCTTTTTCTCTTTTTCTTCGCCGCCCTTCTCGGTTTCTTCCGGTTTTCGGTGCTTTATAAGGGTTGCTTTCGGTTTCTTTTCTTGATCTTCAGCCATACACTACCTTTTTCTACCTATTCCTCTTCCGATTCTTCTTCGATCTCGAAGCTGAGTCCTACACCGCAGCTCGGGCATGTGGTCATATCGACGGTGATCTCGGCGCCGCACTCAGGACACTCGTAGGTTTCCTCCTCGGGTGCCGCGGCTTCTTCTTCCTCTCCCGTATCGGCGGGGACCGCTTCGGTCGCTTCTTCCTCTTCGATGATCTCGACATTCTCCTCGATGATGGAGTTGATGGTTTGAACATCCTGCTCGGTCAGGCCGTCGAGACCGTTGAGGTCCTCCGGAGACATGGCAACGAGTGTTTCGATGAGCTCGATACCGTTGTGACGGAGTATTTCCGCGAGTCTTTCGGAGATTCCGGGAAGCTCGGAGATCTGGGTTATTTCCAGTTCTTCTTCTGCTTCTTCATGGAAGTCCATGAAGAGCTCGGAGAGGGCCTTCTTCTGTTCGGCGCTTATATCCATCTCTTCGAATTGTGCCTCGGTTTTGACGTCGATATTCCAATCGACCAGTCGATTAGCGAGGCGCACGTTCAATCCCTGCTTTCCGATGGCGAGGCTCAACTGCGTCTCAGCGACTACGGCCAGGGCCTGACGCTTCGCCTCGTCGAGGATCATTACCGATTCCACTTCGGCCGGAGATAATGCGTTCTTGATAAAGGTGCGCGGGTCGGTTTCGTATTTGAGGATATCGATCTTTTCTCCTTCCAGCTCCCGGACGATCGCTTGGATTCTGACGCCCTTCATTCCCACGCAGGCACCGACCGGGTCGACGTCTTCCCTGTTCGAATAGACCGCGATCTTGGTCCGGTATCCCGGCTCACGTACTATCTTGAATATTTCAACCGTCTTGTCGTACACCTCGGGAACTTCCAGCTCGAAAATCCGCTTTACAAACTCGGTATGAGTCCTGGAAAGAACAATCTGCAGTCCCGCCGGGGTCTTATTGACTTCCTGGATCATTGCCTTGATTCGATCATTGGGCCTGTACACCTCCCGGGGCGACTGGAACTTCTTGGGCAGTATCCCTTCGACCTTTCCGAGGTCGACGTAGATATTTCCGTTCCTCTCCCGCTGGTAGTACCCGATGATCATCTCACCGACTTTGTTTTCGAATTCCGAGTAGAGAGTATCTTTCTGGATTTCCCGTAAGGTTTGTTTCGCCTTCTGCTTCGCGCTCTGAATGGCGCTCCGATCGAATTCTTTGGGATTAATCTCTATGAGGAGCTCGTCCCCCTCTTCGCAGTCGTCGACGAGCTCCCGGGCTTCTTCGAGGGAAATCTCTAAGACCGGGTCTTCGACTTCTTCGACAATCTTCTTTTTCGCGGCGAGGGTTACTTCGTCTCCTTCTTCGTTGAAGCGCACCACGGCGTTTTCGGAGGTTCCGAACTTCTTCTTGTATGCGGCAAAAAGGAATTCTTCTATGGTTTTAATGACAAGATCTTCCGAAATTCCCCTGTCTTGTACGAGCATCCGTACCGCTTCAGCCAATCCTTCAGCCATCTCTTACTCTTCTCCTATTCACGCTAGCTTAGCTTTTTTCAGGTCACTGAGGGGCACGGTGGTCTCCGCCCCTCCGGTCCGTACCCGTATTTCTTCGGGACCGGCCTCGAGAAGCAGACCTTCGGTCCATTCTGACCTGCCGGGCAGCATAAAGGCTATCTCCCGTCCGATGAAACAGGCGAGCTCCCGCCCCTCTTTCACGTTCCGGGTTATTCCCGGTGAGGATACCTCGAGATGAACGTCTTGGGTATCCATGGTCACCGTGAGTACGGGCAAGACAGCCTTGTACACCCTTGAGCAATCGTCGACGGTAACGCCGGAGGGATTATGAATCACGAGGTGAATTCTCGAGTTCCCGTCTCTGATCTGTTTCACCTTCAGCTCAACAATACAGTATCCGAACCCCTTGAGTAAAGGCTCGATAACCTCCGTGATTCTATCTTCATCTCTGTTTGAATGTTTCCAGTCCAAACGTCCCGTCCGTGTTCCGCCTATAAAAAAGGAGCCGCTGCAACGACTCCTCCGGTTTATAATTCCAAGATGTCATTATTACAATAGCAGGAAGGAATAGTTTAGTCAATAGCGAGAGTGAGCACCCTCACCCGCTCCGCACCCGCGCGGAGGAGGACCCGAGTACATTCCGCGGCTGTCGAACCGGTTGTAAAGACGTCGTCGAGGAGGATTATATCCCGGGGAACTCCGGCGGTTCCGCCGCGGGCGACGACTCGGATCTTTCCTTCGAGGTTTTTCGTTCGAGAGTCGAATCCGAGGCTCTTCTGCGTCTTCGATCTCCCCCTTCGGAGGATTCCGGCGACGGTAAATCCGTGGTTTTGAACGAGATACCTCGAAATGAGTTCGACCTGGTCCCATCCCCTTCCGCGCACTGATGCCGGGTTTCCCGGGACCGGTACTACTACCGGGGTGCGATTGCCGCCGCGGGGGATAAGGATATGCAATTCCTCGGCCAACCGGTCGGCGAAGAACGGTGCGAGGGTGGGTACCTGGGAGAATTTAAACAGCCGGATGAGGAACTTTACGTTTCCCCGGTATTCGTAGAGACTCCGGTGCTCCGAGAACGGGTAGGGACGTTCCCGGCAGACGGTACAGACGGTTATCTCGGAGATAAGAGGGCGCCCGCACACGGTGCATCGAGGAGGAATAAGGCGCCGGGAAGCGCCCAGACAGGCGGGACAGACGGGTATACGGGAATATTCCCGGGAAAAATGCCGGACCGGGCCTCCGCAGATACGACAGGGCCTCAGGGTTGAGAAAGCATTCCGCAGGGTATCGAAGGATCGGATCATACATGTATATACACTTTATTCGGGTCCGCCGCTTCGAAATCGGTTAACGTTTAAGCTTTCGCTTCCAGTCCGCGAGGGCGTTCAAGGCTTCCAAGGGTGTAAGAGTATCTATAGAGAGTGATTCGATCTCCCGAAGAACGAGCTCACCCGGTTCGAAGAGTTCGGCCTGACCTCCTCCGTGGGGATGCGCTGCGGGGCCCGAGGAGGAAGACCCATGATCCTTCCCATCGTCCGTCCGTGCTCCGGAGGCGGCTATGTGAGCGGCGAGGACCTCCCGGGCCCGGGATATCACCTCTCCGGGCAGTCCCGCGAGCTCCGCGACGTGAATGCCGTAGGAATTGCTCGACGGCCCCGATACGACCGATTTGAGAAATACTATTGTGCCGTCACGTTCGGCGACATCCATGGATAGATTGACCATTCGGGGATGCTCGAGATCGGTGAGCTCATGGTAGTGGGTGGCGAAGAGGGTCTTGGCCCCGAGGGACTTTAAAATATATTCACAGACCGCCTGGGCGATGGCGAGCCCGTCTTGGGTACTGGTTCCACGTCCCACCTCATCCATGATGATCAGACTATTAGGTGTCGCCGACCTCAGGATGTTCGCGGTCTCGTTCATTTCCACTAAGAAGGTGGATTCCCCCCGGGCGAGATTATCAGAGGCGCCTACCCTGCAGAAAATTCTATCCACGATTCCGATTCTCGCTTCCCCGGCGGGAACAAAGCTCCCCGCCTGTGCCATCAAAACGATCAGAGCGGTCTGCCTTAAAAAGGTGGACTTTCCCGCCATGTTCGGTCCGGTCAGGAGAATCAAATTACGCTCGGACGGGTCTATATCGATCCCGTTAGGAACGAAATCGCCCGGGGGCAGATGCTTTTCCACCACCGGATGTCTACCGGATTCGATCTTGAGAAGTCCGGAGGCGTCGATCCCGGGCCGGGTGTATCCGTAGGCGGTGGCGGCGTATGCAAAGGATGCTACGCAGTCGATCTCACCGATGATCGAAGCACTCTCGAGGAGGTCATCGATATTCGACTTGATCCGTCCCCGGATTTGGAGGAAGAGTTCTCTCTCCTTGTCGATAATCGATTCGACGGCGTTATTGAGCTTAACCTCGAGTTCCCCGAGCTCTTCGGTGGTGTACCTTTCGCTGTTCACCAACGATTGTCTTCTAATAAAATGTTCCGGAACGAGCTCGAGGTTTCCCTTGGAGACTTCGAGAAAATGCCCGATTATCTTGTTGTACTTGACCCGGAGGTTACCTATCCCGGTCTTTCGCTTTTCCTGCGAAAGGTACTCGTCGAGTACGCTCTTACTGTTCGTCTTGAGCTCCCTCATCGCATCGAGCTCGGCGGAGTATCCGGGTTTGATGAGTCTGCCCTCGGAGAGGAGGACCGAAGGATCCTCGTGGATCGCCGAATCGATGAGTCCTCTCAGTTCCAGGAGATTCCTCCGGGTATCCTCTTTGAGCTCAGGGAGAAGTTCCTCGGCACGCCAGTCTTCCTGGATACCGAGGAGTTCGAAAAAGCGGTCCAGGCTGTTTCGGATACCCAAAAGGTCTTTAGCGTGGGCCTTGTCGGTGGCGATCCTTGAGGCGAGGCGCTCGAGGTCGAGGATCGAGCCCAAAGTCTCCCGGAAAGAATTCAGAAGAATTTGCTGTCTATAGAAAAGCTCAACCCGATCGAGCCTGCGGTTTATCTCGACAGTGTCCACTAAGGGACGGGTCAGCCAATAGCGGAGTTTTCTTCCTCCCATAGCCGTTTTAGTGTAATCGAGGGTATCTAAGAGGGTATATCTGACGCTTCCGTCTTGCATGTTCCGGATAATCTCGAGATTTTTTCCGGTGTTTTCGTCTAGGGTTAGATATTCTTCGAGGTTGTAGCGGGTTATCCCTCTGAGATGTGGGAGAAGGCTCTTACTGCTCTCGTGTATGTAGTCGAGGAGGACCCCCACGGTGTATAAGGCAGGATCGCCCTCTTCGATTCCGAAACCCTTGAGATTGACCGTGTGGAACTGTTTTGTGAGTTTCCGGTAGCTGTCGTTAATATCGAAGTTCCAATCGGGGAAGCGGTTGAGGAGCATAGAGGGATACTCGCTCAAGAGCCGGGAGAGGTATGAGGATTCCTCGAAGGCCGACTCCTGAACGAGTATCTCCCTCGGCGAGAGTCGGGCAAGCTCACTGCCGAGATCTTCGTATCCGGTATCCAATGGAAAGCTGGTAACCGCGAACTCTCCGGTGGAACAATCCATGTAGGAAAAAGAGAGAGCGTTCCGGTAAACGCCTAAGGCCGCGAGATAGTTGTTTCGTTTACTTTCGAGGAAGTCCTCGTCGAAGACCGTCCCGGGGGTTATCGTTTCGATGATGTCCCGTTCGGCGATTCCTTTTCCTCCCTCCGGAAGCGATATCTGCTCGCATACGGCAATCTTCTTGCCGAGTTTCAAGAGGCGGGCGATATACCCCTGGGATGCGTGGTAAGGGATACCGCACATGGGAATTCCATTTCGCTTGGTCAGGGTGAGATTAAGGAGGGAGCTTACCTCCCGGGCGTCCTTTTCGAACATCTCGTAGAAATCCCCGAGCCGGAAGAACAGAACCGCGTCTCCGCTCTTCCGTTTCAGTGCCTTGTATTGGCGCATCATGGGGGTTTCAGTAGAGGCCATGCGCTTCGTACCGCTATTGGGTGTTTCTTCTCCTCAAACGCGCGAGTACCTTATCGGTTATATCCACCTCGGGGCTCCACCACATGATGTCGGGATCCTTAGTGCGAAGAATGAGTGAATACCCTTCACTTTCGGCGACGAAACGGATTTCGGTCATGATTTCGGCGAGGAAGGTGGGTGATTCGAGGAGGGTGTCCCGTTTTCTCTGGATCTGGTTGAACCTGATCCTATTATACTCCTTGAGGTACTCCTTTTTATCGTAGAGTTCGTCTTCCAGCCTGAGCACGGCGCTCTCGTTTCCCTCGTTCTCTTCCTCGAGCTTTTGGCCTTCGAGCTGTTGTATTTCGTCGAGAATGCGCGCTTTTTCCTCCTCGTACTTCCGGGTCATTTCTTCGAGCTCCCTCCATGCCTTCGATTCCTTGAAGTAATTGGAAACGATGGCGGAAAGATCGATGACTCCGATCTGCGAGAGCTGCTCAGCCGGAACGGCAAACGTCACGGCCAAAAAAATTGATATAACAAGAAGGAACTTTTTCACTTCACTACATTTCATGAGATTACCTCGTTCGTACTAAAATATTTCATAGGTAAAGGAGATAACGAAGTCGATCCCCGCTCCTTCGCTCGCTCCTCCGATATTGCCCGTCTGCCATTCCACCGCTCCGTCGTTGGTCCTAAAACGCTTTGCCAGGAAAAACCCGATGGGGAATCCCGGTATGGTCAGCCTGATGCCGCCGCCGAAGGTGAACAAAAAATCGTCCATCGACATATCGGTCATGTGTGAGAGCTCCTCATACATCGCGGTTCCCGAGAAGAAGAAGTCCCACCACAGGTACTGCTCGATGATGGGCATGCGAAGTTCGATCCAGTTGTTCCACCGGGCCTTTCCTCCGGTCCGCCATCCCCAGCCGCGGGCTATCTGCATGCTGTCGGTATACAGATAGTCGATGTCCTTGAGCTCGGTTCCCCACCCCCAGGCTCCGGTACCCGCGTCGCGACGAAATTGCGGAAGAATGAGGGCGAAGTCGGAATGAAGGGCCAGAACCATTTTCCAGTTCCAATTAGTCGCTACGGGGACATCGAAGAGAGTAAAGAAGACCTCGGCCTTTGTCGAGCTCCGCATAAAATTGCTGACCCCGAAGAGAAAACCGCCGACGTACTGAAAGTTTTGGTTCAGGTGGTATCCGGTGGAGGGATTGAGGACGTAGTCCCGTGTGTCCCAGGAGAGGTTGAGCCACAGTTTATTGGTAAATTGCCAGGCGTTCAGATTGTCCCGGGTGGTGGGATTGTAGGGACGATACAAGCTGTTGTCGTAGGTTAGATATTCCAAACTGGTCCGCAGTCCCGTGGAGATACCGAGCCGTCCTCCCCCCAAATGCCAGGTATAACCGGTATTGAGGCCGAGGGAGAAATCGAAGCTGTCGTACTGCATCAGATAGTCGCCGGGAATGGTTTTTCCCTCGGAAAGGTCGTATTGGTAATCGGTGACGAGCTCGTAATCCTCGATATCGGAATCGCTGGGAATCTCGGGAAAAGGGGTTCCCGCTTCGTAGTCGCTTCCGCCGTAGGTTGTGTCTTCCGAAAAGACGTAATATCCTTCGTAGGGATCGGGGACTGCATTGGTATCATCCGGGGAGAATACCGGTGCAAGGATATCCTGTTTGACGTTCTGGCTCAGAGCATGCTCGATGGAGAAGTCGACCCCCCACGACCACCGTCTGTTGAAAAGCCAGTTCTCGTTGTAGCTGAAGTTGAGTCTCTGTGTTGTGTTCGAGAGCTCGGTCCCGGCGCTGATCGAGGTCCCTCGTCCTAAGAAGTTGCGGTCGGTCCATTTCAAAAAGCCCATGATGGGAAAGGTCCCCGCGGCCCCGGAAAAGGTCACTCCGAATTCTAAATCGATGGTCTTGGCTTCCTCGATGTTGATAACGAGGTCCATCAACCCCTCGGTACTCCCCATGGGGGTCGTAGGGGTGACAACCGAGAAGAGTCCGGTATTATAGAGATTCTGCAGACCCTCCATGATGAGCTGCTTGCTGAAAACGTCGCCGACCTGAAAGGGGAGCTCACGCCGGATGACGAAATCCTTGGTCTTTTCGTTACCCTGAAAAAGTATGTTTTCTATATGGGCCCTGTCCCGTTCGGTGATACTCACCACGTAGGAAATCTCATTGTTTACCTCATCGACGACCTCCTCCTGGGTGATTGTGTTATAGATGTATCCGTCGTTATAGTAGAGATCGGTCACACGGAGGAAATCGGCCTCAAGTTTGGTCTTGTCGAGGACGCTTCCTTCTCTCAATCTGAGAACACTCTTGAGCTCTTCATCGGAAAAGAGGACGTTTCCCTCGAATTCCATCCCTCCGTAGGTGTACTGCTCACCCTCGTCGATGTAGATGGTGATGACCATATAGTTGCGTTCGTCCTCTTCGTCTTCCTCGATCTCCCTGACTACATCCACGACGGCGGCGTTGATATAACCCTTCTCCCAGTAGTAGTTTTCGATCCTGCCTAGGTCCTCTTCGAATTCACTCTCCTGAAAGGCACCTTTCGAGAACAGGGACTGCGCCTTGGTCTCCATGACCCTCCTCAGTGTACCCTCCGAGGCAAAGGAATTGCCGGAAAACTGTATGTCTCTGATGCGGGTCTGGTTTCCCTCTTCGATCGAGAAAGTGACGACCGCGGCGTTTTGTTCGGGCAGTTCCTCGATCTCGCCGTCGACGGATACATTGGGATACCCGCGTTCCAGGTAGAGCTCCCTGACAGCGTCGCTGTCGAGGCGGACCTTGGTGCGATTGACCATGTCCCCCTCCTTCAAGAGAACTACATCCAGGATATCGTTCCTGCGAATGTTCCTGTTTCCTCGAAGTTTGATCTCGTCGATTACGGGCCGTTCTTCAACCTCGAAATTGATAATGATGCTTTCGTAATTATCGTCTCCCGGAAGGGCATTGGGTATGAAGCTCTCGAAATAATCGATAGCGTACAACCTGCTCTGCAGCTCCAAAAAGAGATCGTCGGTAAAATCTTGGCCGATATAAGGCTCGACGATCGGCTCGAGCTCCGATGAATCGATGTTCACGAGTCCGGTAAACTCGATATCGACGATCGGTTTCCCGAGGTACCATTCACCCTCCTGGGCGACGGCGGTTCCGGCGGAGATGCATGTCAGCAGTAACAGAAACAGAAGCCGTCGAATAAATGTGCGCATATGTACTCCCTCAAAATCCTAAAAGGAAAACCCCCACGATAAAGCGAGACTGAAAACCGGGGGTTTTCCGAAGAGATCAGTCATATTAGGCATAAAAGAAAACTCGAGCAGTGCCAGAGGAGTTTTCCACTCCAGGCTTATCTCGGTATCCACTACGAATTCTTCCCGCATATGCTCCTCCTCCAGGTTCATGTTCCTGACTCGGAGCCCGACCATAGCTTCTATAAAGATATCGTCGCTCAGGTACTTTCCCAAAAATAAGGTGGTATTGTCAAGATATCTGCTCAAGGTGGTCACAGTTGTCCCTTCTTGGGCATCTTGACCGAAAATACTTTCCACTAAGAGATTTTCGAGCATTTGGGTTCGAATCGAAAAGAAGTCGAGCCTGAAGATGTCCTTGACAGCCTCTTCGAAGGACCTGAAAAAGCCGAATTGATTAAGGACTATTCCGCTCGTCATTGCAATAGCGGAGGAAAGGCGGATTTCCTCTCCTCCGAGACCGGTAATCACGTTTTGTCCGAGCATAGCTAATATCTCAGTATTGGGGAGGACCGGATCCGATTCGAAACGGGGCGAGAATTGACTCAAGGGATTGTTATCGACGATGAGCGATATGGTTACATCTTCTCCCTCGGGTGTTACATCCCGGATATCCGCACGGACGGTCAGACGCGGGTCGAACCGTCCCGTGGTCTCGTTAAAGGTTATCGCCCCCTCTCGGAGATAGAAGTTTCGGCTGAAGTAAAATATCTGCCCTCCCCGTATGCCGATTTTCCCCTTCACCTCGTATTCGCCGGATCCGCTGTTGTAGGTAATGCGGACCGATTCATCGACCTCCGCGCTGGTTCGAAGGATGGGGAAATTTCCCGCGGGCCACTGAAAATCGACCCTCCGCCCGGTGGTAATCGTCATATCGGTACGGAAGTCGAAGGGTCTATTTCGCGGCGGGGCCTCCTCACGCTCGCCTAAAGTGACGTCGGCATCGACTATCCGGAGATCTCCGGTGATGTCTACTCCGGAGAAATCCCCGTCGATGGATATGTTCCCCAGGGCGAAACCGTCGATAACGACGCCGGCAAAGTTACCCTCCATGGGAAGGGCCCTTCCCTCTTCGGTGACCACCCGTATAGAGTACTGGCGGGGAACCCAATGATCCATAACGAAGTCCGCGTCTACCGTTATCTTTCCGCTGCCCGCGTTTATGGATACGTCGTCTATCGAGAAAAGTTTCCCGTCGAAGACGAGTCCCGTCGAAAAGGGTCCTAGGTCTTCGGGAATAAGGGGATTCACCGCAACGGCCCCTAAAAGCTGCAGGGTTCCGTAGAAATCGGGATCATTGAAGGGTCCGGTTATCCGCAAATCGCCGAACCCCTGCCCTTCGACGATGTGGAAGAAGGGGATATTCAAAAATGTATTCAGGGCGTCGAAATCGAGGTTGAGGCTTTTGAGGTCGGCCTCTATTGTTCCCTGAACGATAACACCTTTGGCGTAGAGGGTCGCGGGCAAGGGCTGCGACAGCTTGACCTCGAAGCTGCCGGAGGTCTGAAACTTCGCGTTGAGCGCGTTTCGGGGACCCCCTAAAATCCGGAACGATTCGTCGGACTTATCGAAATCCACCGTCCACGGCTCGAGCTCCCGGGTACCGAGGGTCGGGGTCAAAATTCTTCCGGTGCCCGCTATGTCCCCCCTAAGGATGTGAGGGAGCTTAGAACGGTCCCCCCGGCGTTTTGTCTCTCCGGACAGGCTCAAGTCCGCCCTCAAAACCTCGTTCTGAAAGCTGCCGGAGTACTCTCCCCGGAAGTCGAAGGAACCTCTCGAAAAATCGAAGATTCCGGTCTCGAAGAGTATCCTGTTGTTGAGATACCTAAAGTCCAGAGTACCGATATCAAGCTCTTCCCCGGTCAATGCACCGGACAGCTCGATACTGACGGGATCATTGTTATAGAGGGTATCCTCCGTCCGAAGGTAGATATCGAAACCGGGGTCTTTCACGGGACCGGATATCCGGACGAGGCCCCCTAAAAGTCCGCGAACATTCCGGGCAATCAAGAATCGTTCGAGGGGGATATCCCGCATTCGGACGCTTCCTTCGATATTTCCGTTCTGGAGGCTGACAACGGAAATGTACTGCTCAGCATCCTCGCGTGAGTTCAAATGGAGCCATCCGTCCAGAGCAAGAGCTCCGTCCGTCCGATACGAGAAGCGGCCGGAGCCGCTTACCCGGGAAAAGGTGTCCTTGTAATCAATGTCGTGGACGAGCAAGGTCTCCTGGTCGGCGGAGATCGATACCGTTACGTCGGCGCCCTGAAGGGGGCCGAGATTCAATTTGGAGATTCTGCAGGAGTCGAGGTATACCTGCCATGCCGAAGCGGACTCGTAAAAGCCGTAGATGTCGAGATCAACCCGCCCCCTCTTGTCCTTGAAGGGTATCGGAACCGAGCCGGTTTTCAAACGGAAGTCGTACCGCTCGTCGTTTTTTTGAAGGGTCATAACCGTGGCGTAGGATCCGTTTATGACGATTTCCCCGGTTCCGCTGAGGATTCCGGACAGGGAATAGGGAATACCGTTGACGGAAAATTCGGTGTTCGCCTCTAGGGTATTCCCTTCCCCGATTAGGGCGGTCAATCCTCCGCTCATGGTGTATTCGTTCCACAGGAGGGATATATCGCTGATCTCGAGGCCGTTCTGATTACCCGCCGCGTTGAAACTGAGCATATTCTCCGGGTTCCCGCTCTGATATATCCGGAAATTAGGCAGGAGATAAGCGGTGTCGACGAAATCGGTGGTAACGAAAATCTGTGAATCCACCGTCAGATCGAGTAATCCGGAAGGAATACGCTCCACGGTCTCTGCGGGAAGAAGGACTTCCGCAACGGAAGAGCTCGAGACGTCGGCGATCCGGAGATTGAGATCGAGGAGTAGTTCGGGATCGTACTGAACGGACCCGTCGGTTACGATACGGTTTCGCCCGGGGCCCGGCATGGCGGCATCGAGGGTAAACCTGACTGCTCCCTGGAGGGGCTGGAGCATCATGTGGAACTCTTTGAGCTCGGTATCGCCTATACGGACACTCGAGCCCACTATCCGCACCCTGTCCGTCTCCCCGCGTACGGCGAGGGTTCCTGAAGCCGTCCGGCCGGATAGGACGGGAACCGATCGAAAACTGAAAATACCTTCGGGCAGCATCGATGCGAAGTCGAACCGGCCCGAATACTCCGCGATTCCCCTGTCGCTGGATATACGGACGAGTTCCATTTCAGCCGTTTCGAGGTCTCCCTCGGCTTTGACCACCGCGTCGAAAGGGATGGGAGACGCGATTTCATTTACCCGAAGCGCGAGATCGGCGGAATACACCAACTCCTTTGAGGGAAATCGGTAGGAAGCTTCGAGGGTCCCCGATATTACGGTCGATAGCCACGGCTCGAGAAAACCCGCCTCGCCTTCGGCACTTATGATAGTTTGGGGGGTAAACTCTTCAGTTCTCAACGAGAGGGTAACTTCTTCACCGGAGAGATCCGCGGCGATCCTCAAATCAAGGGGCGCCTTGTCCTGGGTCTTTCGGACCTCTACCGTCTCTTCGTCCAAGGTGATGTAGAACCGCTGCTCCGCGAGATCGGCGAGATTTGAGGTGAACCGGTCGATCCCTACATTGAGATCGGCCCATTCGAAGGAGCTTCCCACACGCCCTGAGAGATCGACCGAGGTGGACACCTTGGAAAGCTCCCACGGTCCGTCCTCGAGGGTAAGATCGATTCTGCCCCTCGCGTCGACTCCGTAATTCTCCCGTCCTGCTTCAAAGGTAAAGAAAAGATCAGCCGCCGATGCTTCGAAATCCGGACTTGAAAGAGAGATATCCAGATTCTTTCCCGACACCGTCACATCGGGAAGGACGGTTTCGCCGTCGGGTCTCTTTGCGCGCTCGACGAGGTCTTCGATGAGAGAGATGAGCTCCCGGTCACGTTCGAGATCAAGAGCCAGCCGGGTATTTTCGATGCGAACCTCATGGATAGCGTCCCCGGGGTTGTTCGACAAGAGTTTAAAGAGCCTGTAGTAAACCCTCACCCTCCGAATCTCCACCAATGCCGGACCGCCGGGACCATCGGAATACACGGTCAATCCCTCGATCTTGAGATGCATGAAAAGAGAGGGAGAGAGCTTTTCATAGGAGATGTGTCTTCCCAAGACCGTTTCGATGCGTCCGATGGCGGTACGCTTGAGCTCGTCCATTCGAGAGGATATGAACCGTTGGACCGGAAGGAAAAGCACCGTGGTGATCGCTATCAGCACGAAAAGGATGATAATTTGTATTATACGTCTATATCGGAACTTATCCAAAGAATTATACCTAATTATTTATATGGTCAAGTATATCTCAGATTTACACTCTTATCTTAATTAGTATACTATACTTGCGAATTAACATAAAGGCGGAGCAGCCATGAATACCGCGACGATACTCCCCCGATTCATCGTTCTCGAGGGATTAGACGGATCAGGAACAACGACCCAGGCCGGACTCCTAAAGGAGAAATTCGACGCCGCGGGTCTTACCGGATGGATTACCTGTGAGCCCAGCGACGGTTTTATTGGAAAATCGATCCGGAAAGTTTTAAAAAAAGAGGTTTCCCTCGATCCGCGAAGCCTAGCACTTCTTTTTGCCGCCGACCGGAACGAGCATCTCTACGGGGAAAAGGGTATCGTCGATCGATTGACTCGGGTGGACTATGTAGTCTCCGACCGGTACGTCTTTTCCTCTTTAGCCTATCAGTCCGGATATTCGGGTTTCGAGTACGTTGCCCGGATAAACGCCCCCTTTCCCCTTCCCGAGTTTCTCTTCTTTCTCGATCTGGATCCCGATATCTGTCAAGACCGGATGAACGGCCGAAAGAGCAGAGAGATATTCGAGGACATGGAGGAACAGAAGAGTTTCCTAGAGTGGTACAAGCGGGGAATCGAATCGTTCAGGGGTTCGGGTATGAAAATATTCTATATCGACGCCTCCGAACCGCCGGAAAGGGTGGCCGAAAATATCTGGAGTTTCCTATCCCCCCGGTCGATAAAGGGAATGTGAAGCGGTTCGTTTCCACGATTCTCATCTTATTCATCCTTACGATCGGCGCGGCGCCGGTCTACGGGTACAATATCCTCTACGCCGAGCAGTTCTATAGGCTGTACCGAATGAATCTGTACCAGTATCCCGAAGATGCCCTGGAAAATATCTTCTGGCTCGAAAGATCTTTACGGGCCGATTTTGCCAATCCCCTGAACGCCCTTGCCCGAATCGAAACACCCGAGGAGTGGGCCCGGTACCGTTCTCTTTTCCGGATGCACGTCAATCTCAAGCTCGTGGAACAGTATATCCTTCTGGCGAGCAAATACGATAAGCGGAACGCCTATTTCTTCAACGAGCCGTGGAAGGAGATCAATCTGAAGAGCCTCGAAAAGGCCCGTAAAATCTACTCCATGGCCGATTACTATTGGGAGGAAGCACTCCGGTGGTCCGCCGAGGTCCCCTATTCATTTACCGTCCTCGAGGATGTCCAATTCTGGGAAGACGAAAATCATCGTATCAGTACCGGTGATCTCGATTACAGGGAAATTATCAACAAACACCTGAACAGGGTAAACGAGGTTATCGAAGGATTCGAGGAGATGGACGAGGACACCTACTGAAATGTTTTAAGAGTGCCCCCGATCGTGGGGATTGAATCAGGAGAACACTTT
>JBKHAJ010000014.1:0-25748 GCA_046542935.1 Spirochaetia bacterium | reverse complement strand
CCGGTGCGGATCCGCGGCAGATTTATCGGCCTCGATACGTCGGGGACCATAAGAAAGAGATTTTTCGAACTTTCCGGGAATCGATTTTAACGCGGCATTACACCCAAGTTGCCCCGATAGCCGACCCCGATTCTCCGATTCCCTAACTCCCCTTTTCTTGACTCTCTCTCCCGATTGCGTATATTTAAAATCGATAGGGAGTAAAAGGGAGTAAAGATGAACGAAAAAAAGGCAAAAGACACGCCGAAACTCAAGAAGAAGAAAAAGACCAAAAAGCAACCCTCTCGGCGAATAGCCCTTATATCCACTCACGGATACGTCGCCGCGGAGGCACCCTTGGGCGCCCCCGACACCGGGGGTCAGGTTGTGTACGTCCTCGAGCTCGCGAAAAAGCTCGGGCAGTTCGGATTTCAAGTGGACATATGGACCCGCCGGTTCGAAGACCAGCCCCAGCAGGAACCGGTCGCCCGAAACGTGCAGATCCTGAGGAGTCCCTGCGGACATACCAAGGACTTCATTCCCAAGGAGTACCTCTACGAGCATATCCCCGAGTGGTGCAGGAACACCCTCGAGTACATAAAAAAGCATAACATCCGCTACGAATTCTTAAGCAGCCATTATTGGGACGCGGGAGTGGCCGGTGAAACCCTCAAAGAGGCGCTCGATCTTCCCCACATCCACACCCCCCATTCAATCGGCTCCTGGAAGAAGGAGAAGATGGAAGGGGATTTTCCCGAAGACGCGGACGCCTTCGAGCACAAATACAACTTTTCCGCTCGGATCAAGAACGAGAAGATTATCTATCACAACTGCGACATGGTGATAGCCACCACCCCCATCCAACTTGATAAAATCAAAGAAAGCTACGATCTCCCGAACCATCAGGTCCGGATGATCCCCCCGGGATACGACGACAACCGCTTCTATCCCGTGGGGGGAGCTACCCAGTGGACCATCCGGGAGAGGCTCGGGTTCGAAGGGCCCACGATCTTCACCGTGTCCCGGCTCGCCTCGAACAAGGGTATGGACCTCCTCATCCACGGATTCAGCGTTCTCGCCGAACGGGTCAAAAACGCCCGGCTCGTTCTTGCGATCGGCCATGAGGACCGTGACGAAGTGGAAGAGGCTCTGTACCAGGAGCTGCTGTCCTTACGCAAGCAGTACAATCTTGAGGACCGGATCGAGTTCATCGGATTCATCGACGACGATGATCTGCCCGATTACTACCGGGCGGCGGATATCTTCGTCCTCTCCAGCAGGTACGAGCCCTTCGGAATGACCGTGGTCGAGGCCATGGCCTGCGGCACCCCGACGGTAGTGACCGTCCACGGCGGTCTGTACCGTATCTTAGAGTACGGAATTCATACACTTTTCTCCGATCCCTTCGACAAGGAGGACTTGGGGATAACCCTTTCGAAGGCTCTCAAGTACAAATCTCTGAGAAGAAGAATCAGCCACCGTGGGGCCCAGCTGGCGCGAAGCAAGTTCACCTGGACGGGGATTGCACAACAGCTCTTGAATACGGTAGAATCTACCCACTCGGAAGGGCCCACCTTGAGCTTGAAATCCCTAGAAGATGTATAAAGAAAAAACGTATAAACGGAAGGCTTATAATATAGACGAATAATGAATATAAGGCTGTTCTCCTCAGACCTCGACGGTACACTCCTCGGCAAACCGGATGCAACCCTCGCTTTCAGACGCACCTGGCAAAGCATCCGCTCAGACCGGCGTCCCCTGCTCTGCTACAATTCGGGACGCCTCCTCAACGATACCCTCGAGCTCATCAGCCGTACCGACCTCCCCGACGCGGACTACATCATCTGCGGAGTGGGAACACTCATCTTCGACATGAAGAACCGTTCGGTCTTGCGGGAGTTTTCAGATTCTTTGACGGTGGGCTGGGACATCGGCAAGGTCGAGGAGATCATGAGGCGGAACCACCGTGTGGAACGGCAGCCCCAGAAGTTTCAGAATAAGTTCAAGTCGAGCTGGTACTATTACGATGCGAAACCGGAGGACATAGCGGAAATCGGTGACGAACTCGATGGGTTGGGCCTTAAGGTAAGCGTTATTTACTCGAGCTCCCGGGACCTGGACATCCTTCCGGAATACGCGAATAAGGGAAACAGCCTGAGGTGGCTCCTGGAGCAGATAGGTGTCGGGGCACACGAGACCATTGTAGCCGGAGACACCGGAAACGACAGCTCGATGTTTCTCATCGAAGGGGTTCGGGGCATTGTCGTCGAGAACGCCCAGCCGGAACTCCTCGAGGCGACCCTGGAATACGACACCTATAACGCTGAAAAGCCCTTCGCCGACGGAGTCCTCGAAGGGCTAAAATATTACGGAGTCATCGAAGAAATTGCGGATATAAGCGGCGAGGAGGTCGGGCACAGGCACTACGATCCAAGCATACGCCACGTTCTCCAGGAAGCGCCCCTTAAGAGCCTCACCGCCGAACAGCTCGAGTTTATCGAGACTGCCCACGACAAGGCCATACAAGCCCTCAAGAAGAACATTACCCCCTTGGGGTTTTCGGCGTGTTCCCTCAAGGACAATCAGTTTACCAGCACCGATCAGAATTATCAGAGTGTCTGGGGCCGGGACGGGGCGATTACCATCATCGGCTCCCTCCCCCTCCACCACGACGCTGAGATCGAGGAGTGCCAGAGGAACACCCTGGTCACCCTCCTCGAGCACATATCCCCCACCGGGCTGCTGCCCGCCAACGTGAGGATTTCCGACGAGACGCCGGACTACTCCGGAGTCGGCGGGATCTGCGCCGTGGACAGCGGACTGTGGCTCATCATTGCCTTCTACAACTTTATACGGAGCACCCGGGATTACGAATTCCTCCGGTCCTGGTTCACCACCCTGCAGCTCGCCATGGACAAGCTGAGCGCCCTGGACAGCAACAACGACGCTCTCCTGGAGATCCCCGAGGCGGGAGACTGGACCGATTTGTTCGGACGGAGCTATAACATCCTCTACGACGAGGTGTTGTGGTATTCGGCAAATATCAGCTTCGGCAGGATGTGCGAGCTCTTGGGGGAGTATCAGAAGGCCTCCGATTACCTGAGATGGGCTCAGATCATCAAAGAAACAATTCTCAAGAAATTCTGGCCCTCCATCCACAGCGAGGGGCTCCCCCGGACCTTCGCGGACCAGCAGTATTCCCTGGGGGACACATCGTATCTCCTTGCGGAGATAACACCGTTTAGTTTCGACTGGAGATGCGACGTCTACGGAAACATCCTCGCGGGATTGTTCAACGTACTCGACATCGAGCGCTCCCGTGTGGCCTTCCGTTTCATGTGGGGTGTCGGGGCCAACGAGCCCTACCCGGTTGCCAACCTCTATCCTACCGTCAATGTAGGCGACCCCGGCTGGCGGAACTACTACACCGTCAACCTCTTGAATCTCCCCCACCACTACCACAACGGGGGAATCTGGCCCTTTATCGGGGCCCAGTGGGTCCGTTACGTAAGCCGCTTAGGCCTCAAAGACATTGCCCAGCAGGAGCTCTATAAGCTCGCCGAAGTCAATAAGCTCGGAATCAACGATGAATGGGAGTTCAATGAGTGGGTCCACGGCCGGACCGGCCGTCCCATGGGAAAGTCCTACCAGGCATGGTCCGCGGCGGGATTCATCCAGGCCTACGACGAGCTCCAGATGGAAGGAATGCTGGACGGCCACATCTAAGGGCCGTCCCCTAAAAAACCGTCCCTTTTTCCCCGGAATCGTCGAGCTTCTCCTCCATGGCGGCGATCCGCTCGCCCAGGGCGGGATGGGAGTAATGAAAAAAACTGTATAGGGGATGAGGAACGATATTAGACAGGTTTTCCCTGCTCAAGCGAATGAGCCCCGACTCGAGGGCACGCGGCCTTTCCGTATGCTCGAGGGCGTACCGGTCGGCCCCGTACTCGTGCTTCCGCGACCAGGCGGTGAACAGCGGTTTCAGGAAAAAGGTGAAAGGACCGGAACAGAAGGCGAGGATGACCAGAACAGCATGGGAAGAAGCCTCGGCGAATCCGAAAGCCGTGTATAAGGCCGGGAATCCCATCAGGAGGTCTACTACAAAGAGAGATATTCCCAGCAGAGCGACCGACACGGCGAGTCCCTTGATATGGTGCCCCAGCTTTTCGTGGCCTATCTCGTGGGCGAGAACCGCCGCTATTTCCTCTTCCTCGAGGGTTTCGAGGAGGGTGTCGAATAAAACGATCCTCTTCGCCCGGCCCAAACCGGTAAAATAGGCGTTGGAGTGACCACTCCGCTTGCTCCCGTCCATGACGAAGATCCCTTTGGTCCTGAAGCCGCACCGTTCGGCCAGGTTCTCGAGACGGTCTCTTAAAGGACTTTCCTCTAAGGGGGTAAACTTATTGAACAGGGGAGCTATGACGGTGGGATAGAGGATCGAGACGACGAACTGAAAGGACGCCACCGCCAGGAAACCCCATATCCACCACAGCTCTCCTCCCCGGTTCATCAGTAAAAAGAGGGCAAAGAGGAGGGGTAAACTTAAGGCCGCGGACACCGCGATTCCTTTTACGAGATCCGCCGCGAAGAGACCGGGGGTCATACGGGAGAAGCCGAACTCCTTCTCGATTCGAAACTCGCCGTACAGAGAGAACGGAAGCGATACGATCCCGAAGGCGAGGGAGATGAGCCATACATAGAATATTCCGTGAATGACCGGGGATAGGTCGAGCCTTCCGATGAGCAGGTCGGCGGCTCCTAAGGATCCCGACAGCACCACCGCGAGGAGAAAAACCGTGGATGCCGTTTCCTCGGTCATCCCGAACCGCTGCTTTCGTATCGTATAGTCGACGGATCTGCGGTATTCTTCTTCGCTCAGAGCCCCCCGATCGAACTGCTCCCGCCATTCCTCGGGGACGGATCTCCTTTTCTTTCCGGCGTACCGTATGTTCAGAAACGTCAGTCCCTGGTGAAAGAGATATTCCGCAATGAGGAAAATGATGTAGAGGATGAGGACCGATTGGGGTGTCACGGATTGGCGCCGCCCGCGGATGTATTAGGTGAGGGCGGCGAGTTCGTCCTGTTTCTTGCCGTGGGCGATGGCGGCCCGGCACTGCTTACAGATGTTGATCTTCTTATCCCCTGCCTCGTGCTCGTAGAGAGTCTTGATACCGGTCCGTTTGCAGACGGGACACTGTCCCCGTCCGCTCTTCTTCAACTCACGGATTCCGCTGCCTCGATGCGCTTTGGACATTGTATAGTCACTCCTTATGGATATTTTTCTTCCGTGCTGGCACTATACGGATTGCGAAGGAAAAAGTCAACTACGCTCCGCCGCCGGCTTCCCGGACCATCTCCCGGTTCCATTCTAAGAGATAATCGTGGAGCTCCGTCGCCTTCTCCATGGAACCGCAACCTTCCGCATCCACGTCCACCAATACCCGGAATACCGGCTCGGTACCTGAGCCGCGCATCCAGAGGAAAGCCCGCGGCACGGGAGCCGCGGAATTCGCGGCGGAGTCTTCACCGGTCAGGAGAATCTTTAAGCCCCCCTTCTGCCCGCCGGTGCGGAAGGCCGGACCGAATCCCCTCCGTTCTTCGTCCCCCTCGTAATTGACCTCTTCGAAACCGGTTATCCCGTACTCTTCCCCCAGCAGCAGGCGCCGCTCCTCCCATTCTGCGAGGAATATCTCCTCGTACCGGGACTTGAGCGCGGCGTGATCGGTGGTGGTTATCCTCATGATCGCCTCGGGTTCGTACGCGCTGGTGGTGACGAACCGGGGAAGAGTGCGGATAACGTCGGCCAAGTCGGTTACCTTTTCCCCGAAGCCGCCGGGCGGCCGGCCGGTCCGCCCGAGCCAATCGGCGAAGATCCCGGCATCGGACCTGAGGATCTTGAAAAGCGAAAAGAGGGTGGTAAGGGGGTCCCGTACCGCGGAGGGATGTATGATGGTCCCCCCGTTCGATCCCTCGCCGAGGACCCGGACGGTATAGCCCTCCTTCCGGAGCCGCCGGGCGAGGCCGACCACGTTCGCCTCCCCTACCTCGCTGCGGACGGTCTTTACACCGTAGGCGGCGGCGATTCGGTCGATCCGCATCGATGTGGGACCGTTGACGGCCACCGCCGCGGGGGCCAGGTCGAGCCTGCCCGTTACAGCCAGATAACCGAGCTCGGATAGGACCGCGAGGGCTAAAACCTCCTGGGCCTCGAGGGATTTTGCCCGGCCCCCTCGCTCGTCGTAATAGACGATGTTCCCCCGATCACCGTCACAGTCGGGGACGTAGCCCAGGACAAAATCGCGCCCCGCCGCGGCGAGTTCCTCGAGTTTCCTCCTGCACGGCTCGAGGGATTCCCCTTCGGGAACGATTCGATGGGCAATTTTCCCCGCAGTTCCGTTCATGATTTCGACCTCGAACCCCGTTTCCTCGAGGATAGATCGGTCCACCGATACGGTCCGGGCGCTCCCGTTCAGATCGGCGACGATTCCGAGGGGCGAAGTCTCGAGCGCGGATCCGAGGCCCGCAAAAAAGGTTTGTATTTCTTCCCCCGCTATGCCGGTGCCTCCGGCGTCGGTACCCGCCGCTACCTCCCGGAGGTGTTCGGCGTACTCGAAAAGGGCCGCGGATTTGATCTCCGCCGATCGGCCGAATATCCTCTCGACCTCGGCGGCGGGAACGGAACCGACCGCCTTACACAGTTCCCGTACCGCCTCGTGGTGGCCGAGAAGATCCCGGTACTCTCCAATGAGGGGCTTGATCTCACTCCCGCCGAGGACCCCCCCGTTCCGTCCTCCGAACTTTAACCCGTTATGACCAATGGGATTATGGCTCGCCGAGATATAGGCGAAACCGTCGATTCCCCGGGCCCTTTTTACGTACGCCATGATCTCCGGCGCCGCCGAGACGAACAGATACTCCGGCTCGATTCCGAGACTCAAGAACCGCCGTATCATAACGTGGGCGAGAACGGGACCGGTCGGACGGGTATCTAACCCGACGCACAGACTGATCGGCCGGTCCCCCTGTCGCCGCTCCCCGGGTTCGGCTCCCATCAGGCCAAGCATGTACCGGCCGAACACATCGGCGGCCGCCGCGGCCAAGACGAGACCCGCGGGGGTCACCTCGGTGGTGCAGCTTTCCTCGTCACCGCCGGCGGCGAAGATCGTCCTCCAGCCCGATGCGGAGAGGATCATCGCCTCGGCGGCGGCCACTACCGAGGCCCCATCCGGAGCGTTTTCGGAATCGAGGGGCGGGACTTCGGGATCTCCGAGACTGAGACCGGTAGCAGGATCTAAAATGTTCACGGTTTCCTCCGAATCATCCGTTTGAATATACCCCCGGCAAGCTCGGTATCGTACCTGCCCTCATGGAGCCTCGCCGTATCCACATGGATTCCGCAGGCACGGGCGAGCTCGTGGAGCTTGATATACCGTCCGAACCCCTTCATCGTGCAGTAAAAAGGCATTCCCTTCAGAGCGGGGAAGACCCTCAAGAATTTTCGGTCGAAGTCGACATTATGGGCGACGGCAACGCCGGTATTTCGGAAGAACTCGACTATTGCACCGTCCCGGTCGAAGTACTCCGGGTATTCGGCGCCGCCGCGAAGCCTCTCGAGGACTTCCCGGGTAAGGCCGTTGACCGCGATAGCCCGGGGATTCTCACGCTCCCGGCAGTAGTAATAGCGGTTCCGCTCCTCGACCTCCTCGAGGGTACGGTCCGCCGGATCGTAGCGGAACTTGAGAGCCGAAAAGGAGAGAACACTCGCGAAGCTCTCGAGTCCGTTCGTCTCGAGATCGAAGACGACAACATCCCGGCCGTCGAGCCGTGAGAGAAGTTGTTCTAGAAGAGTCCGCGTGTAGGGAGGGATTCCGCCGGGTTTGAAGGTTGTTTTTCTTAAATCCATGGTGACGACGATTCTACCATACTCTCTTCTTTCCGTTGAACCGCCCTCGCGATTTTTTGAAAGTGCCCGGGCGGAGTATTACTCGGCGTAACCGGGGACAAAGAAGACGTAATCCCTGAACTCGCCGTTCGGATTCCCGTCGGAGTAGGGATGCTCCTCGTTGGCGTTGTCGTGACAAGTAAGACAGAATGCCTCGGTGATAATCGATTCATCCCCGGTTTCTCCGTCCACGAGAATCCACAGCCATCCCCCCCTCGCCGATTCGTGATCCGGCGCCTTCACCATGGTGGTGAGCATGATCGGTTTCTCGTCCTCAGCGGGATCGAGGCCCGAATAGATCTCCTTGACGATCTTGGTCCCCGCGGGGAAGGGATATGTATCCGCTTCGTGCCCGACATCATTCATGTAGATGATCCTATAGTTGCTCTCGTGTCCCGGCACGGAATAATCGAGCTCCTCACGGTTGATCCGGGCCCAGGAGGAGTAATCGGAGGGAATAAACTCGACCGGGTCCGGTTTGCAGGAAACGAGGAAAAAGATTGCCGCAATGACGGCTACCGCAGCGGGGATTCCCACCGACCGGCGGTGTCGATCAGATTCAGTTATACGTGTTTTCATAGGGTGAGCTCCTCTACCCGGTGATGTATTCCCAATAGGTTGTATACCGCAACGGACCCGTTTCTACCCTTCACCGTTATATGTGTGGGGCCCTCGACTTTGAGGTACTCCTTGATCGGCCGGTATACCGATTCGGCAATGAGGATCTGATTTCCCTCGGCTAGATCGCACAAACGGGACGCGGTATTGACGCTGTCCCCGACTACCGTAAAATCGGCCCGCTGCTCGGATCCGATCATCCCGAGGATTACCTCGCCGGTGTTGATTCCGATTCCCACTTCGAGTCCAGTATACTTTTCTTTGCTGTTGAGAATGAACTCCCGCTGTATCTTCAAGGCTACCAGGCAGGCGGAAAGCTCGGGATTGTCCTGGATAAAGAGAGCCACTATTTCGTCTCCCACGTACTTGTCCACATCCCCGCCGTGGGCGGTTATGATCTCGGTCTGCACGTTGAGTATCCGGTTGAGATTCTCCACGATAAACTCCGGATCCTGAGCTTCCGAATGGGAGGTAAATGCCCGAATATCACTGAAGAAGACGGTCATCTCCCGCTTCCGCCCCTTCTTTTCGGACCGCAACGACTCGAGGGTGGAAGAACTTACATACTTCGAGAGCTCGAACCGTTCGTGAAGTCCGTCTACCATGGTGTTCACGGTACTTCCGAGGATGCCGATCTCGTCTCGATTGGAAATGGACACCTTTGTGGTAAAATCCCCCTCGGTGACGTTACTGCATACCATCCCTATCTGCTTGACCGGTCCGATGATCGTTTTTCGCATGAACCCGGTAATCCCGAGGGCCAGAAGCAGCACCAAACCCGTAAAAAGCCCAACCGCCAGATAGATCGCCTGCCGCTGCCTCGCAACCGACTCGGTTATGTCGCTCCTGATGTCGATGACGCCGCGGACGGTATGGTCGCTTCCGTGACATCCGGTGCACTTGGGAAGATTGAGCAAGGGCTTGTAGGTGTTGATGTATATCTCCCCTTCCGATGAACTCCTGAAGAACTGGGTGGAAGCGGGGGCCATGGTGGCTTCGTCGAACTCCGGTCCCTCGAGGACGGGAATGGGATCGGGAATCTCTTCTTCGGGCCGCGGCTCGAAAGCCTCCCTCCCGAGCCTACCATTGATTTCCACGATCGTGGAATTATCGGTAAAAGCCTCTTCTCCGCCGCTCCGGTAGAGATTGATCGAGTAATTCGGATACCTCCCCTCTATATCTTCGAAGAAATTAACCGCAATCGGAGCGTTGCCGGAAAGCATAAAGTTTTCAATCGAGGTGTAGAGGATCTCGGTCTGCTGGTCGAGGTTTTCCTCGGTGGAGTTTTCGATAGTCAGCGACAGGGACCTGCCGAAGAAGAAGGTGACGCCACCGATCCCGGCCACCAGACTCAGGACGATGATAACGTTCACCTTTCGGGCTATGGGAGTAAACCGTCTGCTCATATCACAAGGGTAGTCCAGTTCGCGATAATTTGCAAAAGAATAATTGTTCCAAGCCGGGAGTTCTGGTAAGGTGAGGAAGGAGAGTGACATGGGAGTATTAGATTTGACCGGAAGAAAAGTGGTTATTACCGGCGCCGGCCGGGGAATCGGCCGGGAGATAGCCCGGATTCTGGCGGCTCACCGCCTCGAGGAAATCCTCATCGCACGTTCCCGGGAGGAGCTCGAACGGACCGCCGGGGAGGTCAAGGACCTCGGCAGCAGCGCCCGGGTCGTCACAGCGGACCTCGCCGATTTACAGGAGCTTGCGGCCGTTGTCGACCAAGTTACCGAGAATATGGAGCGGATCGATATCCTGGTAAACAACGCAGGCACCGCCTTCGCCGAGCCCTTCGAAACAACGACGCCCGAGCAGTGGGACCGGGTTATGCGACTCAATGCGGCCTCTCCCTACTTCTTGACGCAGAAGGTTTTGCCCCTCCTCGAGAAATCGGACGCTCCCACGGTTGTCAACATCAGCTCCAACCTCGGCCAAAAAGGATACGCTCTGCAGTCGGCCTATTCCGCCTCCAAGCACGCCCTAGCGGGATGGACCAAGGCCTTGTCGCGGGAGCTCCACGAACGGGGATTCCGGATCTACACACTCTCTCCCGGCGGCGTAGATACGCCCCTCGTTTCAAAGACCCGGCCCGATCTCGATACGTCCATTCTCATCGATCCCCGCGAAATTGCCGAAGTCGTGGAGTTCTTGGTAACCCGCTCCGGCCGGGGGGCAATAGACGAGATAACCGTCCGCAGGGCGGCAAGTACCCCCTGGCAGTAATCCCGAATCGCCGCTGTGTTCACGGCAGCGCGGCCGCCTCGATTTTTCTGTTGCGAAAAAAGAGGAGAATATCTGCAAAAACCATGAGAAAATTCAGAGAATAGAGAGCTATAACCGGATCCATATTGAAGAAAAACTTGTGAATGACACCCGCAATATAGCCTATTTCGATGACGAACAAGAATCCGAGGCTCTTGCCCTTCGTACTCTTCGACCGCCAGCTTTTAGCTATCGAAACCGGCCAGGCAAAGCCGAAACATAACAGCATAACGATTTCGAACGGGCTCATATTCATGAGTAGACTTCTCCTCTTTTTACATCGCCGGCCGCGGCACCCCGGGACTCTACCGCCGCGCGGGCGCCTCAAAAATGTAGTGGGGTTCGAGGGTGTCGATCGCTTCCACCGGATCGGTCCCGTTCCGCCAGGCATAGAAACGGGCGGTTATCTTTTCCCGGTCCACGTCCATGATGACGAACCCCGCCTTTTCGAAGCTCGGGAGATCCTCGCGGACCTCTAGGGCGGTCGGCGGCTGCGCCTTGATGCCCCGGATTCCCTTCGACGGATATCCCCCTTTGTCGACACTGAGTGCGCCGGGGTGCATTGTGGCAACGGGGCGGGTGCTCAAATCAAGACTGCCGCTCCGCAGGATGTGGCCCGCCGATTGGTGATGAATGTCCCCGCAAACGAACAGGGGCGTAGCCTCGGTCATTTTCTTAGCCGCCTCAAGGATACGGTTGTGCTGCAGGAACCATCCCTCCTGCCACAGATACTTCTCCTCTTCCGTCGAGAGTCTTACCCCGTCGTCCGTTTTGACCTTGACGTCGGGATACCAGGATATCCACTTTGCGCAGCACCATCCGAAGCTCAATCCGGAAAAGGTAATGAAGTAGCGGCTGGTCGCAGCTCGCATCCGGCCGGTCAGCCAATTTTCCGTCGGCTTAGGCAGTAACACCGCGTCCTCTCCGTCCAGGGTCAAAAATCGCCGGGTTTCGATAAAAGCGCCTTCTAAGAGGTCTCCGTAGCGGAGGGTTCCGTAGACCTCGCTTACCCCCGGACTTCGGTCCGACGCTCCCGAACCCGGCAGATCCCCGGGTCTCGTCGGGTCGGGGAGGAATTCCGGGAGATACAGGTTCTGGGCGGTCCGTGCCATTTCCAGATGGAAGGGCTCAGGGGGCAGGGTCACGCAACCGGCCACAAAGGGATTCATCCAGGCCAAAAGGAGCTGCATCTGCCGTTCGTCTTCCTTCCGGGCGTCGTCGTTTACGAAGTAGTCGTGATCATCGAGAATAAAGAAAGACGGCGTCGAACGGCAGGCCGTACCGAACAGATAGGCTACCTGTTCTCCCACCGCCTTCTTCAGTACCCGCTCGTTTTCGGTTCCGAGCACCGGAAGGGTTTTATCGAACCGCCCGTTCAATCGCCGGGCCCGCCGGCTGTCTCCCATGACCTTCGCCGAAACACCGTATTCCAGATCGTAGTATATCTGGTCGCCTAAGCTCACCATAATATGGGGCTCGAAATCCAGGGCCCGGTTCAGGAGCTTCTGACGTATCTTTAAGGGGATCTGTCCGAAACCGAACCAGGTGCGGGTGGCGTCGTGCCCTCCCGGGCAGGTAAAAACGAGGACCCTCAGGGACTCCGGCCGCTCCCCGGGCCCCGGAAGGGTCGAAATCTCCCAGGGGTCGCAGAGCTCTCCTCGTCCCCCGCCGCCGAGGAGCCGCAGGCGATAGCGTGTGTTCGGGGAAAGCCCGGTTAAATCGAAGGCATAGTTGGTCTTTTCGGTCCCGGTCATCTTCCCGCGGACCGTCCTTTTCGCACCGGCACCGTCTTCGGCCGACCACTCCAACACCGGCATGTCGACGCTTCCGTCAAACGAAGTCTTGAGCAATATTCGATCGCTGCTCACCCCGGGAAGGATGTGGACAACCTCTCCCGAATCCCACTCTTCGTCAGGATGATTCGGCGCCATATCGACGGGGATGCGGGGAATAACAAAGTAGAAGGCGACAAGGCCGGCCGCAAACCCGAGGGATGCAAATCTCAATCTCCGACGAATCCCCCTTCGCTCCTTCGAAATGATAAAGGAGATAACCAGAAAAGCGATAACGAGAAACTCGGCGAGTATGGGAATAATGACCGGCGAGGCCATGTAGGAGAGGACTGCGGAGATTCCCACGTCCCCCTCGTCGGCGACTAAGAAAACGACGATCCCGGCGACCACCGCGGCGAGCACAACGGCCCCGATGATCAGCCTCCGAAGCAGCATTTTATTCATATCGCTGATGAGAATACCCGCTGAAGCCGGTTCGATCAAGTACGTGCGGCAGCTTCCCGGTTCCGGATAGTCCCGGACAAAACAAATGTGGATAAAACGGACAAAAGATGATACCTTTGGGATGGGTTGTGTTGTTCATCCGAGGCTCTTACTGAGTCTCCTCCGTAGTACAGATTTTTTCGGAGGTGGAAATACGATGAAACGAAATATCGAAGGAATAACCCTCGAGTGTATCCAGGGTGATATTGCGCATCAGCCTGATATGGAAGCGGTAGTGAACGCGGCGAACGCACAGCTGCGGACCGGCGGCGGAGTGGCCGGGGCGATTCATCGGGCGGCGGGACCGGAGCTGGACAGGGAATGCCGTCCCCTCGCACCCATCCGTCCGGGGCAGGCGGTCATCACCGGCGCGCACAATCTGCCCAACCGCTATGTGATTCACTGCCTCGGTCCGGTTTACGGTGTAGACACACCTTCCGATAAACTGCTGGCTTCGTGCTATCGCAACGCTCTCCGGCTGGCGGAGCAGAACCGGATCACTACCCTCGCCTTCCCGGCGGTCTCAACGGGGGCCTTCGGCTACCCCGCCGAACCGGCGGCGAAGATCGCATTCAAGACCATCGTCGATGAGCTGCCGCGGCTGTCGTCGGTACACCATATCCGGTTTGTTCTCTTCGGGGAAACGGATGTTCGTATTCACGAAGAAGTGTTAGAAAAACTCTTAGAGCAAAGGGGTAGCGGCTGATCCGGGTACGCCGGACTCAATAGACCGGCACCCCCGCCGTGTTTGCCTTGACTCCGAAGCGGTCGCGGAAGCGTGTACACATCTCGTGGGGTTTTTGGACGATGTCCGGATCAAGAGGTCCCTTGTTGACGGCTTCCTCCGCGCTCCTCAGCTCCTTAGGCGTGTTTATGCCTACCACGGTGCTTGCTATCCGAGAATCCGATAGAGCGAACTGGACGGCAAAGGGGCGGATCCCGATAAAGCCCATACCCGAAGTTTCCATCTCCGGAAAGAGATCGAACATTTCGGTTTCCAGGGCGTTGAAGTAGGCAACCAGGCCGCTGAAATCCCCGGACTCCACCGCCTTCCGTCCGTACCCTACGGTGTAGGGAAAACTCTTCCTGAAGCGGCTCGGAAACCTCTTCATACTCCGAAAGACGCTTAGGCTCTCCCTCGGCGCAGTATCCGAGCTCCCTTTCGAGGGTGCCCCGATGCAGGTGCTGGAGGATTGCGACCCTGTCGGTATTGAGATCCCGGAGGACGTCTTCGATCTGGCCCCGGAACCTCCCTTTGTCGAAAGCCTACATTTCATGAGCGGCTCCTCCTCTATGACCACCCGCACCTTTCTCTATTCGATCAGGGCTTACACGGCCATACACTTCGAATAAGTGCCAGATATTTTCATTTAATGTGCGGTTCGGAAACTATCGTGTCAAATACATGTATTGACAGGAACCTGTGGTCAAGCATGTGCTGAATCGGGAGAAAAACCCGGTTCGAAAAGGTCCTTTCCCCTAACTGCTCCTGCCGGAGTAGTCAGGCTTCCGCTTTCTCGAGCAAAGGTGTCGGTTTCCGGTATATGAGCGCCATCAGTTCAAGTCTCGAATGACACCCGGTCTTGTTGAAAACATTCTGCACATGTTTTTTCACGGTGCCTTCGGCGATGCAGAGCTTTTCCGCCGTTTCTTTCCGGGAAGCGCCGTCGATGATACACCGGAGGATTTCCATCTCTCTCCTCGACAGGCCGTATTCCTCGCCGAAGGCGGAGATGTCCCGTTCCGGCTGTTCGCTTTCCTGTTTTCTCTGTACCGAAAAGATCCCCCGGCGAATTTCAAAGAGCAGATAGAGGATACTCCAGAAGCCGTAAAACAGCGGAAGGACGCCGAAATAGAGCAGATTCTCGTCGCTATAGACCGAAAACAGCTCCATATCGACGAGGAAATTCAGATCGATTATCAGATAGAACGGGATGTAGATTATCAGCGCCGCTTTCATGATCGAGAGAAACGGTTTGATGCCTACCATCACCGGTTCCCGCTTCCTGATGAACGCAAAGATAAGGAGAAAAAGCACCGGAATAGAGGCGTTAAAAACCATCAGCCACGGCGACCCGAAAAACATCAGATGCCCGGCAGCTCCCGATGAAGCATACACGAAAAACGCCGGGATCCACCGCTTCAGGTGAGGAACCGCGTAGAGCGTCAGCAGAAAGTACGGTGCGGTAAAAATGGTATAAGACATGAGGATTGAAATCAAAACGAGATATACGCGGAGTGTTTCGATCGAACCGTCGATGTTCGTGTGGTGATAACTGGCGAAGATGTTCACCATGATAAGAAGCGTGAAATTCGATACCAGCACTGTGTACGGCAGCGGTTTCGCGGTTCTCTCACGGATCATGATGGTGACGAGAAAGGTAAGCGCGGCAAAACCGGTCATGAGAGAAGAAATCCAGTATAAGAAGAACAGATGTTTCATTCAGTCGGCTCCGGAGATTTTTCCCGTCGAAGTACTGCCATTATATCACACCTCGATTCTTTCTTCCGTCCTTCCCTAAAGGGAGCTGCCGCTTAAAAAAAGGCTTATACAAAAAAAATACCCCGAAAGGACCATACTGTTTCTCCGCCGGAGGGTCTATATTCTCAATCGATTCGTTAATTTTTGTCAACGGAGTGAAAAATGAAAAGACTTATTTTATTCACAGTGGCTGCAATTGCAGGAATCTTGCTTTTAGCAGGGTGTCCCACACCGGACGTTCCTGCACCGCCGGCCGCCGGTGACGCAGTCACCCACAGTGCGGATTCGGTGAGTTTTGAGATGCACTACGTGCCCTCAGGCGGCCCTTTTACCATGGGGGAGCATGTGGAAGATCCGACCCAGAGTGTAACCCTGACCAAAAACTTCTGGATGGGCGAGACCGAGGTGACCCAGGGGTTATGGGAAGATGTGTGGGGCACTGACTGGCCGGACACAGACCCGGACGGAAGTGGTAACGGCGCCGGGGCTGAGTATCCCGCCTACTACGTGAGCTGGTATGACGCCGCCGCCTTCTGTAACCTATTGACCGTTGCCGACGGCACTATAGCTGACGGTGAACGGGTCTATTATTCCGATGATACACTGACTACCGTCTACACCAAAACCAATGCACAGAATGAAGATTATGTCTATGTAGACTGGACCAAGAAAGGCTTCCGGCTTCCCACCGAGGCGGAATGGGAGTACGCGGCGCGGTATATTGATGGAACCAGCTGGAACAACGGCGACCATGTTTCCGGCGATACGGAGTACGCCTGTTACGATCCGGGAACAGGACCTGTAAGCGGTTCGCCCCTGGCCAGTGATGAGCGTATCAGCGCATATTCCTGGTGGGACGGAAATAACGACCCCGCGGGGAGCAAAGAGGTGGGCCGGAAAACCGCCAATGCCCTGGGACTGCGGGATATGAGCGGGAATGTGTATGAATGGTGCTATAACTACGGTGACTACGATGACTACAGCGGCGGGGACGAAACCGACCCTACCGGGCCTGAGAGCGGCGACTTCCGTGTAAACCGCGGCGGCTGGCGTTCCGATTCCGGGTTCGGCCTGCGGTGTGCCTGGCGGTCCTACGCCGTACCGTCGGAACGCGTCTCCGACATCGGCTTTCGCCTGTGCAGAAGTGCGGATTGATTCATCAATCCGCGTGACTCTTGAGAGTGCCCCCGATCGTGGGGATAAAAAATCTCCAACTGGCCGTTATAGCTTGAATTACTAAGCCTCCACTTGGGGTATTAAAGTCATGTTTAGCTAATACCCTGAGCGTATGTGTTTTAGGCCGATTCCATCCCCACGATCGGGGGCACTCTCTTACGATTTGACTCGAATCTTACCGCGAACACCTGAGAAAATATTAATGTTGTGATATAAATTAATATAGGATACAATCGGAAAGGGGAGATATGAATCAAATATTAAAATATGGATGTATTCACAAGAAACAGCAATAAATGCTGAGATCAATGAAATGAGTTGTGAAAAATCATTCATTGAAAATAGTATCATTAAGGAGGATTTTGCATGAAGAACCTTACATTGTTGACAATGCTGCTGCTTGCGGCAACGCTGACCTTTACCGCCTGTGCCCCTGATGGCGGGACAGTAACCTATGAAATCGGTGAAACCGGCCCAAGCGGAGTAGGTATCGTATTCTACGTAACGGACGGAGGATTACACGGATTAGAGGCGGCGCCGGAAGACCAGAGTTCATCGGCTCAATGGAGTAATGTTACTAATGGACTACTCGGGACAACGGGAACCGCCATAGGTACCGGTTCTACGAACACCAACGCCATTATCGGTCAGACGTGTCACGACAGCAGTGCGGCACAGATATGCAGGGATTATCGCGCGGCTGAAGAAGGAGACTGGTTTTTGCCCTCGAAGGATGAGCTAGACGAACTATATGATAATAAGGAAGCAGTCGGCGGTTTCGCAAATACCCCTGGCTATTGTAGTTCGTCTGAATACGATGCTACCGACGCCTGGGCCCAGGATTTCCACAATGGCGACCAGGACGGAGGCTCTAAGGACATCAATACACCACGGGTACGCGCTGTCAGGGCTTTTTGACCATATAACCGGTTAACAATTCTCTTTCCGGGTAATTCCCCGTCTTTCGGCTTCCGGGCGGCGCTGCCGGCCGTTAATCAAAGTGTCCCCCTCAAAAGTCCGCCGATAGGGCGGATATCGGCCCGCAACCATCAGTCGTCACAAATTTTTCGTCATGCACTTCGTACCTGGTCTAAAAGGCGGGGAAGTATCTCCGCCAGGGAATAGGGGCCCTCATCCCCTATAGTTGTTTTTACGTTCATTGTGTTTATGGAAGGAAAGTTTTGATCGATTCATACGGAAAGCGGCAGGGCTTTGTCGTACATAAATTGGTGGAGTGATTTCATTACTCCCCGGGCCCCTGATTTAATCTCAATAGGAACAATGGTCGTCCCCTGCAGGATTAGATAATCGATTTCTCCTTGTCTCCCTCCAAGACGCTGCCAGTAGAAAAGGGACGGATCTACGACCCTGGATTGAAACAGCTGTGTATCTCCCCTTCTTTCTATCCAGATTTCAAAACAACGCGTTGGTTATGTTAATAGGAGGGGGAGGATGGTGATACGGGGATTACTCATTTATTAATGATTGGATAATCCTGCATAAAACACGTGTATTCCAAATACTTTATTAGAGTACCGAAGATTGCTAGAAGTGAATCAGGAGCTTAGACAAGGGTGTCTCTCTTTTTAGAAACTATTCTTAAAAAGGAGATATCCCTATGCGCTCTCCCCCTTTCTGTCCCAATGAAACATGTCGATACCATACACCGAACCGTCCTCAGCCAAGCGGCTGGTACAAGCCGGCCGGAAGCTATTCCACTTTGGCCTTTGGTACTGTTCGCAGGTTTCGCTGCACCGAGTGCGGTACCTACTGTTCCGAACAGACATTTTCTATCGACTACTACGCCAAACGAACCCTCTCCTACAGTGAGATGTTTCGTATGCTGTACACCACGTCGAGTATTCGCGATATGGCCCGGGCATTCCATGTCAAACCCGACACCATTCTCAACAAACTCTCCCGACTCGCGCGGGGCTGCTTGAAGCGATTCGCGGAACTTCGCATCCTCCTCGAGCTTCGCGAAGATCTCGTCGCCGACGGCTTCGAAAACTACACCGTATCTCAGTTTTTTCCGTGTTCAGTCAACATACTTGTAGGAAAAGCGTCTCAGACAATCTATTGGTTCGATTATCTGACTTTGAGGTGAAAAGGGCGAATGACGGAACCCCAAAAAAGGCAGCGGGAGGATTTGGAAACTCGATTTCGCGCGGATCCGCAGGGAACGGCGAAATCTTTTCGAGAATTAGTAGGGGAGTGCTTCCATCTCCTCACGTCAGCGAATCGAGAAAAGCTTAATATATATACCGATGAGCACAAGACCTACGCCCAGGTACTGCGGAAATCGGGTATCAGGCAGATGCACCAATTTCGTGACTCCGTAGCACATATTGACACGGCGCCGTAAACCGTATTAAATGAAAACATCCGGCTTCTAACGCACATAGTGCTTTCCTTTCAACGGCCTATCCTCATGAAGCATACAATCGGCGGTTAAACGAATGGCTCCAATCCTTACGAATTATGAAGGTATCAACTCGGTCGCGGTTATCGGTAATTATATGCCCCGCCTGTGCGGCATCGCGACATTTACTACTGATCTTGTCGGGGCCGTATCCGCGGAAGCCCCCGGCGTAAACACCTGGGCGGTCGCGATCAACGACAGACCTGAGGGATACGCATATCCGGAAGAGGTGCGCTTCGAGATCAACGAGAACAAGCTTTCCGACTACCATACGGCGGCGGAGTTTCTCGGCATCAACCGCATGGATATAGTCTGTGTCCAGCACGAGTACGGTATATTCGGAGGACCGGCGGGCAGTCATATACTGAAGCTTCTCGGTGAGCTGCGGATGCCGGTGGTAACGACCCTGCACACAGTCTTGAAAAACCCCTCTCCTGACCAGCGGGAAGTAATGCGGAAACTCCTCGAGCTTTCCGACAAGATGATTGTGATGAGCCGGAAGGCCGTTGAATTTCTCAAAGAGATCTACGGCGCCCCGGATGAAAAGATCGCGTTTATTCATCACGGAATACCCGACACGCCGTTTATCGATCCTGATTATTATAAAGATCAGTTCGGAGTTGAAGGTAAGAAGGTGATCCTGACCTTCGGTCTTCTCTCTCCCTCGAAGGGGATTGAATACGTTCTGCAGGCGCTCCCGGCTGTCAAAGAGCGCCACCCCGACATCGCCTACATACTCCTCGGTGCCACCCATCCCCATGTCCTGCAGTCCCGCGGTGAGGAATACCGGATCGGGCTGCAGCAGCAGGTACAGAAGCTGGGACTCCAGGAGCAGGTCAGTTTTCACAACCGGTTCGTCGGTTTGAAAGAATTATGCGAGTATCTCGGGTGCGCCGACGTATACATAACACCCTATCTCGAGGAAGCCCAGATTACTTCAGGCACCCTCGCCTATGCCATGGGTACGGGAAAAGCCGTTATTTCGACCCCCTACTGGTACGCGACGGAGATGCTCGCCGAAGGACGGGGGATCATCGTACCGTTTAAAAACTCCGCGGCCATAGCCGAACAGATCAGCGGTATTCTGGACAACGACGTAGCCCGGACCGCGATGCGCAAGAACGCCTATGCCTTCTGCCGCAAAGCGGTTTGGAAAGAAGTAGCTAGAGAATATCTGGCGGTATTCAGCGAAGTACGGAAACAGAGGGCAAAATCCCCCCGGCCGCGGCACACCTATATCGAAAACGTTAAATCAATCACTAATTTCTATCTGCCTGAGCTGAAACTCGACCATTTGGCCGCCCTTACCGATGACACGGGCATTCTCCAGCATGCCGTTCATACTGTTCCCAACCGCATCCACGGCTATTGCACCGATGACAACTCGAGAGCATTGATGGCGGCCGCGATGGGCCGGAAATATCCGGCCGCCCGGAGCGGCAGCGGCCTCGCTAACTGCTATCTGAGTTTTTTACAGTACGCTTTTAACACTGAAAATGGACGATTCAGGAATTTTATGACCTATGACAGACACTGGCTGGAGGAGATCGGATCGGAAGACGCCCACGGCAGGACCCTCTGGAGTTTGGGCAGGGCGGTGATTTATCTCGACAACTCCGGTCAGACCGCATTAGCCACGAATCTCTTCAACCAGGCAATCCGGGCTGTTGAGCATTTCAGTTCCCCGAGGGCCCTGGCTTTTTCTCTGATAGGTATATATTTTTATCTCTCGAAATTTTCAGGCGACAGTGAAGTAAGAAGAATTTTAGAAATTATCGGAGACCGGCTTTTCCGCCAGTTTGAAAGCAACGCGCGTCCCGGCTGGCCCTGGCTCGAAGCCTCCCTCAACTACGCGAACGGGAAACTGGTCCACGCACTGCTGGTATACGGCAGGTTGACCAGTAACAGCGGCAGCATCGATACGGCCTTGAAGTCCCTGTCCTGGCTGATCGAAATACAGACCGAGGACGGTCATTTCTCCCCTATAGGCAACAACGGCTGGTATACCCAAGGAGACCGCAGGGCCCGCTTCGATCAGCAGCCGATCGAGGCCCACGCCATGATCGAAGCCTGCATTGAAGCCTTCGATATCACCGGAGAAAAAACGTGGATCGACAGCGCCGTCATGTGCTTTAACTGGTTTTTAGGACACAACGACTTGAATATGTCCCTATATAATCCGAAGACCGGCGGCTGCCGGGACGGACTGATGTCCGACGGCGTGAACCAGAATGAAGGCGCGGAATCGACCCTGGCTTGGCTCCTCTCTCATATGGCACTTCAGAAGCACTATGCCGATGAGATTCTCAAACAGTCATCAACCGGAACAACCACCTAAGGGGGCTTCTCTCATGCGTATTGCAATTCTCTCCCCGATTGCCTGGCGGACGCCGCCGAGGCATTACGGACCCTGGGAAAGCGTGGTTTCGTTATTGACCGAAGAACTGACGAAACAGGGCTGCGATGTGACCCTCTTCGCCACCGGCGATTCGCTGACCCAAGGGAAACTGCATTCCGTCTGCCCCCGGGGCTATGAGGAGGACAGCACCATTATCCCTAAGGTATGGGAGTGTCTGCACATCTCTGAAGTCTTCGAACACGCGGGAGATTTCGATATTATTCATAATAACTTCGATTACCTCCCCCTCTCCTATTCCGGCTTGGTTGCGACCCCCGTCGTCACCACGATTCACGGGTTCTCTTCGCCCGGAATCTTACCGGTGTATAAAAAATACAACAAAAAAACGCACTATGTTTCGATAAGCCGGGCCGACCGTTCGCCGGAACTCGATTACATCGGGACGATTTATCACGGAATAGATATGGACCAATTCACCTTCGAACCCGAACCGGAAGATTATCTGATCTTTTTCGGACGCATCCACCCCGACAAGGGACCCCGGGAAGCGATTGAAATAGCCCGGGGCTGCGGGAAGAAGCTGGTACTCGCGGGTATCATCCAGGACGAAGCTTATTACAAGCGTCACGTAGAACCGCACCTCGAAGAGGGCAAGGTTGAATATGTCGGGAGTGTCGGCCCGCAGGAGCGCGACACGCTCCTCGGCAAGGCGCTTGCCCTGCTGCATCCTATAAATTTCAACGAGCCTTTCGGCCTTTCGATAATAGAGGCAAATGCCTGCGGGACCCCGGTGATCGCCTTTAACAAGGGAAGCATGCCCGAACTAATCGTAAACGGAAAGAACGGATTTCTCGTCGGCAGCGTTGATGAAGCGATAGAAGCTGTCCCGAGAACCGCCGACATCGACAGAAGGACCTGCAGGAATTATGTCGAACAATCGTTTACGGCCGAACGTATGGCCGGCGAATATCTCGAGATCTATGAAAAGATCGTGAAACTCCAGGGGCGGTACGCATGAAAAACGTAAACAATATAGTCCAGCGGTACGCGGGCAATCCTATTCTTACGAAAGATGATGTTCCGTACCCGGTAGCGACCGTGCACAACGCGGGCGTCGTTAAATACGGAAACCGGTATATAATGCTGTTCCGTTCGCACCTGCATAACGGACGTTCAATCATCGGCAGAGCCGACAGCTTAGACGGATTCTCCTTCACCGTTCATTCCGAACCCTTTCTTACTCCTTCGACGGAAGGGATGTTCGCGGAATATGAGGAATTCGGGGTGGAAGACTTGAGAATATGTCCCTGCGAAGATGATTTCCTTCTGATCTACAGCGTGTATTCGCGGCACGGCGTTCGCATTGCCCTTGCACGGACACATGATTTTGATACTGTTGAACGGGTGTCCATGATCAGTCAGGCCGATATGCGTAATGTCGTCATCTTCCCGGAAAAATTCGGCGGGCGGTATGTCCGCCTGGACAGGCCCCACAGCGAGATATCACCGTGGTCGATCTGGATTTCTTATTCTCCGGACCTCGTGCACTGGGGTGATTCCCGGGTGATTATGAAGCCCCTTGTCTATCATTGGGATGAGATGAAAATTGGTCCGGGGGCCCCGCCGTTTAAGACCGATCAAGGGTGGCTCCATATCTATCATGGGGTTTTCGAAACTATGGCCGGGGCGGTGTACCGCCTCGGAGCCGCTTTGCACGATTTAAATGATCCGTCTGCAATCATCGGAGTCTCCGACACATGGATACTGCAGCCGGAAGAGCCCTATGAGTTAACCGGGTATGTACCGAATGTTGTTTTTACCTGCGGTGCCGTTCCCGAAGACGACGGTACGGTTAAAATATATTACGGCGGGGCCGATACGGTGATGTGCGTCGGGACCGCCCTGCTCAGCGACCTGCTCGAACTCTGTCTGCATAATTCCAGACCTCCGCTGTAGGAATACGAAAAATATAAGAGGACCTATGAGACCGACGGTAAACAGAAAAAAGACAAAGATCCTCCGGGACACTTCCCGCGTTATTACCCGCCACCATTTTCCCGCGGGCGAACGGATACCCAAAATAATCGACCGGGTCGCGGCGCTTCGTGAAAATGAAGCTGAGGAACTGCTCGAAAAAACTCTGCTTGATTTTTCCGACCGGCACAAGAATATCAGGCAGGTTTTCGAGCGCCATTACAACGAGGCGGCGGATCATTTTCCGGACGGCGGGCGGATAAGCACCGCGAAAAAATTGCTCATCGGAGCGTATTTTACCATGGAATACGCGATTGAATCCGCGGCGCTTTTTAACCCCTCCATTGTCCCGGACCCTGATCAGTCTCACCTCCCCGAGGGGAGTCTTCGGTTCATTATGAGCCTCCGCGCGACCGGAGAAGGGCACATATCTTCCATTGTCTTCCGCAGCGGCATCATCGATAAAAATAATTCGGTTATTTTTAATTCAGCGGGGGATTTTGTCGAGACCCCCGCGGTCCAGGTCGATTCCGTTTATGACCGCCATCTGTTCAGACTCAAATTGAATGAAATGAATGTTTTCGATGAATCCGCGAATTCCATCCTCGACCGGCTGCCGGAGGAGTTTACCCGTAACGAACTCAATAAGAGCATCGGCCTCGTTCATTCGGACCCCAATATTTCGGTTAATCCCGACTCGGTTGAAATCATCAACTGGCTTGCCGACAGTAATTATAAAATTCAATTCAACGCCGACCACTCGTTGTCCGAGCGGGTCATTTTCCCTATATCGGAAAATGAGACCAGCGGAATCGAGGACGCGAGATTTGTACAGTTCTTTGAGGATAACGGAGAGACGTCCTACTATGCCACCTACACCGCGTACAACGGCATAAATATCCTCCCGCAATTGATCGAGACCCAAGACTTCGTTACATTCAATATCGTCACTCTCAACGGCAAGGCGGTCCAGAACAAAGGGATGGCTCTTTTTCCGCGCAAGATAGGAGGTTCCTATGTTATGCTCTCCCGGCAGGACGGTGAAAACAACCATATCATGTATTCCGACCACCTCCATTTCTGGCAGGAATCACAAATCATCCAGGAACCGTCGTATCCCTGGGAATTTATTCAGATCGGCAACTGCGGCTCGCCGATCGAAATCAACGAGGGCTGGCTGGTCCTGACCCACGGGGTAGGCCCCATGCGGCGGTACTGCATCGGGGCGCTTCTGCTCGATAAAGAGAATCCGTCTCAGATTATCGGCCGTCTGAAAGAACCCCTGCTCGCCCCGAATAACGAAGAGCGTGAAGGGTATGTTCCGAATGTCGTCTACTCGTGCGGTGCGCTAATTCATAATAATGTCCTGGTCCTTCCCTACGCAATGTCCGATATCTCGTCCGCGGTCGCTACCGTCAATGTTAACGAAATAGTAAACTGCATGGAGTAACGACGGCCGATAGAAAAATATTAAAAAATTTTGTCGGGTCTCATCAACCTGGTTTGATTTTAATCGAGAATAGTTTTATATGAAGGATTATGCCAATACTTTTTCAGGAGCAAAACACATGAGCTTTCATCTGATACAGGCGGCATCCATTATGATTATTCTCCCCCTCGTGAGCTGGGAGTGGCCAATTTTTCCATCGGGTTGTCTGCAATAATTTCTTTAAAGAAAATAAACTGGCGTGTACCGATTGCATTTATCAGCTTCCTCTTCAACCTGTTTTTATCGATCAACCATATATTGAATTTCCAAGCCGGTTTCAACGAAGCTGTATCCCTTGCCGGTGATCTTCTAGTGGTAGTGACGCTGGGATATTTTTTGATCAGAAGTTACAGGGAAACAACAGCTTAGTACCTTATAGCGGCGGGGCCGCCCGGCCGTTCTGTGCTGTGTTCTTAGCATCGGCTTTTTCGATATGAATCTCTTTGCCCCGGGTCCCGAAGAAAGCCCGAATTACCAGACACACTCCACGTTATACCGTTCTATAGCAGCATCATTCGTTAAAAAATGTATGCGTTCATTGATAGATTGAGCTATAAGTATACGGTCGAAAGGGTCGCTGTGGATATCTGGAAGATTAAGGAGTTCGAATACGTGGGGAGGGGATATCGACAGAACCGTAAAGGAGTTTGCCTGTATTTCGTCGAGAATAAAATTATCAGGTGAGCTCGGAATGTCCAATCTTCCTAAACTGTATTTTATTACGATTTCCCAGCAGCTTGCTGAACTGAGAAAAACCTGATTGCCC
>JBKHAJ010000242.1:0-5194 GCA_046542935.1 Spirochaetia bacterium | reverse complement strand
GGGCGAGTTGCCGGGATCGATAAGGGCGACGATACGGGGCAAGCCGAGCTCCCGAAAGCCGTATTCTATGAGAGCCCTCCCGATCTCCCGGGCGTAGCCCCTGCCCCATACCGAGGGATGGAGGACATACACGAGCTCTATTACTTCTTTCTGTTCTACGGTTTTCTCGATAAGCCCGCAGTGACCGATTATCGATGAGGAGTCCTTTTCAATAAGGGGCCATAGGTCGAATTTTTCCGGGGATTTAACCGACTCCTCGAGGGCAACGGTGAGGGCCGGCTCCTTTCGAGGACCGCCGAGATATCGTGTAACCGCGAGGTCCGTCCACAGCCCCACGAGAGCCGGGGTATCTTCCGGCCGGGGCCTTCTGAGAATGAGACGTTCCGTTTCGATGATTACACCCGTTTCCACACTGGAAGTGTACCATGGAAGGGAATTTTAAACATTCCGTTAATGTTTACCAATTTACTCGTAAAAATCTTCGTTCAGTAGTATACTTGAGGTGTTATGAAGAGAAGAATATTCAGTTCCAGCGGTATGACAGCCGTTTTAGTCGCGGTGCTTGCTTTTACAGCGGGCGGCCTCTTCGCACAAGGGGTCCCTCCGATAGACCGCAATGTTCCCGCTCCTCTCGAGAAGGCGACCTTCGCCCTTGGATGATTTTGGGGACCCGATGCCCGGTTCGGGCAATTAGACGGAGTCTACAAGACCAGAGTGGGATACGCAGGCGGGACCACCGATAATCCGACCTATCGGAGTATCGGGGATCACAGTGAGGCTGTTGAAATCTCCTTCAATCCCGACGAGATATCCTACGAGGAGCTTCTCGATCTTTTTTGGGGTTCCCATAATCCGACATCCCGGCCATATTCACGGCAGTATATGTCCCTTATCCTCTATCACGACAGGGAGCAGCGGATAGCCGCGGAGAGCTCTCTGAAGCGAACTGAGAAAGCTCTCGGACAGAGCGTGTTCACCGAAATCGTTCCGCTGGATACTTTTACCGAGGCTGAAGGGTACCACCAGAAATACAATCTGCAGAACACTCGTCTGTTTCTGGGGGAACTCGAGCGGTATTATTCCGATTTTTCCGACATCGTCGATTCCACGGCGGCGGCCCGGATTAACGGATATCTCGGGAGATACGGCAGCCCGGAAGAATTGATGGATGAAATAGAGGAGTTCGGTCTGTCCGAAGAGGCGGAGGAGGAGCTGATACGACGGGTAGGTCCTCCCGAGCCGGGAAGGATCAGTCTGTTTTTTAGAAATATTCTCGATGCCTGCGGAATCGGGACGGGTACGGATTAGAAAGTGCCCCCGATCGTGGGGATGGAATTGATCTAAATCGCGTTCGCTCAGGGTTTTAGCTGAACCTGACTTTATTTAAACAGAGTAGCCTCACTAATACAAGCTATCACGGCCAATTAGAGAGTTTTTATCCCCACGATCGGGAGCACTCTCTACGGGTCAGCCGGAGGACGATAGATTTTCGGAAGCTTCACACACGTACCATGCGCTCTTCTCGGTCACGGGTATGACCCTGATTTTCGGGAAGACCTGCCTCATCTCATCGAGTCCGTCCGAAATAAAAGAAAAATATCCGCCCCCCTCGAGTCGCTCCACTAGAGAAGTAAAAAAGCTCTTACTCTGCGGATAATCGTGGAGGATTACCTTTTTACGCGCAAGACGCTTCATTTCGGCGAAAAATAGGGTTCTGAGCTCACCGTCGAGGCCGTGGGCGACATACGCGGCGGTAACGAAATCGAAGCTGTCGTCGCGATAGGGAAGTCCCGTGGTAACGTCGTGTATACGGCAGTCGAGATTGCGCTTTCGTCCGGCTTCCACCATCTTCGGTGCTATATCCACACCCTTAACGATGAATCCCGCTTTCTCGAAGGCCCGGGTGAATGCCCCCGTTCCGCATCCCACGTCGAGAACGGTATTTCCCGCGGGTTCGCCGAAGATATCCAGGTGCTGAAGGATGATACGAGTGTAGTGCTCCACCTGTCGCGAAAAAAACCACTTATAGGCAAAGGCGATTCTATTGAACAGGCGGCGGTGAGAGGAAATATCCATAGCGATAATATACCGTCCCTGCGGGGCAGGGACAAATGAGTAAAGAAGCGATGGAAAATTCAATAACCGGGACGTCGAAAAGAGCACCGCCCTCAAAGAGCGGCGCTTAATGTCTCCACAACCTCTTCGATATCCTTGTCCCGCTCTTTGCTCGACCAGAAGACGATGTCCGATCGGAGGACATCTCCCCCCTTCTCCTCACAGAATCTGGCCATCTGCCGGATAGCGCGGTTCCCGCCGGTCCATCGTCCGGGAAGCTGTTTGGTTACGAAAAGGACGACCTTCTTGCCCTCGAGACGGGGTATTTGTGCGAGGTACGACTTCATAGCCACGGAGAGGGAAAACGCCTGGACCGGGGAGGCGAAGACGACCGCATCGTAGGGAGCCGGGTCGGGTTTGGAGGTGAAAGAGACCGACTTCATCCCCGGATTGACTTCCCCTTCCGGTTCGATCCTTTCGATGGTAGCCGAGTGTCCCCTGGAGGTGAGCTTTTCGGATAGTTTTTCAGCTACCTCCAAGGTGTGTCCGGTCTGAGAATAGACTAGTATACCGATATTCATGTGCATCTCCTGCGTATGAAATAACTGGTACCTAGTATAGGCTGCGAAAGGTTAAAAAATCATTAGTCTTTCTAAAAAATATCAGCGGTCTTTAGCCGGCTACTTCCGAAAACGAGAAAGTTTTTCCCCGAGGCGGAGAGGCCGATTCGGGAAACTTCGGAAAGAAGCAGAAATCCGGTTCGGCCCGCTGTCTCCGGTGTATCTGCCGTACCTCTTTCAGTCCCGCGAAGAAGCTTTTCGAAGGGGGCACTACGTCGTGTTCGATGGCCTTGTACAGCTTGTGCAGCCGGTAGAAGGGGACCGCCGCATACATGTGGTGCTCCACGTGGTAGTTCATTCGCCAGTAGAGAAAGCTGACCAGCGGTCCCGCCCTGAAGGTCCGGGCCACTACCCGCCAATCCTCGTTGTCGGGACAGAGGCCGTGGTGCTGCAAGATCTCCGTTCCATGGGCCAAAAAGGTCGCGAAAAAGTAGGAGAAGGTCACCATGAAGATGAGGATCCAGAGTTGAAAGTAGATAAACAGTCCCAGGAGAATAATATGTCCGATGACCATAAAGCGGGCCCAGCGGATCATCTTTTTTCTCTCCTCGCTGCCTTCGGGAAAGAGGGGATCCCAGAAGAAGAAATCCGCATCCCCTTTGCCGAAGAAGTGGGCCAGGTCGGTGAGCATGATCATCTTGAACTTGCCCCAGTCGAAGGTGAACCAGCTCAGGTAGTCCCAAAAGTTATAGGGGTCTTTCCCGATGATGACCTCGTAGTCCCTGCCCCGGTGGGCGGTCAGTTGATGGTGCTTCATGTGGCTGACCCGGAAGTGGTAGGGGTTGTTCCAGGTGAGAAAGCTGAACAGGAAGTAAAAAACCTCATTAAGCCACTTCGTCCTGAAAGGGGTTCCATGACTCATCTCGTGGACCGAGGCCTCCATTCCCATGTAGCTCACGAACACCGCGTGGAAGTAGGCCACGAGCGCCATGGGCAGCCACATTTGCCTCAGAAAGAGGACTACTCCGGCATAGATAAGCCCCGCGTATATAACAAGGAAGGCCCCGACCTGCAGCAGACCGGGAAGGTCCCTCCGTTTCGTCAAACCTTTGAGGACCTCTCTGTCGAGTTGAGTCCTGTACCAGTCTATTCTTTGCTCCTTCATACCGATATTATAATCAATTTTGTAATGTATGTCTATTTATATTTGGATGAAAACCGCCGAACTGATCAGGTCTCAGTATGAGCTCTCCGAGGGCCAGCTCCCGGTGCCTTTCCAGTATAAAGTCGTAGACCGTGCCGCCGTCTGAAACGGAACCCGGGGCCGGCTTCGACTGCAGGACCCGGCGGACTTTCGGTGAAAACGGGGGGTCCTCCGAATCTATCCGGATTAAGCCGCTTCGAATATCGGTCCAATAGGGGTCGGCGACCTCGTTCCCTGTAAGGATTCCCTCGAGGATCCGGGAGAGGACCTCGCCCAAATCCTCAGGTAACCCCGCGGCGAGGATGTCGGGGTCTACCTCACGAGACAGGGAGTTGCTGAAGGCGCAGATTACCCCTTTGTCCTCCGCGGCCTCCCGGAGGGCGTAGATGATATCCTGCCAGGAGGCGACCTGGTTGAAGACATCACACCCGAGGGAAGCGAGACGGCGGATCGCTTCCACATCTCTGCCCTCCGAGGCAAGAAAGAGTACTTCCGCCGAATCGTTGACCTCGGCGACACCCAGGGCGAACTCGTTGACATTCTCGATATTCCACACTGCCTCGGAATAGGCCACGTATCCGATCCGGCCGGTCTGGGTAACGGCCCCCGCCGCGATTCCGATAAGATAGTACCATCCGTTGGCGTTTATACCGAAAGTACGGACGTTCGGAAGGCCGTCGAAGGCGGGATTACCCGTAGGGGTGACAAATGTGACCTCCGGGTATTTCCGGGCGGCCCGGATAAAGTGATCCCCGGATTCATCGTGTTGATTGACGAAGATAATGGTGCAGTCTTCCTCTTCGACAAGGCGTGTGACGGCGTTGCCGAGCCGGTAGACGTACAATCCTCTTACCTGAACGATTTCCGCCCGATCGGAAAAATTTTCGGATACGGTTCGTACAGCCGTCTCGAAATAGTCCGGTACACCCAGGACGTATCCCGGGGTGAAGTCGATAAAGCCCACCCTGACCTTGGAGGTACCATTCTCCGACCCCGCCGAAGGAGCGGCTGCTGCTGCCCCCTCGGTTACCGGGGGCGGAGTTCGGGGAAAGTCGACGTCTTCGATCGATGCGATAAGAGGGTGGGCGAAGAGCTCTTCCAGTCCCGGGAGCTGTTCCATGGCCATAATGCCGTATTTCCCGAAGGAGGACCACGAGAGCCAGTAGACGGCCTCCGGATAAAGAGTTTCCATGGCATCGGATATCCGTGTCAGGTCCCATGTAAGGTTCCTCTCGGTGGGAGGAAAATCACCTCCGAGCTCGCCGAAACCGACGGGTTTGCCGAGTTTCTCCATCGCGGTGTAGTTGCCCCGATAGCGGTCCCCGAGATCATGCTCATAGAGGTCTAAGGCATTGATGTCGACGTACACGTCTCC
>JBKHAJ010000241.1:0-5278 GCA_046542935.1 Spirochaetia bacterium | reverse complement strand
CCCCGAGTCCTCGGCCCGGGTCACGCGAACCCGGACGGTCTCGTCTTGGGTTATCCCCAATGCCCCCGCCGCATCCTGAGAGAGAAGGAGAAACAAACCCGGATTATCCAATCGGTCCGAGACAATAGCGGTAGTCTTTTTACCGTTCGAGAGATTCTCCACAGTTATGAGGGTATTCCGGGTAAAGGAATTGGAGGCGGCATAGAACCCACTCACCGGGAACTCTCCATAACGGCTCATAGAGGCCGTTCCCTCCCACACAGCGCTTCTTTCTCGAGCGCCGGCTTGGACTCCGAGCCCCGTCAAGACGAGCAGGAAGAGGAGTGCACCCTTCGTTATATACCTCATGGTCTAACCTCCGTTTCCGTGTCGTTTACCATATAGAAAGAGAACCTTGAGCGATTTCTTTTCCGAAACCGTACCACCGCTGCTTGGGCTCGTCGAATTCAGTCTTAGGCGGTATCGCCTCATCCACGGAATCGGAATGCAGTACCCGCCCGTCTAGGACATGGGAAAAGCGGTATTCCGCTGAAGTTATATCCGGATCGTCGTTTTCCGCTCCCGCGTAGCTCAGTTTGACCTCCAGAAGATATCGGGCCCCTCCCGATTTAGCCATACGGAGGGGAAGCCGCTCGGCATCTAAAGGAGGCTCGGGGAACTCGGCGTCCGCGGAGATCCCGTTGTTGAAGATTATATGCCCCGAATTGAAGAATTCGTTCATCACCCCGTCTTCCACCGCCCGCACTAAGGGAAGGTAGACCTCGAAGGTTTCCTCATCCATCTTGCCGTCGCCGATGTAGAGCAACACGGTTTCACCGAAACAGGCAACCGTTCCTAATAAAAGTATAATACCTACCAGTATCCTTCGCATAGCTCTCCCTTTCTTTCTCTTAGTATCGGCGCCTCGATTGAAGGATTTACCGTTTTCCACTATAGTCCTTAACCATGTTTCTCCAATCCTTTGTGCTTCTTCTGCCGATTTTCATCGTTGCCGCGGGGGGATTCTTTCTGACCCGGCTATTCAAGCTGTCCGTGGACACCTTAGTACGGGTGGTAACCGACTTCTTCATGCCCTTCCTGGTCTTCTATTCCCTCGCCACTTCAGAGGTGCGGGGGGGAATGCTCCTCTCCCTCGCCGGGGCCACCGGATTCATAGTTATTCTTCTCTTGATTCTCTCCTTCGTTTATTCCAAGGTATTTCGCTTGGACGGGAGAAGCTTTATCCCTCCGATCATCTTCATGAACTCGGGATTCCTCGGGATTCCCCTGATGAAGCTGTGGGGCGGAGTCCTCGCGATGAGTTACATCATCGTCTATGACCAGGTACAGACCGTACTAATCTTTACATTAGGAATACTTATCGTAACCGGGGGATTTACCGTATCGGGGTTCAAAGAAATGCTCAAGTCTCCCCTGCTGTGGGCTATCGTGCTCGGGTTCGTATGGAACTTCTTCGGCCTCCCCTTTCCTCCGGCGGTGCTGAACGCCTTCGAATTCGCGGGGGCCGCGGCGACCGCCTTGGCCACTTTCGCTTTGGGAGCTTCTTTAAACGGGAAGAGATTTCATCTCTCGGTCCATCTGATCACCGGGCTCCTGCTGCGGACCGTGGTCGGCTTCTTTTCAGGGGTCCTCGCCTGCATCATTTTCGGTATCGAAGGAACACTCAAGACGGTGATCCTCGTCGCCTCCGCCCTGCCCTCGGCGGTTTTCTCTTTCGTCCTTCCGGAGCGGTACGGAGTAGACGCCGATTACGCGGGGACTCTGGTGGTTCTTTCCACGGTCTTGGGCATTTTTACCATCCCTCTGACTTTCTGGGGCGCGTCGGTCTTCTAACCCGCCCGTTCACGCCGGGCGAGGATTACACCAATGGTCTTGAATACCCCGAAGACGGCTGCCAGGACGGCAAGGGATAGGAGGATCCACAGCACCCTATGTCCCAACACAATCTGATAGAAGAGGGTCGCGACCGCCCAGGCGACGACCGTCTGATAGAGGACCATGAGAGTCCCGTATCCCGTTCCGATCTCCTTCAGGGCTACTCCCAGAGTACCGATGCACGGGAAGTAGAGGAGAACAAAGAGGAGGAAAGCGTAAGGCTGGGCCGATCCTTCGGGAAAGTAGCTCCTCATCACCGCGAAGGGCTCACGGCGGGTTGCCGGGGGGGTCCGTATCTCGTCGTCCGCCGCGGTCTCGCTGGTTCGGGCAAGCTGACCGTAGAGGGCGTTCATGGTTCCGACAACAACCTCTTTGGAAAAGATTCCCGTGAATAATGCCACCGACGCCGGCCAGTTCTCTTCGGAAACACCTAAAGGCTCGAAGGCGGGGGTGACCGCCCTGCCCACTTGTGAAAGAAGCGATTTTTCGGTCCCTTCATTTCCAAAGGTCCCGTCCATCCCCAGCGAATTGAGAACACTCAAGAAAATTGCCGCGATGACGATATACTTGCCCGCCCTGAAGAGGAAATTCTTGAGGTTGTTCCAGGTATGGATAAGGATGTGCTTCGGCCTCGGAGTGTGATACGGCGGAAGCTCCATAATCAAATGGGTCGTCTCTCCTAAGAAAACGGTCTTTTTGAGCATGACGCCGACAAGGACCGCAACGATAATTCCCACCATGTAAAGGGAAAAAACGATAAGCCCCGCGTATCGCGCAAAAAAGGCCGCCGCGAAGAGGGAATATACCGAGAGCTTCGCCCCGCAGGACATAAAGGGGGTCATGAAAACGGTGAGTATCCGGTCCCGTTTGCTTTCCAGTGTACGAGCCGCCATGATCGCCGGGACGGTACATCCGAAACCAACGAGCATAGGGACAAAGGATTTCCCGGGAAGCCCGATTGTCCCCATAAACTTATCCATGACGAAGGCGGCCCGTGCCATGTAGCCGGAATCCTCGAGGAGCGACAGCATCAAGAACATCAGAAAAATAACCGGGATGAAGGTCGCCACGGTCTGGATTCCGGTCCCCACCCCTCCCGCGAGAATCGAAACGACCCAGGGCGGGGCGTTGATGCCCTCCAAGAGGGCGCCGAAACCATCCACGAAAATAAAACCGAAACCCCGTTCAAAATAGGGAATCAAAGATTCCCCGATAGTGATGGTTACGAAAAAGACCAGAAACATCGCCACGATGAAAATCGGGATACCTAAGATCCGGTGCATCACCACCTTATCGATTTTTTCGGTGACCGACCTCCGGTTAGTGGTGCGGGTAATCACGTCCTTCACTAAGCCGTGGATGTAGCCGTACCGGTAATCGGCGATCACCGCGTCGGCCCCGTCACCGAGAATTCGCCGGATTCGCGATAAGGCCTCACCGATCTCTTCCGACGTTAAAACACCGTCAGCGCGGACCTCCCGGGTTATCCACTCCTCTTCTTCGAGGACCTTGACCGCAATCCACCGTGCGGGAGCGCCTAATCGCACGGCGGTTCGCTCGAGACGCGGCACCCACTCGGCGAAGATGTCCTCGATCTCGTTGGGATACAGGACATTGAAATCGCTAATTTTCATTTCCTTTAAGGCGGCTGAAAGGCAATCCATGAAGCGTTCGGCCTCGTTCTTCCTGATGGCGCTCAAGGGAACGACGGGAACACCGAGATGGCGCGAAAGATGTTCCACCTCGATCCTAAGGCGGTTCTTTTCCGCCAAATCCATCATATTGAGGGCAATCATGACCGGTACCCGCATCTCGAGAAGCTGGCTGGTCAGATAGAGGTTCCGTTCCAGATTGGTAGCGTCGACAATGTTGACGACAAGATCGGGATTCTCCTCGAGTATGAAGTCCCGGGCGACCCGCTCGTCCTCGCTGAAGGCGAAGAGGGAATAGATTCCCGGCAAATCGACAAAGTGATACTCTACTCCCGCCGATTCGACGAAGCCTTCTTTCTTTTCCACGGTAACTCCAGGCCAGTTTCCGATCCGCTGGTTGCTGCCGGTTATACTGTTGAAAAGAGTGGTCTTCCCGGAGTTCGGATTTCCTACGACGGCGATGGTGTAACGGTGTGTATTCGTACCCATGATGTCTCCGACTAGCTTACAGGAGGCTTATAATATTAGGCGTTTCTAACGACTTCCGTAAAAAAACACGCCCTATTCCTTCGAGGCGGTTACATATATCTTCTCGACCATTCCCCATCCGAGCATGATCTTCGTCTCTCCGACTCGCACGATGTAGGGATGCCTTTTCGCTCCCTGCACGACCGAGATAACCTTCCCGGGAACGATCCCGAGATCAAAAAGCTTCTGCCGGGACCCCTTGCCGCCGTCGACCGTGACCACCAGGGCGCTTTCGCCGGACGTGAGGTTAGACAGTGACTGCACTTTGTTGTTGACTGCCTGACAATTCATATATCCCCTTTCGGAAGAGCACTTAGGCCCTCTTACTTTTATTTTCTATGTGTAATATATGAGATTTTTGAGGTCCTGTCAACGTATAAAACGGGTAATCCCCCACCGGAGGATCCCCACGGCCGCTGCGAAAAGAACGACACAGACAGTCATAAGAACAAGAGCTTCCCGGATACGCTCCGGATCCGCCCCCCTCAGATCGTTTCCGATCCTCGCCTTTTCCACGGGTTTTCCGAAATATGAGACCCTCCCTCCGAGATAGATCCCCAAAGCTCCCGCGGCGGCCGCTTCGGGATAGCCCGCGTTGGGGCTGCTCCGCTTGTTCCCGTCGCGGAGAAATGTCCTCAGAGCGGAGCCGGCACGGCGACCGGTTACCGCCGCCGCAAGCACGAGAAAAAGCCCCGTAAGCCGGGCGGGAAGATAGTTGACCAGGTCATCCGCCCGGGCCGCGAACCAGCCGAATCTGAGGTACCGCTCGTTCTTGTAACCGAACATGCTGTCCATGGTACTTATCGCCTTATAGGAAATCGCCGCGGCGGGGCCGCCGAGGAAGGCGAAAAACAGCGGGGCTATGACCCCGTCGGAGACGTTTTCCGCTATACTCTCCACGGTAGACCTGACGATCTCGCTTCGGCTCATCGAGCCGGTATCCCTGGTCACGATCATTCCCAGGCGTCTTCGGGCCTCGGGGAGATCACCCGCCTTCAAGGCAAGGAAGACCCGAAGCCCGTGCCGCGCCAAGTCCCGTCCCGCAAAGCTGAAGTATAGGAGGATTATCCCGGCTACGTCTTTGCCCAGGGGATGGATCCCACCGAGCAGCCTCAGAACGAAAAGGGTTGCCGCGCCGGCCGCGCCGGTAAGGAGAAACCAAACAGCAACCCCGGCCTTTCGTTCACTCGGAATAATTTTCCTGAAGTGCGCCTCCAGCCGGT
>JBKHAJ010000240.1:0-5303 GCA_046542935.1 Spirochaetia bacterium | reverse complement strand
TAGTATATCCTCTATTACTTCATAAGGAAAGGGAAACTTATGCACATGACTAAGCTTAAATTTGACCGCCTGTTTTCCGGGTTTTCGATCAAAAACCTCCATTTAAAGAACAGGATCGTATTCCTCCCTCATTATACGGCTTTCGCGGAGGTTACCAGCCTTCCCAGCGAAACGGAGACCTATTACTACACCGAGCGGGCTAAAGGCGGCGCCGGCCTCATCGTAACCGGTAACTATGCTGTTTCTCCGGTCGGCCAGATGCACCGCACCTTTATCAATGCTTCCGACAAGAGGTGTATTCCGGAATTTTCGAAGACCGTAAAAAATTGTCACAAATACGGAGCAAAAATCATCGGACAGCTCTCCCACGCAGGGGCGACCAAGGTCGAACAGCCCCGGGGGAACTGCTTCGCCCCCTCCCAGGTGGTGGAACAGAGCACCAAAAGCTATACCACCACCATAGCGAAAGACGAAATCCGGCAGGTCATCGGAGAGTTCGAAACCGCCTCCGAAACCCTCGTGGAAAGCGGATTCGACGGCGTGGAGGTCAAAGTCGCCCACGACGGGCTTCTTCGCATCTTCGCCTCTCCCTATTACAACCACCGGACCGACGAGTACGGCGGTTCCTTCGAGAACAAGATGCGCATCATCCACGAAGTTTTTTCGGCTATCCGCAACACCATCGATAAGGAGATGGTCTTAGGAGTTCGGCTTTCCCTCGACGAGTTCGAAGATGTCGGATTCAAGCTCGAGACGGGAGTTGCCATCGCTAAATATATGGCGGAAAACGGTCTCGTCGACTATATAAGCTGCGACGCCGGTACCTGGAATACCTTTATTATGCAGATTCCGCCGATGACCATACCCTTGGGTTTCGGTGAATACATGTCCGCCGCAGTCAAGAAGGAGGTTGACATTCCGGTTATCGCCTTCGGTCGAATCAACGATCCGGTCCAGGCGGAGCAGATACTGGAAAACGGATCGGCCGACCTGATCGGTATGGCCCGACAGCTCTTGTGCGATCCGGAAACCCCGAAGAAATCGGAAAAGGGACTTATCGATGATATTAGAAAGTGTATCGGCTGCGAGGAGGGATGTATCGGGCAGGTATTCCTGATGCAGCCCATTCGGTGCATCCAAAATCCCGCCGCGGGCAAAGAAAGGGGACTCGGTCTGGGAACCCTGAAGAAGGCGGAGAAACCGAAAAAGGTTGTCGTCGCCGGAGGGGGAGTGTCGGGTCTCAAATTCGCCGAGATCGCAGCTCTCCGGGGACACGAGGTCGTGGTGTACGAAAAGGAGGAAATCCTCGGGGGACAGATAAACATACTCAAGAATATTCCCTTCCGAAATGAATTTTCCGAAGTGACCCGGTATCTGGAATTCCAGATAGAACAGTACGATAATATCACCGTCAAAAAGGGAACCGAGGCCACCGAAAAGAGTATAAAAAAAGAGAAGCCCGACGTCTTAGTCGTCGCAACAGGCGCTGTTTCGTACCTCCCCGACCATATCAAAAATAAAAAGGCAGTGACCACCTGGGACGTCCTCGAGGACCGGGTCGAGGTAGGGAAAAACGTCCTCGTTTACGACCCCATGTCGGACAACGAAGGGGTCGGTATCGTGGAATATCTCTTCGAAACCTACGAGAACATCAAGGTACACTACATTACGCCGGAGACCGACTTGGCGATGAACGTCAAGAACGAGAACAAAGACATCCTTCTGCGCCGGCTTCTTCGGGAAGATCTCGAAGTAACTCCCTATATGGCCCTTACCGAAAACGACGACGAGAAACTCACCTTTACCAAGGCATACACCGATAAGACGTACACCGTGAAGGACAAGGAGTTCGACACCTTCATCTTCACCGGAAGCCTCCGTTCCATAGATGATCTCTTCTGGAAGTTCAAGGGTGAAGGAAGCGGAGTCAAAGAGGTCTATCGTCTCGGAGACGCCAAGGCGCCCTCGTGTGTCGAAATATCCATCCACAATGCGGAAGCATTAGCGAGAACAGTTTAATAGCGGGGAAAAAAATGGAAAAAATATTGGTCTGTCTGAAGCAAGTACCGAACACCAAGGACGTAAAAATCGATCCCGAGAATCACACCCTTGTCCGGGAAGGGGTCGACAGCATCATCAATCCCTTCGATGATTTTGCCCTCGAAGAGGCCCTCAAACTGAAGAAGAAGCACGGCATCAAGGTGGGGACAATGACTATGGGACCTCCCCAGGCCGAAGAAATGCTCGAATACAGCCTCAAACGAGGCGCGGACGAGGCCTTCCTGTTCAGCGACCGGAGGCTCGCCGGGTCCGACACATGGGCGACCGCAATCGCAATCGTGGCCCTCATAAAGAAAGCGGGCTACGACTCAGTCTTCTGCGGACAGGAATCGATCGACAGCGGAACGGGGCACATGGGAGCGAGCATTGCCGAGCTCTTGAACCTGCCTCAGGTGAATTATGCGAGAACCATTGTAGCGTTGAAAAAGAACAAACTCCAGGTTCTTACCAAATTCGACCGAGCCGACGCGGTGTTGGAAGTTACCACCCCCGTGGTGGTGTCCTTTCTCAAGAAGGATGATAATGATGTTAAACTCAAAGCCGACGCCAAAGCGGACATCCGGAAGATCCAGAAAGTGACTCTGGACGATCTGAAACTCGACCCGAAATACGTGGGTCTCGACGGATCGTTCACCCAGGTCGTCAACATCGACATCGACGAGAGATTCGTCGGATACATGACGGTGGATAATGAGATGAGCGCCGACGAGCGGATACTGTATATTTCCAACGGCGGCATAACCGAAAACACCGATCGCAAGGTTATAAAGGACTTGAATCCGGAATCGATCGAAGAGATCGTACATTTAATCAAATAAAGAAGGGTAGGCGATATGAGTTATATTGAAGTAGATAAAGGAAGATGCGACGGCTGCGGGAAGTGTCTCGACATCTGTAATTATGACGCCGTAACAATCGTCAACGGGAAAGCGGTCATAGATCAGAACCTGTGCGTAATGTGCAAGGCCTGTGCCCGGGGATGTGAAATGGAAGCGGTGAGCATCACCGAGCTCGGCAAGGATGTCGATCTGTCCGGATACAAAGGGATATGGGTCATCGTCGAATACTTCGATGAAGAGCTCAAGAATACCTGCTTCCAGCTGTTGAGTAAGGCCAATGAGCTCTCGAAGAAGAGCAAGGAAAAGGTAACCGCGGTCCTTGTCGGAAACACAAAACCGAACGAAGAGAAACTCCAAAAAACCTTCTCCGAATACGGAGTCAAATCGGTTAAAGTCCTGACCAATCCCGACTTCAACCGGTTCATCACCGAGGATGCCGCCGACGCGGTCTCTCAGCAGATCCTCGCCGAAAAGCCGAAAATCGTTCTCTTCCTCGGGACCATATTCGGGAGGAGTATCGCGCCTCAAGTCGCGACCCGCGTCAAGACCGGTCTTACCGCCGACTGTACCGAGCTCGAATTGAATGAAAACAACAACCTGCTCCAGATCCGGCCGACCTACGGGGGAAAGGTTCTCGCGACTATCGAGACACCGTACAGCTGCCCCCAGATGGCTTCGGTCCGGCCGAATGTCTTCGAAGAGCAGAAAAAGCCGGTCAAACCCGAATCGGTCAAGGTCAAAACGATCAATATCGAAAACCGGTCGGCAATAGCCTCCCAGGAGATCAAGAAGATCTTGAAAATCGAGGAGGGGGACGGAATCCTGGAGACCCCCCTCGACGAGGCAAAGGTAATCTTCTGCGCCGGATTCGGCGTCGGGTCCAGGGAGGGGGTCAAGATGATCGAAGACTTCGCCCGGGAGAACGGAGCGGTATTCGCCGCCACTAGGGCGGTAGTCGACGAAGGCTGGGCCGACTTCTCGAAACAGGTCGGACAGACCGGAATCAGCGTCCGCCCCGAGCTATACGTCTCCTTCGGTGTATCCGGGGCCATTCATCATATCATCGGCATGAAAAACTCCCGGAAAATCGTTGCAATCAACATCGATCCGCGGGCGCCCATCTTCAAGATAGCCGACTACTGCATCGTGGCGGATCTCTTCGAGGTTCTAGAGAAGATACAAACGGCGAAGGTCAGATAGGTTTTTTTGTCCTTTTTATTTGTCCGGTTCGAAGGCGGAACCGTTTCGGACTCGGGATTTGCTCCCGGCTCTCGGTCCCGCACCTTGTGTGCGGTGTCTGCGCGGCACCATTTGAAACAGGCTTCGGCTACACCGGTAGTTCCCGGGCGAACCGGACAAGGGTTCTTAGATTTTCATGAGGAGTGTCCCGGGGGACCTCGCATCCGGCGCCGATGATAAACCTCGGGCCCGCTTCGTCCCAGCAGCGGGCGAGCTCGGCTTCGACTTCCTTCGGCGTGCGGTCCCGGAGTATCCGTACGGGATCGATGCTTCCCAACAGTATCTGCTCGTTTCCCGAGTCGCACCGGCAGGGCCTCAGCGGCGCCAGCGAATCGAGATCGACTATCTCGCAGCCTAAGGCGGACATCCCGTCGCAAATAGCCCCGGTCTGCCCGCAGATATGGAGCCGGGCGATACCTCCCGCGGCCTGGACCGCGTCGACTAGACGCTTTTCGTATTTCCATATCAAATCGTTGTAGATCCCCGGGCCGACCAAAGACGCAGCGGCGTCCCCTATACCGATAATGTCCGCCCCGGCCTCGATCTGCGCCCGGGCGAAGTTAATAGCCGTCTCGGTAACAACCTCGAAGAGATCGGTCACGAACTTCGGATCATCGATTAAGTCCATCATGAAATGGTTGATTCCCCGGAGGTCCGAAGATTCCGCCGCCGGACCCTCGACCCACCCTTCGATCATGAGCTCATCTCCGCAACTTTCCTTGAGCCCCCGGACCACTTCGACCCGGTTTGACATCCGCTTTCCTTTGGCCGGATCCGGGGGGGTAAGGGTTGCAAGCTTCGTCTTGTCGGCTAAGAGGGCAACCCGCTCATCAATGGCGGGGGGCTGATTGTCGTAGAAGATCACCTCAGCCCCCCAGTCGTGGGCCTCTGTAGCGGGATCGGAGATGGCCGAAACGTAGTCGATATCGAAAGCTTCCGCCACGGCGACCTGCCCCCGGACATGCTCCCTATAATCGGTTGCATAGGTCCCGTAGGGAACATCGATATAGTCCCCCGCGAACATCATGGTAATCGGCATCGCGGGGACCGAATCGACCGGGTTTTTGTCGATGAAGTTTCTAATTCGTTCCCGTCCGGTCATGGGGCACCTCCGTTTATTCTCTTTATTCCGCAGGCACTATGCCGTGGAGGGTTTCCCAGCTC
>JBKHAJ010000239.1:0-5320 GCA_046542935.1 Spirochaetia bacterium | reverse complement strand
GATCGATGTTGTACAGGGTAACGATTTTGTACGAGGAAAAGAGAGACCCGTTCTTGAGGATGCTGATGATCTCGTTGACGTCGGCTTCGAAGGGGTAGAATCGATACTCTTCGGGAGGAGAGCCCGCGGAATCGGTCAGATCCTCTTTGAGTCCCATGACGAAGGCACCCTTTTCGCCCGCCTCGGGGCCTAAGAGAAGAAAACTGCTCTTAGTCTTCATAATACCTGAAAACGCACAGGAGCTTGCCTAAGATCTGGATGTTGGTCGTGTAAATGGGCGGGTAGACCGGATTCTCCGCCTTGAGCTTGACCCGGTTTTTCTCTTTGAAGAACCGCTTCAGCGTAACCGCCTCATTGACCATGGCCACCACGATGGTACCGTTGTCGGCGATGTTCTGCTGGCGAAAAACCGCGATGTCCCCGCTCATGATCCCCGCATCCTGCATGCTGTCTCCCTTGACCCTGAGGGCGAAGTGGGGGCCCGACTTGAGCATGGTGACCGGCAGTTTGATAGTCCCGTCGAGGTTCTCTTCGGCGAACAGGGGGGTTCCCGCCGCGACGTTGCCCAAAACCGGGATCGAGACGAATTCCTCTTCCCCCCGGCCGTCGCTCTGTCCCACGATCTCGATGGCCCGGGACCGGTTCATATTGCAGATGATCTTCTCTTTTTTCTCGAGGGCTTTTACATGATCGTAAGCCCCCTTGACCGATATCTCGAAGTTCTTGGCAATTTCGCGAATCGTCGGTGGGTAATGGTGCTGGCCCAGGAAAGCGGCTATAAAGTGGAGTACCTGTTCCTGCCGGTCGGTGAGCTTCTTCATTTCCTGATCTCTATACCCAGTTTTTTGATCTTCCCGTGGAGATTGCTCGGATATATTCCCAATTCCTCCGCTGTTTTCGAAATGACGTAGCCGTTTCTCTCGAGTTTCATCGTCAGGAACCTTTTTTCGAACTGCTCCTTGGCTTCATTCAATTTTAGAGCTTCGAATTCCGCGGTAACTCCATCCTTCTCCCTGTGGAGTTTTTCGCCAAGGAACTGGGCGACACTCTCTTCGGAAACGATACTTTCGTTACTCATAATGGTAATACGTTCGATAAAATTTTTCAATTCCCGAATGTTTCCGGGCCACGAATAATCATAGAGAAGGGATAGTCCCGCATCGGAAATCTCCACCGGAGGTCCCTCGCCCGGTTTCGAGCGGCTGAATTTATCCACAAAATAGTCGATAAGAGGCTTAAGGTCCTCTTTTCGGTCCCTCAAGGGGAATACGTGGATGGGTATGACGTTCAGGCGGAAATAGAGGTCTTCCCGGAACCTCCCCCGCCGAATTTCTTCCCGGATGTCCTTATTTGTCGCGGCGATGATTCTCACATCCACCTCGATCGACTCTTCTCCTCCGATCCGCTCGAATTTCATTTCCTGGACGACCCGAAGTACCTTCGCCTGGGCGCCGGCGGACATGTCCGCCACCTCGTCTAAGAAAAGGGTCCCGGTGTCGGCGATCTCGAACTTGCCCCTTCTCCTGTAGGACGCGCTGGTAAAGGCTCCCTTCTCGTGGCCGAAGAGCTCGCTCTCCAGGAGGGTGTCGGGAATGGCGGCGCAGTTGACTTCCACGAATGGGCGCCCGCTGCGGTCGCTTCTTCGGTGGATCTCCCGGGCCACAAGCTCCTTTCCCGTGCCGTTTTCGCCGGTTATGAGTATCCGCGAATCGGAGGGAGCGCTCTGTTCGATGAGCTTCCGGATATTCCTCATTGCGGGACTCACTCCGATCATCCGGTCTTCGAGAAAGAGGGTGTCTTTCAGGTTTTCGTTTTCCCTGCGGAGATCCTCGAAGGCCAGGGCGTTACGAACCACGGTAACCACACGGTCGAGGCTCAAGGGCTTCTCCAGGAAGTCGTACGCCCCCATCTTGACGGCCTTCACCGCCATATCGATGTTCCCGTGCCCGGAGATGACCACAACCTCGACGTCGGTATGGTTTTCCTTGATTTCCCCTAATATTTCCATCCCCCCCTTCCCGGGCAGCCAGATGTCGAGGAGAACCAGGTCCACCGCGGCCCGTTCGAGCCGGAACATCCCCTCGATCCCGTCGGAGGCGGTCAGGACCGTGTAGTTTTCGTCCTCGAGAATACCCTTCAATACTTCGAGGATGCTCTCTTCGTCGTCAATGATGAGAATTGTTTTCATAGTTTCGTGTCGGCCGCCGGCAGATCGAGGAAAAACGTCGTTCCGACCCCGGACTCGGTCTCGAACCAGATATATCCCTTGTGGTCGAAGATTATCCGCTCGACTATGGGCAGCCCGAGGCCCGTTCCCTTGGGCTTCGTCGTGAAATACGGATTGAAAACCTGGTCCCAATCCTCTTCCGGAATACCCTCCCCGGTGTCCTGGAGTCGGATTCTACAGTATCTGAGATTTCCCTTCGTTACAAGGGAACTGGAGATGATTATGATCCCTTCCTCATTCATCGCGTCGACCGCGTTCTTCAGGAGGTTATAGAAGGCCTGGGAGAGCTGCTTCCGGTCCGCCATAATCGAGCAGTCCTGGAAACCTGATGTGTCGACGACGATCCGGGGATAGGAGGAGGTGAAGCTTTCCACCGCCGAATCGAGCATAGGCGCGAGAGAGACCGGACTCAATGTCGGAGAGGGCAGACGGGCGAAATCCCGAAATTCCCCGAGGAGGGTATTGAGGTTCTCCACCTCCCGGACGATCGAGCCGACCGCCTGTTCGAGGAGTCCGTCCAGGCCCGATGGGTCGCTGCGGTATTTACGCAGAATCCGTTCCGCGGAAAGACGGATCGGGGTCAGGGGGTTTTTTATCTCGTGGGCCATCCGCTGGGCTATGTCCTGCCAGGCGGTAACTTTTTCGGTCTGCAGTATTATTTTTCTCGACTTCTCCAGCTCGGATACCATGGAGTTGAAGGACTGGGACAGGGCCGAGAGCTCGTCGTTAGTACGTGAGAGGATACGGGTGGAGAAATCCCCCTCGGCGACGCGTTTAGTGGCTTCTTCGAGATTGACGATGGGGCGTATTATTTCGTCGCTCAACAGGAAGCTCACCAAAATGGTGAGGAGAAGTATGGGAACGGAGAAGAAAGAGTAGAAAAGGATGAGCACGATGCGGAAGATCGTCCGGTACCGCTCGAGCTGTTTGAAAGTCTCGAGGGAATCGGTCAGCCGGCGGGCCTCTTCGTCGAAGTTCTCGGAGAGAACCGAGCCGAGGACTATGTTAAATTCCCTTTCTCCGTATTCGACCAGCTTGTAGACCTTGAGCATGGTCATCTCCTCGAAGGATTCCTTGACGATCATCCCCTCCCGGGGATATTTTCGCTCCGGGACATCCGAACGCCCCTCGGGGTCTCCGAAGTAGGCAATTTCCCGGCCGTCTCCGTCGAAGACCTGCATCGCCCTCACCGATGCATTGATGGAGCGTATGTCCTCCCACGCCTGGTCGGGGCGGTTTTCGACATCCCTCAACAGTGATCTGAGGACCGGGCTGTCGGCGAGTGTTCGCAGCTCCTCCACCTCCTCATTGAAGTAGGTAAGTGCGATATGGACTCCTCCCTCCAGGGCCTCTCCGATACGGGACGAGAACCACGAGTTCAAAGTGGTGTCGATAAAGCTTATGGAGAGGATCGTCTGCGGGATCGAGCTTAAGAATGCGATAAAGGTGAAGAACAGAACTAAGCGGATCTTGAATCGAATACCCGGCCGGTTGGACCTTCGCTCCCGGACGAGACGAACTATGTTGAAAATAACCGCCGCGATCAGAAATCCCGGGACTGCAACGCCTAGGGGGATGATAATCCTGCTCGGAAAGCCTCCACCTTCGGAGATGTCCCTGAGGAGCTGATTGGAAAAGAGGAGAATCAGGACAATCAAAAGGATGTAGATGAGGACTATGGAGATGAGCCCCACGGGGGAAGTGGTTCGGCTGCGCAGCTCTCTCACCGAAAAGCCTCCCCGTCGGGAACGGGTATCCTGATCCAATCGGTATGATACCTGTTTCGTTTCGAAAAAACCGAAAGAATGGTGAGGGGCGGCTTGAGCTTTATGGGGCTTATCTCCGCTTCGGCCAGGATGTAATAGGAGCCCTCCTCCCGGGGTATCTCGAGGCGTATGTCGTCGACCCTCAAGAGCTTTGAGAGAAAGGAGTTCCGGTTATCCGAACGTATTGTCCCGCCGGAATACGTGTCGTGGATCAGGTAAAGCCCGGAGAAGGGATCGTACTCTCCCGTACGTGTCGGTTCCGCGTCCTCGACTATTTTGTCGCCCAAAAACCGGAAGAGGCCGGCGCTTTTCCTGTAGAGCCTCAAGGTGTACACGACTTCCACCTGAAAGCCGCCGTCTACCGATTCCCACAGCTCCTCTTCGGGAGCCTCGACGACGAGACAGTCCAGGCTTACGGCCGACTCCGCAGGGACGTGCTCGACGGATACGTGAAGGGTCTGCGGGTGTGCCGCGCCGGCAGTGAGAAGCAGCAGTATAAGAGCTAATTCAATCTTCTTCGAATCTGTTTTCGAAAAGGGTAACAATGGCGTCAAGCGCTTCGTTTTCATCCTCCCCATCGGCAATGACCTTCAGGGATGTATTATATCCCGCTCCGAGGGTAATTATACCCATTATCGATTTCCCGTTGATCTTGTCGTCGTCTTTTTCGAAGGATATCTGCGAGTCGAATTTATTCGCGGTCTGAACGAGGAGCGCCGCCGGACGCGCGTGGATGCCCGCCCGGTTCTTGATTACAACTTCTTTTTCGACCATGTACACCTCAGAAAATTGATTTTTTCTGAAAATATACACTTCGGGCGTTTTCGCTTTCAAGCCATTTCAGAATATTTTGGTTGAATTCTTTCGCACTGTAATACCCCATCTTCTTGAGACGCTCGTTCATCGCCGCGGTTTCTATAATGATGGGTATGTTTCTGCCGGGCTTGACCGGAATCTGCAGGAGGGGGATATGGACTCCCAAAAGCTCCAGGGTGTTGTTCTGGGAGCCTATACGATCGTATTCTTTGTTGGAGTCCCACTCTTCGAGATTTACCACCAGCTGGATCTGCTTTTTGTCCCGAATCGCGCCGACCCCGAAAAGATGGGTTATATTGATGATTCCCAATCCCCTGATCTCCATGTGATGGCCGATCGCCTTATTGGCCCCGCTTCCCATGAGAATGTTTCCGCTTACGCACTTCATCTCCACGGCATCGTCGGCTATGAGCCTGTGGCCCCGTTCGATGAGCTCCAAGGCGGCCTCGCTCTTGCCGACTCCGCTGTCCCCCATGATCAGCACTCCGATGCCGAAGACCTCCACCAGAAC
>JBKHAJ010000238.1:0-5335 GCA_046542935.1 Spirochaetia bacterium | reverse complement strand
GGGATCGAGCGGCACCCCGAGGCGGACAAGCTCTACATCGAAACCATCGACGCGGGAGAGGAAGAGCCGAGGCAGATCGTCTCGGGCCTCGTCCCTTACTACAGCGAAGAGGACCTGTTGAACCGGAACATCATCCTGGTATCCAACCTGAAGCCGGCGAAGCTTCGGGGGGTCAAGAGCCAAGGGATGCTTTTGGCGGCCGAAGAGGGTGAAGTCGTGGAAGTTCTCTTCGCCGACGACGCCGCGCCCGGTGATCCGGTCGTTTTGGAGGGAGAGGAACCGAAGCCCTCCTCCGAATACACCAAGCTCAAGATCGATCATTTCTTCGAGATCCCCATGACCGTGGAGGAGTCCACCGTCTTCGTCGGCGGCCGTACCTTAAAGGTAGCGGGACGCAAAGTTACCACCACTAGGGTCAAGAAGGGAAAAGTCGGGTAAATTGCCGTTGTCCCGCTTCCCCTACTCCATACATCCCGTACCGATAGAAAAGCTTAACCCGCGGGGAAATCTTCTGCAGTCGGCCTACTGGGGATATCTGAAATCGCAATTCGGCCAGACTCCGTTAGGGTTCCTCATGAGCGGTAATGGCGCCGATTACCCCCTTTTAGTCCTCCTTCGTTCCCTTCCGGGCGGCTATTCCCTCGCCTACGTGCCCCACGGCCCCGACGTCCCGGAGTTCGCGGTATCCTCGACCGGCGGCGGTACCGGACCGGAATGGGGCTCCGCGGCCCTCCTCCTCGAAACGCTCGCGGCGGAGCTCAAACCGCACCTGCCTAGGCGGTGCGTCTTTCTCCGGATCGATCCGCCGGGACCTTTTTTTTCATCCCCCCCCGTCCCCGGTGTTCGCCGGGATACCGGCCTCCTCCGGAAGGCGGTGGAGGACATCCAGCCGCGGTCGACGGTTATTGTCGACCTCAGAGCCGATCCCGACACCCTCCTTTCCCGGATGAAGTCGAAAACCCGCTATAATATCCGGCTCGCCTCTAAGAAGGGGGTAACCGTCGAAATCTCCCCTCCCGATTCCGACGGGGTCCCCGCCGGTTTCGACCGCTGGTACGACTTGTATTTGGAAACCGCCGAACGGGACAAAATCGCCGTTCATTCCGGTGAGTACTACCGCCGGCAGTTCCGGATCGCCGAGGAACTCAGGGGAGCCGGGGCGGAAAAGAGCGCCGAACTTAATGGGACCGCTCCCCGCCTCGCGCTTCTCCTCGCCTACCACGAGGGAGAGCTCCTCGCGGGCAATATCGTCTCCGCCTTCGGCGCCCGGGGGACCTACCTCTACGGGGCCTCCTCGAACCGGAAGCGGAATCTGATGCCCACCTACGCCCTCCAGTGGGCGGGGATGGAGTGGGCCCGGGAGAGGGGATGCGTCGAATACGATCTCTTCGGGATTCCCCCCGCCGAAGACCCGAAGCATCCGATGCACGGCCTTTACCGGTTCAAAACCGGCTTCGGGGGAAGGATAATTCACCGTCCGGGATGCTGGGACTATCCCCTCAAGCGGGGAGCGTACACTCTATTCCAGCGGGCGGAAACGATGCGGAAATACTACTTCAAACAGTTTAAGAAGCGGTAGGTTCAGAAAGCGGTAATCATATCCCTGAACCGGTTTCCCCGGTCGAATTCGTTCGCGAACATCCCGAAGGAGGCACATCCCGGAGAAAAGAGCACCGTATCTCCCGGCCGGGCGTTCGTTACCGCCGTCCGGACCGCCTCTTCCAGACTCGCGCAGGGTCCGAAGTACTCCTTTCCGGCGTCGTGTAAGGCTTCTTCTATCTTCCTCGTTCCGGTCCCTTCTAAAAGAACAATTGTAGCCGGATATTCGGCGGCCTCCTTAAAGGGAGAAAAGTCCAGGCTCTTGTCGGTGCCTCCGGTAATGAGGACCAAGGGGCCTGAGAAACTCTTCACCGCCTCTAAGACCGCCTCGGGGATGGTGGCCGCGCTATCGTTATAAACATGGAGATTGAGCCGGTTGGGAACCGGTTCTAGCCTATGGGGCACCCCGGGAAAACCGCGGAGTCTGATCCTGATCTCATCGGCCGGAATCCCGTAGGCCCGGCAGATGAGCCCCGCGCAGAGGAGATTGGTCCTGTTATGCAGTCCCGGTATCGGGGCATCCGGATCGAGGATACATTCTTCCGGTTCTTCGCCGAGAGACACCCACCCATATCCCTCCTCGTCGAGCCAGGCTCCCTCCATTCCCAGGGGAAGAGAGTACCGGGAAAAACCGAGGAGTCTCCCCCGCCTCCGGCGGTCGAACCACGGGAACCATCCGTCGTCCAGGTTTAAGACCGTGTAATCGGAAGAATCCTGTTCCTCGAGGATAACCGACTTGTCCCGGGCATAGTCCTCGAAAAGAGGATAGCGATCCTGATGATCCCATAGGAGGTTGGTCACCGCCGCGATCTTGGGTTTCAAGAGACCCCTTCCCATCAAATCTCCCAGCTGCCAGGAGCTCAGCTCCAGGACCACCGGGGAGGTTCCGGCCGAAGAGGATCCGGCGTCCGTCTCCGCAAGGATTTCGTCCGCAAAGGAGAGGGGCGATACGGTGATATTCCCCCCCAGCCGGGCTCCCGGAAATGAGGCGGACAGTACGTGATGGACCGCGGTGACGGTGGTGGATTTCCCTTTCGTTCCGGTCACCGCAATAAGGGGGACCGAAACGAGCTTCAAGAAGATGGAGATATCGGTCTCCACCCGGGGAGCCAGTTTCAAAAAATACGAGTCCGGAGGAACCCCGGGGTTCTTGATGACCATGTCGCAGGAGCGGAAATCCTCCTCTTCGTGCCTCCCGAGAACGTAGCGGATCCGGAATCCATCGAGACCCTTGATCGACGCATCGAGGGCGTCCTCCGTCCGCAGATCGGTGACGGTTACCTCAGCACCGTGACCGGCAAAGAACCGGGCCGCGGCGAGGCCGCCTCCATGCAGCCCTAGCCCCATTACGGTTACCTTCATACCGGAAAGGGAGGTTACATCAAAGCTCAATCGAATACTCCTTCATGTCCCGATCGTTGAGATACCTCCGCACTGTAAGTCCCGACCAAAGATTCTTGAGACTCTCGGGAACCCGCCGCCGGATCCGCCGGAAGACGGGCATCTCTAACGAAAAAATATCATCCCTGAGGGCGTCCTGGATCGATTCCATCTCGGGAGCGAGGAATTCCACCGCCCGGTGGAGGGAAGGGATATAGTGTTTCCTCCCTTCCGGGGAATGGTCGAGAAGAAAAAGGGTGATTGTACGGTGCTTGCACTGGAAAGGGTAGTAGGGATAGCTCTTGAGTTCCTCCGGCAGAAAGAGCTTCGAAAAAAACTTGGTCAGCTCGCTGTCCATCCAGATGCCCTGGACGAAGTACCCCCTTCCCGTTTCACCTATCCAGGTCTGGGAAACTGTCTGTTTGAGGGAGAATCCGGTTATCTTACCGCTCTCCACCGAGACCCCTTCCAAGGGGATGACGTCGCTGTCGAGAAAAAGGCTTTGGGTCCGGTACACCGGAGTCGAATCGTTGGTCTCACCCTCTAAGGTCTCCCCCTCGTGAACACGGAAGAGAAGGTCGAGGCGGAGCAGATAGAGATACTCCGAATCACCGAACCGGAATACCTGATAAAAGGCGGGCCTAAGGATCTCCGAGGGATCGAAGAAGTACGTGAGCCCCCGGAAGAGCTGAGACACTTGACCGGTAAGGGATGCCATCAAGCCGCGGAGACCGGCAATATACTCGTCGGCGGGCCGTATTTGTGCTATATCGTGGTGTACGGGAAAACGGGGCACCGTAATCGGCGAAGACAGACGGATGAAAAATTCTTCGTTTTGATTATAGTGCCGGGTATATTCAGTATCTTTTCCCCGGGTGCCGCCGATAAGAGAGTTAATCTCCTTGTCGGTGTAGGTGACCGGAATTACTCCTTTAACCTTTTCCATCTATACTTGTACTATACTTTGATTTTTTTTAGGATTCAACATGAGGAAAGAAACACCTCCCGGACTCGTTAGGGTTATTATTCTCGCCGTCCTCCTGCTTGGAGCCCTCCCGGCCGCCGGAGCCGACGGTACCGGTCCATCCCGGGCGGTTCGGATCATCTCCATCACGGCGGAAGGAATGAAACGGACCCGGCATTTAGTAATCTCGAGAGAGGTGACCCTCGAGGTAGGTGCCCTCTACACGGCGAAGTCATTTTACCGGGAATTGGAACGCAGTATTCAAAACCTGAAGAACCTAGGAATTTTCTCCCGAGTGAGCGCCGAAGTATCCGCGGAGGAGCCGAACGCGGTAGCTGTGGTCTTCCGGGTAACCGACCGGTGGACCCTCTTTCCCCTCCCTCTCTACTACGCCGATAACAAGCTCGGGCACATACTCGGTTTCAACATACAAGATTTCAACCTCTTCGGCTCGGGACAGAGTCTCCATGTGAAGGGAATGTTCAATCCCCATCTCCAATCCATCCAGCTGATGTGGCATTATCCCCGAATCGGGGGAAGCCGGTTACGCCTTGACGCCGATACCGGGTACCGTTACCTGACCGAGTTCCAATACGCCGATACCCTCCTCGAGTACCGCGCCCGGACCCATACATTCTTCCAGGAATCGCGGCTTACCTATGGAATCCCGGTGAAGGACACCGAGATCCGCCCCTTCGCCGATTCCCGCTACACCTTTCGGGACCATACCGAGGAGATCGATCTGGTAGACAAGACCCTTCCGAAAGGAAGCACCTGGACGGCGGGAATCGGTCTCGGACACGGGATCCTCAATTACGACATCGGCACGGTTTGGGGGGACGATAACGAGCTCCTGTTCAATCTCCATCTGCCGGGACCTTCGTTTTCAATCGCCCTCAAACACGCCAAGTACTTCCGGATGAGCCGAGGCGGAGTCCTCGCCTACCGTCTTCAGGCCCAGATCAATCCCTTCGAGGAGATCCAACTCAACTCCCTCGACGTCCGGGGGATCAAGCCGGGGCAGCTCAGGGGAAATTACGGATTCTACGCAAACTTCGATTACCGCCCCTTTCTTTTCTCCTTTCGCCTCATCATAGATATCGACGTCTACGGAACTATCTTCCTCGACGCCGGGAACCTCATTGTCCGGGAAGAGTCCTTTCGGATAGATTCGACGGTAATAACCACGGGGGCAGGTATCAGATTCTATTTGAGGCAGGTCGGAGGACCCGGAAAGGGGGCACGTCTCGATTTAGGCTTCAACCTAAACGCTTTTACGGAGGGAAAACCCTTTGGATCTCTTTTCTTTCTCGCCTTCGGCTTCACTGAAATGTTTTAAGAGTGCCCCCGATCGTGGGGATTGAATCAGGAGAACCCTTTTCCTTGTATACA
>JBKHAJ010000237.1:0-5363 GCA_046542935.1 Spirochaetia bacterium | reverse complement strand
TCTTCGGCATGTAGTTCTCCTTTTAACCGAATCTACCGGAGATATAGTCTTCAGTCTGTTTTTCCGTAGGATTGAAAAAAATCTGTTCCGTCGGCCCGCTCTCGATTATGACTCCTTCGTAGAAAAAAGCGGTGCTGTCCGAAATACGCCCCGCCTGCTGCATATTGTGGGTCACAATGACGATAGTGTAATTCTCTTTGAGCGCGTCGATCAAGTCTTCGATCCTCGATGTGGAAATCGGATCGAGAGCGGATGTGGGTTCGTCCATGAGGACCACGTCGGGTTCGACGGCTAAGACACGGGCGATGCACAGTCTCTGCTGCTGCCCTCCGGAAATGCCTAAAGCCGGATGGTGGAGCCGGTCCTTGATCTCGTCCCAGAGAGCGGCGGAGCGGAGGCTCCGTTCGACGATCTCGTCGAGCCGGGACCGGTTCTTGATCCCGTGGGTCTTCGGCCCGTAGGCGACGTTATCGTAGACCGACATGGGGAAGGGATTCGGTTTCTGAAAGACCATCCCGATCTTCTTCCTGAGCTCGATGACGTCCCATTCCCTGTACACGTCTCCATCGTCGTAATTTACCTTACCCGTGATTGTGACGCCGTAGATGAGATCGTTCATCCGGTTCAAGGTCCTGATAAAAGTGGACTTTCCGCAGCCGGACGGTCCTATAAGGGCGGTCACCTTGTTCTTGACCACATCGAGACTCACCTCCTTGAGGGCCTGAAAATCCCCGTAAAAAAGATTGAGATTGGCTACCTGTATCTTAACAATATTTTCTTCCATGTAAGTCTCCTATTTGCTCCCCGTCATGCGGTTCATCCTGCCGATCAAGCGGGTAGTGGCAAAGTTGACGATCAGTATGATAAAGACCAGGACCGCGCCGGTCGCGAAGGCCCGTTCGAAGGATATCGCTTCCGAAAATATCAAATAGAGATGCAGCGAAAGCACCCGGGCCGAGGAGGTGAGACTCGAAACGAGTGAATAACTCGAACCCAGAGTATAAAGAAGGACAGCGGTCTCTCCGACAACCCGGCCGACCGCGAGAATGACCCCGGTAAGAATACCCGGACTCGCCGCGGGGATGACAACTTTCCAGATGGTCTGGAACTTTGTCGCTCCCAAAGCAAGGCTTCCCTCCCGGTACGCCATGGGGACGGATTTGAGGGCCTCCTCGGCGGTCCTGACAATGGTGGGGAGGATCATCAGGGTCACTGTCAGGGTCGCCGAGATGAAGCCTATTCCGAAGCCCAATATCCGGACGAAAAATATGTGACCGAAGAGTCCGAAGACGATAGAGGGAATTCCCGCAAGGGTCTCGGAGCCCATTCTTAGGATATTGACGAGTCTTCCCTGTTTAGCGTACTCGATTAGGTAGACCGCCGCGGCGATTCCGATGGGTGTGGAAAATATGAGGGTTAGCAGGATAAGGAGGAGGGTATTGATGATGATGTAGGATATTCCTCCCCATCTTCCCGCCCGGGAAGGCGGGGAAAGGAGGAAACTCAAGGTAAGGTTTAACCCCCGTTCCCGCCGCTCCACCGGAACGAGGATCGATTCATGCTCCATCGCTTCCTTGTAGAATACAATACCGACGCCTCCCTCCGTGGATGAAATCTTCCTGAAGAAATCGTCGATCGAGTCCGCCTCAATGACCGATTCGGGCGGTGTGTACTCGTTCTCGAAGTGGATGTCGGTCACCTTTTCGAGGAATCCTTCGTCCTGAGGCAGGATGACGGGACGGACCGGCAGATCGATTCCTCCGGCCTCTTTCCAGTTCACGGTCTCTCCTAAAAAGATTCCCTTCAATTGGGCTTCCGTCAGACCCTGCATCTTCCGATTGTCGACGATCTCCATCACCGATGGATGGACCACCACGCTGATGCGCCTCAAGCCCACCACATTGACACGGCCTAAATCCAATTGCCGGGCATCTTCGACGGGAAGGACCCCGATGGAGCCCTCGGTGTCCCGTACCTTATCGAGCATCTCTGCGGCGCTTTGGACGTAGTTGGTGTATTTGGAATACTCCTGATCCTCGAAGAGAATGAAGTCGGCGAGTTCATCGGCGAACCGGCTTCCTGTTCCCGCACCGGGCTTGAAGGCGAAGGGATAGACCTTGATGTCCTGCTCGGTGTAGAAACCCCAGTTTTCCCGCCGCTCTTTTGTATAAATGGTATTGAGTGAGGGGTAAGTAAGGTCCTCGGCGTCGACCCTCCGGTGAGTGATGATGACGAACTCACTTTCGGCGGAGGAGCTAAGGGGAACTTCTTTTTCCACTCCGTAAGTTACGGGATAAGCAGGGGCCTTATCGTAGTAGAAACCGCGGAACATGATGTATCCGATAATCCAGACGAGGATCGCGATTGTCAGCCCCGCGAAAACCCAAATGACGGTCTTAGCGGTCCGTTCCTGGCGGCGCGATTTTCGTGTTCTCTTTGAGATACTCTGCATCGGTTATCCTTCTTTCTTTTCGACGGTCCGTTTGAGCAAAGCCTGGACGACTATGTTGAGAACAAGAATGAAGACGAAGAGAACTATTCCTGTCGTAAAGAGGCTTGTCCAATGATCGTCGGCTGCGTATTTCATGTCGGTTGCTATGTTCATTGTAAGGGTCCTCGTCAGCGACAGGGGCCCTTTCGGCATGAGGATCGAGTTCCCAGCGACCATGAGCACCGCCATGGTCTCACCGATGGCCCTGCCCATGCCTAAGATAATTCCCGCGATGACCCCCGAACGGGCGGACGGGAGAAGGGTCTTGTAGATGGTCTGCCAGTGGGTTGCTCCTAAGGCCAGGGAACCCTCTTTGAGCTCATCCGGGACAGCCCGGATAGATACCTCGGTAATGTTGATGATCGTGGGGAGGATCATAATCGCCAAGACGATACTCGCCGTAAGGATGCCTAAGCCCGTCGGACTGTCGAAGGTCCGGCGGATGATCGGTGCTATGGCTATGTATCCGAAGAGACCGTAGATGACCGAGGGGATCCCCGCTAAGAGCTCGGTAACGCTTCTCAAAAGCCGGGCAATCTTTCCCTTAGCCAGTTCGGCCATAAAGATCCCTACGGCCAAACCGACGGGGACAGCGATAATGAGCGCCCCGAAGGTAACCCACAGTGAGCCCATGATGAAGGGCAGTATACCGAACTTCGGGGGCTCGCCGGTGGGCTTCCATTCTCTGCCGAAGAGAAACTCGAAGAGCCCGACCTTGCTGAAGAGAGGCGCGCCTTCATAGATGATGAAAACGCTTATGAACACCACGCTCAAAATAGAAAGACAGGCGCTTAAGAAGAGGATTTTTTCGATTACCCTTTCAGCAGGCTTTTCCGCCGCGGTTTTGACTTTTTCCAAAAGATCGACTCCTCGGAAGAATGGTGAATATTGGACTAACCTAAAGGACTGATTGTAACTCTATGTTAGGATAGTGTTAGAAAACGGTTAAACTGCAGCATCAGCGGCGGGAGCAGTTTTGCCGGATTAAATAAAAAAGCCGGGCCCTCGGGGGCCCCGGCTTATTACAAAGATAACTCTCTAGAATTACTGCAGAGGGATGAACCCCTCTTCCAGGACAATTGCCTGTCCTTCGTCGGAAAGAAGGTAGTCGATAAAGGCTTTCTCGAAAGATCCGTCTTCGACTTCCCCATTGGAGACGACGATGAGCTTCCGGGAAACCTTGTAGGAATCGTCGAGAACGTTATTTGCCTTGGGCTCAACACCGTCTACGGTTAAGGTTTTGGTGCCGGGGTCCCGCCCGATGTAGCCGAATCCGCAGTAACCGATTGCGTAGGGGGTGCTTCCGACCTTGGAGACCATGTCCCCGTTCGAAGTTACGATGGCCGCGGTGTCGGTGAAATCCGCTTTCACGGGTTTAACGGTGGCGTCCTTGAAGCAGCTCCTCGTACCGGAGGCTTCGTCACGGTTGAATACGACGATTCCTTCGTTCGGGCCGCCGAGATCGCTCCAGTTGGTGATTTCGCCGGCGTAGATCTTAGTGACCTCATCGATGCCGAGGTTGTCGATGTTGACGGTATTTTTGTTGACGATTACGGCAACCCCGTCGAGTGAGACGGCGTAGGCAACGGCGCCTTCGTCGATTTCACTGTCCTTGAGGGCGCGGGAAGCGGCGCCGAGGTCGTAGGTCCCGTCGAGGGCCCCGCGAACGCCGACCGAAGATCCCTGACTGTCGTAGGACAGGTTCAGTCCGGTATACCTTTCTTCCCAGATCTCCGAGGCGGCAACCATAATGGGCTCGACGGTGGTGGAGCCGCCGAACTCGTAGTTTCCGCTCCATCCTTCAGCTTCTTTTTGTCCCCCCGCGAATACGGCTGTTCCTGCAACGGCAAGAAGCAGTCCGATGATGAGAAATTTCTTCATACTTTTCCTCCTGAAAAATAGTGTTAAATGCAAGCTATAGGGGAGGTGTAAGTGTTTAATGAAAGTAGTGTTAGTTATCGGTTAAGATTTCCGCTTCGTACCGCCGGGTAAACCAGGAATACATCGCATCGATACGGTTCAGGAAGCTTTCCTTTTTCCGGGCGGCGATACCGAAGAGATTGAAGGTCTTTACCGCGCAGTTGCCGTAGAAGAGGATATAGTCGTCTAAAAGGATAAGGGATAGGTGAATCTGCATGTTCCCCGCCTTGACGAGGCGGATAAACTTGTAGTGGAGATCGGTGAGATTTTCAATGACGAGATTGAGAACTCCCTCGCCGGTGTGGTACTCGATTCGAGAAACCGCTTCTCCGAAGGTGAGGTCTTCCTGGAAGGCGTACAGGGTGTCATTAACGGGAAGACCGGAGGGAATGGGATCGGGGAGGGGGGAAGGGTCGGCGACGTTTTCTCCGACGAGATCCTTCGGATTCTCGGGTTCTGATATAGGATAGAATCTGCGGAAGAAGGTGCGCATGTGTCCACGGGAGTTGCTGTAGTACTCGATGCCTGCGAGGGTGCTTACTCGATGGAGCATGTCGGAGAGCCGGGTAAGGGTCTCCCGGTTCGCCCGAATACCCTCGGCAGGATAGAGATAGACCGCCTCGACTCCTATATTGGGTTTGATTCCGGTGATCCGTTCCATTAACTCTTCAGATGAGTCGGAGTCGGGATAGAGCCGGGTCGAATCCGCCGCGTCGAAGTAGAACCGGTGAAAACTTCCGGTATTGTAGAGCTCCGCTTTTTCCTCGAGGGTCATTCCGGATATATACGCGGAACCCTCCTCCACCGTGGCGAGGCGGCGTGGGGCCGCCTCGTCCGATGCGGCGGTAGGGGACGGAGCGGCAAATAGGATGAAAACGACCGCGGGAATGAAAATATGAGCGAACCCGCGGAAGATTGTCAAATTGGATTTCCTCATGCTACAGTGAGGGTA
>JBKHAJ010000236.1:0-5394 GCA_046542935.1 Spirochaetia bacterium | reverse complement strand
GGGAGCATCCCCCCGATTGCCGCTAAGAGAAGGAGATACTTCGGGTCGAACCACGGTTTCTTACGGCGGTCTTCCCTTCGGCGGCTGCCCGACCGCCTCTCTATGCTGCGCCGTTCGTCGATGCTTCGTCTATCCATGAACCGCCTCGCCGTCGGTGATGAGCTTCATACCCTCGTCGGTGAGGATCCCCCGGAAGCTGATTTCGATGGAGTAGTACAAGAGCCGGCCCGGATTGATATCGGTCTCCTCTCTCCGGTAGAGGACGATCATCCCCTCGATGATGCTTAAGCACATGTAGGGAAGGATTTCCCGGGAAATCCCTTTCTTGACGAAACCTTTCGCGTACCCCTCGTCAAAGAGATGGCGGATAATATCGACTAAGATCTCTCTGAAATCGGGGATGTCCCGGGTCCTCATCTCCGGAGCGTACCGGACGAAATCCTCGAGGAGGTTTTTCTTGTCCCCGGAGAGCTCCAGGAAGGCGTAGGAGACGATCCGTTTGACCTTTTCGGTGAACTCGAGCTCCGGATCACGGGCGATCGACTCGATGGTGGATATGATTGTCCCGACGGAGCTCCGGATGACCTCCTCTAAGAGGGCGGTCTTGTTGGGAAAGTGGTTGTAGATTGTCTTCTTGGTGATTCCTATTTGTTCGGCTATCTCTTCGACGGTCACCTTGGAGAAGCCCTGCCGAAAAAAAAGGGTCCCGGCCCCTTCGATTATCCGCTTACCCGTATCGGTCTCCATAGCTGAATTTCCCCCCGATTTATATAACAATTACACATAATTAGTATAAAAAGTGTAATTTATTTACAGTATAACCGCATATCAAGGGAAAATCCAGGGAAAACAGATATTCCAAGTAGAATTTAAGTTATGGATATAGTATTGTTCTTTATCCTCATGAAGCGGCATGGACTAAAAGAGGTGTTTACTTTCGATCGTCATTTCGACATCGCCGGTTTCCAGCGTATCCCCCGAAGATAGTCCCCTCCGCCGCAAGGATCAAAGTATACGCTTATACTCCCCGTTCTTCCACCGTGCGAGATCGGAGGTGTACCACTTGGAAAAGCGGTCCCCCGAGGGACCTCCGGGGAGGTTGGTCCGCATTCCCGGTTCGCCGAAGTCGACGATCATCCGGTAGGAGGGACCGGCGATCACCTCGTGACCCATGATGCGGCTGTACTGGAGCTGCGGGATGGTTGCGCGTCCGCCGAATGCGGGGATCTTGGGTCCCGGGAGGCCGAGAATACCGGGAAGGACTCCGCGGGACTGGAATTTCACCATCCGGAAGGAGGAGGGGTGCAGGGTAGGGGCTCTCGGGTTTTCGAGGGCCCTCTGTACCGCACCCGCAAACCAGGGATGTCTTTCGTCCAAGAGAACATCGTCGAAGCTTCCGAAGTAGAGGGTGAGGATCGGACTGCCCCCGGAGAGATACTCGAAAGCCTCCCCGCCGATACCGTTTTCCTCGAAGAACCCCTTCAGGAGCTCGTAATAGACCGCTTCGAATGCCTCTGCCGCCGCCCCGTAGGGGAAGTAGCTGAAATCCCATTCCTCGAGAGCCCGGCCTCTTTCGGTATTCGGTACGTGGGCAGTAATCTCCGGCATAAAACGGCGGGCCTGGCGAGAGATGGAGTCGTACTGCATACCCTTGACGTATTCGAAATCGATCGATCGGCTGTCTTTGAGAAGCTCGACTATGCGGTCCACCCGGTAGTCGGCCATGGCGACGCTCACCGGATTTGATTTACCGTAGCGGTTGAGGTCGTTATTCGCGGTGGCGAAATATCCCTCCGGAGGATTGATGCACCGGGGGAGCCTTTCCGACGGGATATACCCCCTCCAGGCCGTTTTAGGGTCCCATCCCGGTATGGGAAGCAGACCCGAGAAGCCCCGTGCCCGAAGGGGGACCTTTCCGATTGCCTGATACCCGATGTTTCCGGAACTGTCGGCGAAGAGATAGTTCGCGCTGGGTATGGGGATGCGACGGAACTCCCCCTGGGCTTCCCTGACGCCGCTTATTTCTTGGACCCGGTGCATCACGTTGAATATCTCAGCTCCGACCCCCCGCCGCCCGGTATAGGCGAAGCTCAAATATTTTCCCGGTTCTTCGGGCATGAGCTCGAGTACCCGGTCCCGGATGCCGCAGCAGGTGAAGCTTATAGGCTTGCAACCTTTGGGTCGAAGGGTTATTTCCCGCGTCTTCAGGGGATGCCACTCTCCGCCGTAGAGGTACTTCTCGGGGGTGCATTCTTCGATGAAGAAGTCGATCATGTCCATGAATCCGGTTGTCTGGGCCCAGGCGAGCCGGTCGGTCCGTCCGAATATAAAAAGGGGTATCCCGGGGATGGTGGCTCCCATAATCGAGGCCCCGTCGATTCTTCCGGACGCTTCATACCACAACGGCGGAAGCCGGTTGATCTCCATGTGGGGGTCGGCTGCTAAGAGGGGCTTCCCCGAGGCGGTACGAGAGCCGTGGACCACCCAGTTATTGCTCCCGGTAAACGCCGGAACGGAAGGGTACACCTCCGGGGGAATCAGGGGATCGTAGCGGATCTCCTCGAGGAGCGGAACGTCAATGGCGTCGGTAAGAGCCGGGAACAGGGCCCGGACTTTCTCGGGATTCATTCCGCGCCGGAGAATACCTAGGATAAATTTTTCGAGGAGTTCCTGGCTCTGGGCAAGGCCGATGTAACTGGTCGAGCGTGTTACGATGATCACAGCCTCCGGAGTCCACGGCTCGGGACGGTATCCGGAGAGGATAAATTTGAAGGGACGCCTGCGGTTCCGTATCCCCGCGTTGACTCCGTCGCAGTAGGCCTCGAGGCATTCCAGTGCCTCGGGGGAAACCCGGGAGATTTCAACGGCTGCATCCGCGGCGAAATCTATCCGCCGCATGCGGATGTCCGTCCGTATCATCGGGCCGGTCCCGGCGAGAATCTCCGACAAGCGGCCGCGGGCTACGGCCCGGGAGATCATCATCTGGACATACCGGTCGCTGATGTGAATCGATCCTAGGGCGTGATAAAGATCCGCGGCCGATTTCGCCTCGATGTGGGGGACCCCGAAACGATCCCGATCGACTGTAATGAGCACCTCCCCGGATCAAATATAGCTATTCCTCGGGCCGATCGACAATTCGATAAAATAATAAAGCCGTCCGAGAGAAGATCTCAGACGGCTTTATGAATGAAAGGCACTCCACGCGGTTATCGGGTTACGATATCACTTTCTTCCCGCAGGCTCGCTAACAGTTCTTCCATTGCTTCGGCAGTGCCCACCTGTTTGAGGTGAGATTCGATGGTGGGCGAAACCATATCCAGGGAAACAACCTGCTCTTCCTTCTTATCGGTGACCTTGATGATATGAAGTCCGTAGTCGGTTTCCACGATACCGCTTATCTCCCCAGTCTCGAGGGCGAAGGCGGCCTCTTCGAATTCCTGTACCATCTGCCCCTTTCCAAAGGTGCCTAAATCTCCGCCCCGTTCCGCACTCGGGTCTTCCGAATTGTTTGCGGCGAGCTCGGCGAAGTCGGCGCCCTCTTCGAGCCGGGTTATGAGCGACCGGGCTAACTCCTCAGCCTCTTCCCGGCTCCGGCCGGCCTCCTCGCCGAAGGTAAGAAGGATATGACTGGCCTGTATCTGCTCCGGCTGGGTAAAGTGCTGGGGGTTTTCATCGTAAAAGGTCCGGATTTCCTCTTCGGAAACCGGTATTTCCCGGGTCACCATTTCTTCAACGAAGGTGGTTATGTACAGGTATTTCTCTATCTGCCCCTTGAGTGTTTCTTCGGTATATCCCATCTCGGCGATATTTGCCTGGAGGGTCTCCTCGTCGGGGAACTGGGCCCCGAACTTATCGAATTCCGCGTCCACTTCTTCCCGGGAAATCTCCACACCCCGGCGCTTGCTCTCCTGCAGGAGAAGCTCCTGGTCGACGAGACCCTTGATTATTTCGGAATCGAGCCCCGCTTCGCTTTCGGATTCGCCTTCCGATTCAGGGGCGGAGGGCGGCCGGCCCCCTTCCTGTCCGACGGCGAGGTCGTAGATATCTCTGGGGATAAGTACACCGTTGACCGAGGCCACGGCATTCTCGGGGAGGGAGGCTTCCTTCTTTCCGCCGGCAAAGGTCAGGAGGGCAGGTATCGTCAGCAATATAAGAACTAATCGTAATTTCATATAAACTCCTTGATATATATATTCACCGACCTTAACGTATTTTGGGATAAATTGAAACCGGCCCCGCGTTGATTCTTTCCAGGTAAATCGGTAATATTGTTAAACTTTTGTTAATAAACTTTCCGCAAGGAGCCCGATATCGCCTCCGAATCTTCTACCGGCCCGTTTCTCCCTTCCTTCGAACAGCTTAGGCCCGACATGATCGTCACCGCAGGGGAGGCATACCTGGACACCCGGCTCGACGGGGTCATTACCCCTTTTAACAGCTACGTCAACCGGGTATACGGCTTGCGCGATGAAGAGGGAAATCGCTTCATCGCAAAGTTCTACCGTCCGGGGCGCTGGAGCTCCGAATGCATCGGTGAGGAACATCGTTTCGTGTTACAGTGCGCCGCCGCGGAAATACCGGTGGTTCCGCCGCTGTCCGCGGCCGGTCCCGTTCCGGCAACCCTCCGGGAAAGGGAAGGTATCCTCTATACCGTATTTCCCCTGAAAGGCGGCCGGACCTTCGACGTCGCCTCCGACGAGGATTGGGTCCGCCTCGGCTCGATTGTAGGGAGAATGCATGCCGTGGGAAGGATGGAAGAAGCGGAAAAGCGGGTAGTGTGTTCACCCCGGGAGACGACCGCGGCCGAAATCGAGCAGCTCGCAGGAAGCGGCCTGATCCCGGAGGAGTTGCTTCCGGATTTTACCCGTATCTGTTTCGAGACCGTGGACATCATCGAGCCCCTTTTTCAAGGTGTGGAAAAAATCCGGATCCACGGCGACTGTCACCGGGGCAATATCCTCGACCGCCTCGACGAGGGGCTTCTTATCATCGACTTCGACGACATGATGATAGGCCCTCCCGTACAGGACCTGTGGCTCCTGCTTCCGGGGCACCTCTCGGAGTGTATGGTGGAAACGGACCTGCTCCTTTCCGGGTACAGGCAGTTTTCACAATTCGACGAAAGGACCCTTTCCCTAATCGAACCCCTCAGGTTCATGCGGATCATCTACTTCCTCTCGTGGTGCGCCCTGCAGAAGGACGATCCCGGCTTTTTTACTCACTTCCCCGACTGGGGTGAGAAGGGGTTCTGGGTAAAAGAGCTCGAGGACATCACCTATCAGCTGACGGTCATTCGAGAGCAGTTCGGGTAATACCGTATCTTTTTGAGAGTGCCCCCGATCGTGGGGATGGAATTGGTCTAAATCACGTTCCCTCGGGGTTTTAGCTGAA
>JBKHAJ010000235.1:0-5394 GCA_046542935.1 Spirochaetia bacterium | reverse complement strand
CCCCCGAGGGTGAGGCGTACAGGGCGAGAACACCGTTGTTTCCCGAGAGACCGCTTCCCCCGAAAACCCAGAAATCCCACGCCTCGGGAGAGACGTCGAGGCCCCCCGATTCGTCGGTCCTCTCCGTTTCGTCGATCTCCTCGGGTATCCCCTGGGGCTTGAAGTGGATGAGGAGGTAATCTCCTCCCGCGACCTCGAGGGGCGGAAGGACCTTTTTTTGATCGAAATCCTCCCGTGTTCCCTCGTAGAGGGTAACCCCCGCCAAATTCCCCCCGCTCAAGACCGCGAGCTCCACCATATCGGGGTGGCTATTCGAGCCCTGAGTGGTGAATTCGTTGATAATAAGCCCCGGAACCCGGGGATTGTAGCCGTAGAATGGAGTGATGAAGCTCATGCTGTTGCCGTTTTCGTCTTCCACCCGCCCCTCGAGATAGTATTCGATCCCTAAGGCCTGGTTCTCCCCGAGGGTAAGGATAACTTCACTTCCCCGTGCTTCGATCCCGCCGAGGGAAAGAGACGGGGTAATCCTCACATCCCCGGTCTCGACCCTCACCTCTTGGTCGAAGGTGAGCCTGACCTCCCTCGCCGAAGGGATCGATATCCCGAGAAGGGCCGGGGGGCGGAGGTCGAACTCATCGATCTCCCTCAAGTCCGAGACCGGCAGGCATCCGGCGAGAAGGACCGCCGTGAGCAGAAGTGTCCCCTTCGCCGCCCATCCGAGCGGGCCCGCCGCGGACCGTCGATTATCTGTTTTCATATCAAGCCTCCTGTAAGATGAGACAACCTCATCCCTTCCCTTGCTTCAACGGGGAAGTCGGTTTATGATCGAAGGTATGGCGGAAAACGCGTTATTCGAAAAGTACGGTAAAACCTACGATGCGGGAAAGATCATCTTCCGGGAGAGGGAAGAGGGCGACAAGATGTACATCATCCAGGACGGGACCGTCCGCATAAGCAAGAACATCGACAATACCGATTATACCTTGGCCGTTCTCGGAAAGGGAGAGTTTTTCGGCGAGATGGCCTTGGTCAGCAGGACCCTGCGCAGCGCCACCGCTACCGTGGGGGATACGGCCAGGCTTCTCGAGTTCGACCGGAAGGGATTTTTGGGGATGATCGAAAAAAACGCGAAGATCGCCTTGAATATCATCGACAAGCTCTGCCGGAGGCTTCAGCAGGCCAATCAGCAGATCCACCACCTCAAGAAACGGGACGAAGAGGGTCTTATCGCCTTGAATCTTCATTATGCATTTTCCGAGGCGGGAAACGCCGTCCTCGACAAGATGAAGACCGTCCGGGAGCTCTCCTTAAGCCTCGAAATCCCGGCCGAAAGAATTTCCCAATACCTCGAAAAATTCGGCAAGAGTGATATTATTCAAATAACGGGGAATACGATCACCCTGATGAATGCGGAAAAACTCATGAGCCTTTCGGGAATGAGCCGATAATTTAACAATAATACAGATAGAAAGGACGGTAGTATGTGCGGAATAGTCGGGTATGTAGGCGAGAAGCAGGCTTCGAAGGTCCTCTTAGAGGGTTTGAGGCGCCTCGAATACCGGGGCTACGACAGCGCGGGAATCTGCATAGGCATGGATTCCACACTTCAGGTGCTCAAACGGAAAGGGAAGATAAAAGATCTGAGAAGTATCGTTCCCGATGATTTTCCGGGGAGTTTTGGAATCGGGCACACCCGCTGGGCCACCCATGGAGAGGTCAACGACGTCAACGCCCATCCCCACACCGACACGACCGGTAAGATCGCCATCGTCCATAACGGAATTATCGAGAATTACACGAGCCTCCGGGAGATGCTGGTGAGCGAGGGGGACATCTTCGTCACCGATACCGACAGCGAGGTCCTAGCCCACTTGATCGGAAAATATTACGAGGGAAACCTGGAAAAGGCGGTCCGCAGGGCCGTCTCGCTCGTGAAGGGGACCTACGGGATAGCCTGTGTTCACGCCGACGAGCCGAAGAGGATCGTGGGGGCGAGGAACGGGAGTCCCCTGGTGGTGGGGATTGGGAAGAACGAGATGTTCCTCGCCAGCGATGTGACCGCGGTCATGGCCCACACACGGGAGGCGGTCTATCTGGAGGACGGAGAGATCGTGGTGATCACCCCGGAAGCGTATGTAACCACCGATCATCGCGACCAGAGCGTCAGCAAGACGGTCAACCACATCGAGTGGGAGCTCGAGGAAATCGAGAAGGCCGGATACGAGCACTTTATGGAGAAAGAGATCCACGAGCAGCCCGAATCGATAGAGCGGGCCATGCGGGGACGCCTCGACAAGGAAACCGCTACCGGACACCTCGGCGGGCTCAATCTGACCAACAAGGAGCTCTTGAACCTGGAACGGATCAAGATTATCGCCGCGGGGACCTCGAGCTACGCGGGAATGGTAGGGGGCTATCTCCTGGAAAACATAGCCCGAATCCCCGCCCAGGCCGATTTGAGCTCGGAGGTACGCTACAAGAACCCCGTCGTGGAGCGTAACTCCCTCTATTTCGCGGTATCCCAGTCGGGGGAGACGGCGGATACCCTCTACGCCATGCGGGAGCTCCAGCGAAAGGGGGGCACGGTCTTAGGGATCTGTAACGTGGTAGGTTCCACCATTCCGAGGGAATCGGACGGAGGGGTCTACATTCATTCGGGGCCGGAGATCGCCGTAGCCTCCACCAAGGCCTTTACCTCCCAGCTGGTAGCCTTCTACATCTTTACCCTCATCATGGCCCGGATGCGGGACATGTCCTTCTCGGACGGCCTCAAATACATCCGAAACCTGGAGCTCCTGCCCGAGCAGATCCGGTGGATCCTCGGAAGCAAGGAAAAGATGCGAGATCTCGCCAAGAAATACGCCGGTGCGGAGAACTTTCTCTTTCTAGGGCGGGGGATCAACTATCCCGTGGCCCTGGAAGGTGCGTTGAAGCTCAAGGAGATCGCCTATATCCACGCCGAGGGATACTGCGCGGCGGAGATCAAGCACGGCCCGATAGCGCTGATCAATGAAAAGACCCCGAGCTTCTTCTTAGTCCCCGACGACGAGCTCAGGGACAAGGTCATTTCCAACCTCAAGGAGGTCAAAGCCCGCAGGGGCAAGGTTATCGCTTTGGCCGTGGAAGGGGACGGGGAAGTCGAACAGATCGCCGACGATGTCTTCTTCATTCCCAAGGCGGACGAGATCATGTATCCCTTCCTCCTAGTCGTTCCTCTGCAGCTCTTCGCTTACTATTGCGCCCTCGAGCTCGGACGGAACGTCGATCAGCCCCGGAATCTCGCCAAGAGCGTTACGGTGGAGTAGAGGCTTCCGAGAGTGTCCGTGCGCCGCGGAATTCCGATTTTGTTATTGGTTTTTGCTCCCCTTGTATCGCTATCCGCCCCGACGCCCGTCTACGCTCAGGAAAACCGGGAAGAGCCCTCCGTGGGACTGCTTATCAAGGGTCCTGAATCCCGCCGGGGAATTCCGGTTCTCTATCCCAACGCCATCCCCAGCTTTTACGGAGAATACTCATACGAGGATATTACCGTCCGGGTCTTCTATACCGAGGAGCCGATTGCCGTCAGAGACAGCTGGGGATCCTACCCCTGCGCGGGTACGCCCCTTGCCCGGCTCCCCGAACGGCGGGACCTGGTCCTCTACTACGAGGATGAACGGGGGTGGAAGGTCTTCTTTGTGTTCCCCCCGGGGATAGACGAGGATTCTGCGTGCAGGTTTATCGAAGTGTTCCTGGCGAGGCTCACCTATTTTCTAGGCATTACCCGGGAGGAACGGATAGTCCCCCTTCCCGCGGTATTGAGGTTCCCGTAAACCGCGGCGCCGCTTCGGCCGATACTATAATGGATATGAAACGTCTCTCGGTGATTCCGGTCCTGTTTCTGATCGCATGCGGGTCCCTCTCCGCGGACCTGACTATCCCCTCCGATCACTTGAGAATCGAGCAGAGCCTCGAAGGCGGGTATATCCTGACCGTCAAAAAGACCGATGATATCGGTTCGATACTGCTGACCGAATCCACCGCGGATCCCGAGAAGCGGGTCCATTCTTATACCCTGCGCAATCCCGAATATCACCCCTTAAACGGCGATGAACGGCGGAAGCTCGACGGTGAGTTTCTGGACCCGGAGGCCGGAATCTACTCCTTAGTAGACTCCACCGGCGAACCGGACGAAGAGTTCGGTGAGGCATTCCGGATTTTCGTCCCCTATGTGGTCATCTACGGCTATCCCTGGTCCCGACAGGGGGAAATAATGGTTTTAGACGGGACCTGGCTCAACATCCGCGCTTTCGAGAAGCCCTACGCCGATTACGAGGGGGTGTACGCGGACAATCCCTTCGTTCTCAAGGTCGTGCAGAAACCCATGGAGGGCCCCCCCGAGGGGAACTACATGGAGGATACCGTGGAGAATTTCACGGAAATCGCCGAGGAGGGGCGGGGAACGACCGTCTTTTCCCGGGGGTACGAGGATATGGTGGACGAGATCGGGACGATTATCCGGGAGTGCGAGGGAAAAACCCTGGATCTGGTCTTAGCCCTGGATACCACCAAGAGCATGGAGGATAACATCCCCTACCTCCGGAAGCTCTTAGTCCCCCTTCTGGAAAAGCATACCGCCGGTTTTGAAGCCTTGAGGTTCGGACTGGTCCTTTACAGGGATTACATGGAGCAGTACTTAGTCCGATCGAGTCCCTTCCGTGACGGATTAGGAGGGCTGCAGGGCGACCTCGACGCTATCCGGGTGCTCGGGGGGCGGGACATTCCCGAGGCCGTCTACGAGGCGCTCTATGCCGCCGTGGAGGAATATCCCTGGAGGGCGGAGGAACGGCGGATTATTCTTATCGGCGACGCCCCGGCTCATCCGAGACCCCGGGGAAAGGTGACTAAGGAGATGGTCTATGCCGGAGCCGAGGAAAGAGACATCAGACTGCACACCATAATTCTACCTCAGTAGCAGGTTATCCCGCCAAACTACGTTTTAGTTTTTCCAGCGCCCGGGAATTGCACTCGAAGGCGATCTTCTCGGGAAGGTCGTTCAGAGTAAACCACCGGCATTCGGTAATGTCGTCGGCGGGGGTAAGAGGTGTTTCAGCCGCTTCGGTCCCGTCTACGGCGCATATGTAGTAGAGGCACAGGGTATTGCTTGCCGATTCGGGGACCCCTTCCCGGGGGTAGATGTCGACCTCGGCGGTGAAGAGCTCGGATACGGTTATCTCCGCGGCGAGCTCCTCCCGAATTTCCCGATGAAGGGCCTCAAGGGGGTCTTCTCCGTTTTCGATGAATCCGCCGGGCATGTCCCAGTATCCCGCGTAGGGCTCGACTCCACGGCGGACAAGGAGGATTTCCCTTTTTCCGCCGCTTGTCCGGGTTATCATCGCACCGACGGCGGGTTTT
>JBKHAJ010000234.1:0-5416 GCA_046542935.1 Spirochaetia bacterium | reverse complement strand
CACGATCCAGGCGCAGATTCTGCGGCTGATGGCGAGTCTGAAGGAACGTACCGGTCCGGCCGCGGTTTATGAAGTAGCCTATAAACCGGATGACCATAATTGCTATGAATAGGAAGGCCAGGAAGGAAATTCCCGACCATACCGCCTGGACGATCAAGGCGAGAACAATTCCCAAAGAAATCCTTCCGAATGTGGCGAGCCGCAGGGTGATGTTCTGAAGCACCACAAGGACGAGGATGGCGAGGACCGGAGAGAAGTCGAACCTCCCGGCACTCAAGAATTTCACCCCCCGAAAGAGGTTCAGATACGGGTCGGTAATTTTTCGCAGAAAGTAGTTGACCCGTTCTCCTCCTCCCATCGGCTGGATCCAGGTGAGCATGATTCGTATGAAGATTACGAGCATGTACACCGAGAGGATTGTGCTTATGATTCTCATTATTGCATCCATTATGTTCTCCAAACGTCTTCGATTTTAGGTATTGATTTGAGCTCCCGGATAACCTCGTCTTGACTGGATACCGTTATCTGCGGGGAGACCTTGATTACGATTTCTTTCTCAGGCACCGAATTGCGGAGGTGGAGGAATATCCTGGCGTTTCCGGGGTAGGCGAAGAAGGTCGAGCGCAAGCCGAACAGCTCCTCTTCGTGGCAGTCCGGGCGCAGCCGGATGTGAAGGTCCGCCGATTCTTCTACGGTCAGCTCTTCGGGGTTCAGGATTGCCTCGACCTTGAGCTTCGGCTCGTCATCCTTGGAGGTGTCGAGCTTTCCCCGGAGGGCGTAGATCCCGTCCGGCTGGACCCGGTAGCGGTCCTTCTCCCACACCGACGGGAAGAAGATCACCTCTATTGAGCCGTTGAAGTCTTCGATCTGCCCGAAGGCCATGGGTTTCCCCTTCTTTGTCTGAATCTCCCGGATTCCTTTGACGATCCCGATCAGGTTGTACATTTTGTCGGGGTTGTACCGCTCGGGCTTGCTCAGGTCCAGGGTCACCGCCTTTTTCCAGAGGTCCCGGTACTTATCCAAGGGATGTCCGGAGAAGTAAAAACCCAGGTGCTCTTTCTCGTAGCGGAGGATTTCCGACTCGGGCCATTCCTCTACCTGCTTGAGCTCGATTTGGGAAAAAGCCTCCTCCTCGGATTCTTCGAAGAGGGATGACTGGCCGAACTGGGCCGATTCCTTTTTCGCGGCCACAAAGGCGGTCAAAGTGTCCAAGTTGTAGCAGAGCTCGGCCCGTCCCGGTTCGATGGAATCGAACAGCCCCGATTGGATAAGGGCCTCTAAGACCTTGTGGTTGACGGTTTTCAAATCTATCCGTTCCAGGAAGTCGACGAACGATTTAAAGGGACCCCCCTCTCTTCTAGCCCGGAGTATCTCGTCCACGGCCCCTTCGCCGACATTCTTGATCCCCACGAGGCCGTAGATGATCTTGCCGTCGACCACACTGAAGTATTTATCGGAGCGGTTTACGTCGGGGGGCAGGAGGTCGATGCCCATATCCCGGCTCTCGGAAATGTACTCGGTGAGCTTGTCGGTAAAGTTGATTTCATTTGTCAAATTCGCCGCCATAAACTCGGCGGGATAATTGGCCTTGAGGTACGCGGTCTTATACGCGAGAACGCTGTAGGCCGCTGCGTGGGACTTGTTGAATCCGTATCCGGCGAAGGGCTCGAGGAGGGTAAAGATCTTCTCCGCTTCTTTTTCCGGGATCCCCTTTTCCGCCGCACCCTTGAGGAAGTCTTTCTTGAGTCTTTCCATCTCTTTGAGCTTCTTCTTCCCCATCGCCCGCCTCAGGATATCGGCCTGTCCGAGGGTGAACCCGGCGATGATCTGGACGATCTCCATGACCTGCTCCTGATAGACGATGACCCCGTAGGTCTCCTTGAGGATCTTCTCTAGAGAGGGATGGGGATACCGGATGGGTTTCCGGCCCCATTTCGCATCGATGAACTGGGGGATGTTCTCCATGGGTCCGGGACGGTAGAGGGCGTTCAAGGCGATCAAGTCCTCTATACAGTTGGGCTTCGCCTGGCGGAGAATTCCCTGCATTCCCGAGCTCTCGAACTGGAAAATACACTTGCTCTTTCCCTCGCCTAGGAGTTCGAAGGTCTTCTCGTCGTCCTCGGGAACCGCGTCGATGTCCACATCGGTGCCCCGCTTTTGGATGAGGTCAACGGTGTTCTTGATCAGGGTCAGGGTCTTGAGCCCCAAGAAATCCATCTTGACCAGGCCGCACTCTTCGAGCATGCCCATAGTGTACTGGGTCGATATGGAGCCGGTCTTGGGATCACGGTAAAGGGGGACAAACTCGGTCAGAGCATCCTTGCCGATGACGATTCCCGCGGCATGGGTCGAGGCGTGACGATTGAGACCCTCGAGCTTCCGGCTGACGTCGATCAGCTCGCCGTAGCTTCCTCCCCGCTCGATGACCTCCTTCAGCTTGGGCTCGAGGCCTAAGGCCTTCTCCAGGTTTATATTCGGCCCCTGGGGGACCAGCTTCGCTATTCGGTCCGATTCGGCGTAGGGAATGTCCAAGACCCGGGCCACATCCCGGATGACAGCCCTGGCTTTGAGTGTTCCGAAGGTTATTATCTGCCCGACCTTGTCGGTACCGTACTTCCGGGTAACGTAGTCGATTACCTCCTGACGCCTCTCGAAGCAGAAGTCGATGTCGAAGTCGGGCATGGAGATACGCTCGGGATTGAGAAACCGCTCGAAGAGAAGACCGTATTTGAGAGGATCGATATCGGTTATCTTCAAAGCGTACGCAACGATTGATCCGGCTCCCGAGCCCCTGCCCGGTCCCACCGGGATGCCGTGGGTCCGCGCATAGTGGATAAAGTCCCACACAATAAGGAAGTATCCGGTAAACCCCATGGTGATAATAACCTGGAGTTCGTGGTCCGCCCGGGCACGGATCTCTTCATCGGCATGGTACCGTTCTTTGAGGCCCTCGTAAGTCAGATGACGGAGATAATCCTCCGGAGAAGAGAACCCCTTAGGGATTTGGTATTCGGGGAGCATCGGGCCGGGGAGATCGATCTCGAGTTCCGCCGTCTCGGCGATCCTCGCCGTATTACGCAAGGAGTCGGGGATTTCTCCGAACATCCGCTCCATCTCCTCACCCGACTTCATATAGAACTGGTCCGATTGAAACTTGAGGCGGTTGGAGTCTCCCTTTTTCTTGCCGGTATCGATGCAGATGAGTATGTCCTGGGCGTTGGCGTCCGATTGGTCGAGGTAGTGAATGTCGTTGGATGCAATAATGGGAATCCCCGTCCGTTTGGCAATCTCCACGATTCCCCGATTTGCCGCCCGCTGCTCCGGTATCCCGTGGTCCTGGACCTCGAGGAAGTAATTCCCTTTGCCGTAGACATCTTGGTAGAAGTACGCCCGCTTCACCGCTTCTTCTTCACGTCCCTGCAGAAGAAGCTTGGGTATTTCTCCCGCGAGGCAGGCCGAGGATGCGACGAGGCCCTCCGAGTATTTGAGGATGAGCTCCTCATCGATTCGGGGCTTGTAGTAGAATCCCTCGGTGTACCCCAGGGAGGAAAGCCTGATGAGGTTCTTGTATCCGGTCCGGTTCTTGGCAAGGAGGACCAGGTGGTTGTACCGTTCTCCTGAATCTCCTGAAATCCCCCCCGATTTGATATGCCTCGATTCGGGGGCCACATAGAACTCACATCCCACGATCGGTTTGATCTCGTTACGGCGGCACTCTTTATAGAACTTGAGCGCACCGAACATATTTCCGTGGTCGGTTAGGGCCAGACAGGTCATTCCCAGTGATTTTGCCTTCGCAACGAGCTTTTCGATAGTTGCCGCGCCGTCTAAGAGAGAAAAGTCGGAATGGTTGTGGAGATGAACGAAGTCGGGCATACCTGACTATAATCCGAACATTCGGGGTCTGTAAAGTGAGGGTCAGTATTCTCCGGAGATAAGGTCGATGAACCATGCCAAGAGGGCGGTCATCCTGTCCCGTTGAAAGGCGGTTACCAGCCCCTCTCCCGCATCGAGTCCCTTGGTGAAATCTTCCATAACCGCGCTGATATCCTTCTCCGAAAGGGGAAGCTTCCGGCCGGTCAGCTCGGCCTCGATATGTTTATTGCGGACAATTACGTCCTTCATCCCCCCGAAACAGAACCTGAATCCGTTCAAGCTTCCCTTTTGAATCTTGGCTAATCCGGTGAAGCTCAAGCTCGTGTAGGGGCTCAAAGATCTGCTTCCGATCTTTCGGTAGACCTGGACATCCGGCTGCTCGGTGGGGATACGGATTCTCGTCACGATCTCACCGGAGGAAAGGATCAAAGCGTTGTTGGAGTCGACGAGCTGATTCAAATTGATCCATTTCGACCCAGCGGCACTTCGGACCTCGACACGAACATCCATCAAGAGGAGGACCGGATAGCAGTCCATCCGCTGATCAGGGACGCAGAGATTTCCCCCCAAGGTGGCACGATTACGGATCTGATAGGAGGCGATCTGACGTATGGCCAAAAAGAGGGCCTTCGGCATGATGTGTTTTCCGATTTCCAGAAGGCGGTTCAAGGTGACCGCGGAACCGATTTCCAGATATCTTTCCGTCCTCGAAATTCGTTTGAGCTCGTCGATCCCGTCTACGGTGATAATATCCCGGGTGAAGGACAGGTACTTCTCCTGTTCGTTCATGAGAAGATAACTCCCTCCCGCGAAGACGGTTGCCTTGGGCATGGTCCGGTACTGCTGCAGCAAAGTGGTCAGGTTCGAGGGCTGATAGATATGGATCGTCCTTTCCCCCGAGGGTTTACCTCCGTTTGTCACGCTTGCGCCTCCGTCTGAACTGAGAGGCGAGTTGAACCGCCTCGAGGAGTTGGATGTAGCTGGTGCACCCGCACTTGTGTCCCCACAAGAGCTCGAGGGTATCGGGATCCTCCGGATTCAGGTGGTTCTCCAGGAGGGAGTGGATGGAGAGGACCTTCCCGGGGGTGCAGAAATGACAGGGGGTGTACCGGGTTTCATCGAAAGCCCGCGCAATATCCTGGTAATCCCGGCTCGCGATGAATCCTTCGTACGTAAGGATCTCGGCGTTCTGTACGACGAAGACGGGAAGGAGACACGACAGTACGATGTTTCCGTTCATGAGGACGGCACAGGCCCCGCATTTGCCCCCGTAACATCCCGAGCGGGTTCTGCTCAGGGAAAAATCCCTATGGAGAACGTCGATAAGGCGTACACGGGGATCCGCGTCGATGGTTACCTCCCTGTTGTTGAGCACGAATCGCACCTTCATCCCTTAAGAGCCTCCACCGCCCTCAGGGTCCGCTGAATGCTTTCCGGTTTGACCGGGAGGGTGTCGAAGTAATATCCCGTTGCCTGGGCCAAGGCGGAAAAATACGCCGCCGGTATCAGGTTGAAGGGAAGGTTGTCCAGCCCTAAGGCC
>JBKHAJ010000013.1:0-26494 GCA_046542935.1 Spirochaetia bacterium | reverse complement strand
GTCGGTGACTCCGCCCGCCATGAATCTCTCGGTTATGGCCCTCCACGCCGGGGTGAACAAGAACTACACCGCCGTCACCCTGCTCGTAACCTATCTGTTCTACCTGATCGTCTTTCCCGTCTATCTGGTGCTCCTTTTCATGCTTCCGGGAATGCCGCTTTTCAATTGAGCAGCGACGGCGGCTCTTCCGATTCCGCCCCCGTCTCGGCGCCCCTATCGGCCCCGGTAAAACCGTGAAGCGGAGCCGTCACCATGTAGTACCGGTTGGAGTTGTTCCACAGGGTAAAACCGGAGGCGCCCCCCTCGCCGGCTCCGCGGAGCTGACGGATCAGGTAGTCGGAGTAGGCGGGTTCCTCGAAATTGAGCTCTCCTCCGATAAGGAAGGCCTGAACATAGGGGCGGATGATGCTCCTCCCTTCCACGATCCGGGCCGCCCGGTCGGAGCCGTGGCGGTAGATGTATTCCGCCCGCTCTAAATAGGGCGTATCTTTGAGGAAATCCCGGGGGAAGTGGGAGGGGTAGTACATCGGGCAGATAACGTCCACGTAGCGGGATACCATCTCTATGTTCTGCCCGATCCAGTTGCCCATCCGGTACCAGGAATTGAACCCGTACAGATCGGTGCTGATGGGAACGGTAATACGCTCCCGGGCGGCCCGGAGGAAGGACTCCAGACCGTCGATCTTGGTCATCCCGGGCTTCCGGTGCCGGTAGACCGCATGGGTCAGATCGCCGTCGGAGGGGAACCTGATGTAATCGAACTGGACTTCATCGATGCCCCTTCGTTCGAGCTCCTCGGCTAGGGATATAAGGTAATCCCAGGCAAGCTCCGAAAAGCTGTCTACCCAGAACTCCCTCTGAATCCAGGCCGGCTCTTCGGTCTTCTCGTCGGCGACCGGGATCAGGTTGGCCCAGGGTTCATTTTTTTGCGAATCCCACACCGCGTAGGCGTTGTTTTTATAGGCATAGAGCTTGGGATCCTGAAAGCAGACGATCCGCCCGATAAGGTATATTCCCGCCTCTTCCGCGGCCTCGACCAGAGCTTCCAGATCGATGTGCCTGCTTACCGACCCTATCTCGTAGGGAAGCTCGAGCTCGGTATCGTAGGTGATCCGGCCGTTGTCGTCTTTCATATCGATGACCAGGGAGTTGAGGCCGTGGTCGGACAAGAATTTCAGGTGCTTCTCGAGCTCTTCCCCGGAGGAGTTCCACGATTTTAGATAAATTCCGTGCTTGTCGGCGGCCGCCGCAAGACGGTTTTTTGAGGCTTCTGAGATATCATTCTTCAGGAAAGGGAGGCCGCCGGGCTCGGCAGTCCAGTCCTCGTCGCTTTCCCGATACAGCAATTTCCGCTTGTCCGTAAAAAGCACCGGCCCCCGGCGGGACGAGAGGAGCTGAAGACGCCGTTCACCCGGTTCGAGATCGGGTTCCGGGAGCTTTTCGAGGGTCTCCGTTTCGAGGTTTCCCGTGAATATGTCGTCGTCGAATCCGACTTCGAGGATTATCGAGTTTTCTCCGGCGAAGTCGTAACTCAGCGAACGGATTTCCTCGTAGAATCCGGCTCCCCGATAGAGGGGATCGCTCAAGTCTTCCAAATGGGTCCAGCTGATTCCCGAGTCTCGGGTCTCATACACTCCGTTGAAGGAGGTCCCTAAGAGGATTTTGTCCCTCGAGGCGGGAGACAGGGCGACGGAAGTAAAGTAGGCGCTTTCCTTGACAGGCTTGTCCACGGGAACTTCCCGCCATGAATTGCCGAGATCTTCGGAGATGAATATGCGGGAAGACGTGGTAACCGCTACCCGGGCCTGTCTGGCGGGGTCGACTCCGATCGAGGTCAGGGGTACCGGTTTTGATTCGGTAAAGGGGTAAACCACATGATCGGGTAAGCCTTCGTTACGCTCCCGCCAGGTACCGCCTCCGTCGTTAGAGACGAGGAACCCCCGGTCCCGATCGATTCTGCACAGGGTGCCTGCTGCAGTCCGGACAACGGCATGAGCGGGGAGAGGTCTTTCCGAAATCAGTAAAAGTAGTAATGCCGCTCCCGCCGCCGCTCGCGCAATTCGATGTTTCATGGGGCCTCCTGCTGCATTCTACGGAAGGTTCCTTTTTCCGGTCAATAGGATTCGTGTTTTTTTATTCCCCGATGAGCCGTGTTCCGAAGCACCGCGTCCGTTTTAGGTGTATTAGTAATCGGATGAAAGAAGACGGATACAGTCTGTACGACAGAACCGTTCCCTTAGGAACGGCAAAACCGGGAGGAGACGGGCCACGGGAAATCCTTTTGAGGCACGGGGCCGGGGTCCTGAGTGATAAAGAGCTCCTGCAGGTTCTCCTCGGGAGCGGAACAAAAGGGAGGCCGGTGGAGACGGTGGCGGGAGAGGTGTTGAGGCTCCTAGACGGCAGCGGCTGCACCGTCCGGGACGCCGAGCTCTTGAAAATATCCGGTCTCGGAGCGGCCAAGGTAGCCCTTCTCCAGGCGGGGCTCGAGTTCTTCAGGCGGAGGCTCTGCCCCGAGAGCGGCCGTATAGCCTATCCCGCGGACATTCTTCCCCTGGTACGTCATTATGCCGACCGGAAGCAGGAGCATTTCTTAGTTCTTACCCTCAATGGGGCCCACGAGGTCATCAACCTCCATGTGGTGTGTATCGGGCTGGTCAATCGTACCTTGGTCCATCCCCGGGAGGTCTACATCCGGGCCATCAACGATTCGGCGGCTTCTCTCATCGCCGCGCACAATCATCCCTCGGGGAATCTCGAGCCGAGCGCGGAGGACCGGGATATAACCGCCCGCCTGAAGGATGCGGGGGACACCGTGGGAATAAACCTCTTAGATCACATCATCTTTTCCCGAAAGGGGTATTTCAGTTTCTTAGAGAACCGGGAGATCTAAGCCCAGGGTGGATTTTTCCTCCTTTCTCTCATAAAAATCTTACGAAGAGTGTATACTATACGGGTACGAGGAGGATGTATGGCACACGAAATCGATTACAAGATACATGGTGACGATATGCAGCTCGTGGAGATCGAGCTCGATCCCAACGAAACGGTCATCGCGGAAGCGGGGGCCATGAACTACATGGACGACGGAATCAGTTTCGAGGCGGTCATGGGGGACGGCTCGCGGCCCATGCGTGGGTTCTTCGACAAGGCCGTTGGAGCCGGCAAGCGGCTTTTGACCGGGGAATCCCTCTTCATGACCCACTTTACCAACACAGGGACGGGAAAGAGGCGGGTCGCCTTCGCCGCGCCTTACCCGGGGACCATCATCCCCATGGACCTCTCCGCCATGGGCGGAGAGTTTATCTGTCAGAAGGACGCCTTCCTCTGCGCCGCTATGGGTACTGCCGTCGGTATAGCGTTGAACAGGCGCCTCGGGGCAGGGCTCTTCGGGGGGGAGGGATTCATCCTGCAGAGGCTGACCGGTGACGGGCTCGCCTTTATTCACGCCGGGGGTACGGTAATCCGGAAGGACTTAGGCGGCGGGCGCCTGTACGTGGATACCGGCTGTCTTGTCGGGTTCACCCCGGGTCTCGACTACAGGATCGAGAGGGCGGGAAACCTCAAATCGATGCTCTTCGGCGGGGAGGGACTCTTCCTCGTTACTCTCGAGGGATCGGGAACGGTGTACCTGCAGAGCCTTCCCTTTGCTCGGCTCGCCGCGAGGATTATCAAGCAGATTCCCCAGAGCGTTTTTGCCAAGGGCGAGAGCTCTCCTTTAGGCGGCCTGGGTAAGATGTTCATGGGAGATTGAATCGGGTCCGCAGATTGTGTTAAGCTGCCGTGTAAGGAGTCCCCATGCTTGACAAATCCCTGCAGGCGGAGCTCGTGGAGATCCTCGCCTCGAACTTCAATCCCAACCAGATCGATGAAATCGGCTCGCTCTTCGATAAGAACTACAACTCCCATGAGTTGTTAGGGATGAAGGACCATATTACCGTCCCCATCAGGAAAGCCGCCAACGCTTTGGTCGATTTCTGCATTCACAAGAAGTCGGACGACGAGCTCGTAAGCGTCTTGGTCGAGACCGACGGCGGCAAGATGATGGGGAAGCAGGTGAATATTCCGGAGATCGAGGAGTTTCTCTCCAAGCTCGCCGAGTACGGATACGTCTACGATCATAAGAGCCGGAAGGTACGGAAGATCATGGAAGACGTCATGGATCTTCCGAACTGGGGATCGCTGCGCGAGGGAAAACAGTACGATGTTACCGTGGGAAGCATCGATATCGTTTCCAATTCCGCCTTGGTGAACAAACACGGAATGAAGAAGATGGAAAAGATGTACTTCCGGTTCTGGAACTACCTGCGCCGCCTTCTCCGAGTATACAACGGGCGGATCTGGTCGTGGGCGGGGGACGGAGGGATTATAGCCTTTACCTTCAAGGGGAGCGAGGTGCGGGCGGTTCAGTGTGCTCTAGAGATCCAGGCCCTTCTCCCGGTGTTCAACACCGATCCGGACAAGCCCGTTCCGGACGACATTCAGGTCCGCATCGGACTGGATTCCGGTAAGATCAAGTTTTCCGAGGATACGGGACGGATCATCTCCGACACCATCAATTTCGCGGCTCACCTGGAAAAGCAGTTTACCCCGCCTAAGGGGATCGCCGTGTCCGAAACGGTCGGGGAAAAGCTGCCGAAGAAACTGCGGGAGCTCTTCTGTACCGAAGACACCTTCGAGGAAAGAACCGTTTTTTCGATATGTTTTCCCGACAAAATCGGTTAAATTCCGGCGATTTTCCGGTAGCGAAAAACATCCATTTCTGTTATACTCTTTAGAACAACCAAAAGTCAGGACCGCGGAGTGTACTATGCTTGACTCATCTCTAAAATCGGAATTAATCGAGATAATTGCGGAGAACTTTAATCCCGACCAGATGGACGAGATCGGATGTCTCATCATGAAAAAATACTGTACTCACGAACTCTTGGGAATGGGGCATCATATTACCGTGCCCAAGCGCAAGGCTTCCGCTATACTCGTGGACCACTGTCTGGACCGGAACTGCGTCGATAAGCTCCTGGAGTTCCTCATCGAGACCGATGGAGGCACGATCCTGGGAAAGAAGATCTCCATCGAGAATCTGGAGCAATTCTTGACAAAGCTCGCCCGGAGCGGCTTCGTCTACGACTTCAAGCGGCGGAAGTTCAAGAAATTGTCGGATGAGGTATCGGAGCTTCCCAATTGGGGGTCTTTACGGGACGGGAAGAAGTACGAGATGAGCATTGCGAGCATCGATATCGTGGGAAACTCGAAGCTGGTCAGCGAATACGGGATGAAAAAGATGGAGAAGCTCTACTACCGCTTCTGGAGTTTCTTGAGAAGGCTTCTCCAAGTGTACGACGGGCGGATGTGGAACTGGGCAGGCGACGGAGGGATTCTGGCTTTTACCTTCAAAGATCATGCTTTGAGGATGGTACAGTGCGCCCTGGAGATCCAGGTCCTTCTTCCCATCTTCAACACAGATCCCAATCGCCCCATTCAGGAGGACATCGCGGTCCGTATCGGGATCGACTACGGGACCGTTAAATTCTGCTGCGACACCGGCAGGATCGTCTCCGAAACCATCAACTACGCGGCCCACCTCGAAAAGCAATACACCGAGCCGGGGACGATCAGTATATCCTCGGAGCTCTACGAAAAGCTTCCCGCCAAGCTCTCCGGCTTTTTCGAGCCGAAGGGCGAGTTCGAGGGCAAGAAGGTCTACGTCTCCTCACTCCATGCGGAATCGAACTAGTCCCCACGATCGGGGGCACTTTCTAATATTTTAACTCTTCCGTAGTTAGAGGCTGAAGTAATACAAAAAAAGCCGCCGCCGGGTAAACCCAGCGGCGGCTTTTTTATGGAGGCGGCCGTGCTTTTCAGGACTTCGGCCCTACTCGCAGTAGATCTTGACGGTTTGCGCGGGGACATGAACCCCCCGGCCTGTGTGTAGACAATTGGGTGACAATGCGGTATACTCTTTCGCGGGAGCAGAAAATGAAGTTTATCACGGTACGAGACCTTCGGACTTTCCCGGCGCAGGTGTGGAAAGACCTTCCCGAAGAGAAGGAAATGATCATTACAAATAACGGGAAGCCGATTGCGTTATTAACACCTATCGCGGACACCAATTTGGAAGAAACCCTATCCTCTATCCGGAAAGCCCGGGCAATCAATGCGGTTAAGAACATGCAGCAAGTGTCTATTGCAAACAAAAATGATGAGCTGTCGGGGGAAGAAATAGACGCTGAAATACAAAAAGTTAGAAAACAATCTCCATGAATATTGTGCTCGATACGAATGTTCTGGTTTCGGGCTTATTGAGCCCTCGGCATCCGCCGGCCCAGATCCTTAACCTGATCTTAAACCAGCGCATACGCGTTCTTTACGATAACCGGATACTCGCTGAGTATGCCGGCGTTCTGCATAGGGAAAAATTCCGGTTTTCCTCCGAATTGATCGATCCTGTAATCGATTTTCTCGAAAAGGAAGGGGTATTCGTTACCGCGAATCCGGTTGGAAATAAACTGATAGACGAGGGTGATGTTAAATTTCTCGAAGTCGCCCTTTCGGGAGATGCGGACTATCTCATAACCGGAAATACGAAACATTATCCTGAATCGGAACTGGTAATTACCCCAGCTCTTTTTATTGAAAAATATGTGGAGAATTGCTAAGGAGACAAAAAAGCCGCCGCCGGGTATACCGGGGGCGGCCCTTTTTGGAGCTGCGGTTAATTACTCGCAGTAGATCTTGACCGTTTCCTCCGGGGTGTCCACATCCACCTCCAGCTCCCGGAGGGACATCAGCATCCGGTCGATGTTCTCGGGACTAAGCTCGGAGAGCTTGAACCCCATTCCCTTTTCGTTCATCGCCGAATCGACCTTCTCGTGGACGTCCTTGGGCATCAGCGCCGCTAAGCTCATTCCCGACTTCACCAGGCTTACCGGTACCCGGACCCGAACTCGGCCGTGGTCGGTCTTCTTGCCCTCTTTCGGGTCGACCCGTACGTAGAGGTACTTAGGGATTCCCCCCTTTTCGACCGCGGTCTGAGCGCTCTTGTCTTGTTCGTCCATTTTGCCGAGGAGCTTTTCCGCATCCTCCGGAGTTATCTTCCCTTCCTGAACCATGGAAAGAATCTTCATCCTTTCTTCTTTCATCGGTTTTCCTCCAAAGTTTTAGTAGAATTTCACCAATACGGTGTTCTCTTCCGACCGTATGTCCACCTGCAGGTCCTTAATCCTGCACATGCACTCATAGCCGTATTTGATGATTCCGAAGATCCGTCTTCTGAGCCACCGCCTCGCGAATACCGCCGTCACCGTCAGGGGGATCACGACGAGCAGTATGAAGGGCAGGAGGATGATCCAGAAAAGGAACAGCGGAAGCCACAGGCCGAACCGGTGTTCGGCGTCCTTAATCTTCAGTCTGAGTAGGAGCGGGGGTATCATTCCAATTCCTCCAATGCTTGATCTATCGATATTTCTCCCCGGTCGAGTCTCTCCAAGACGTCGGTCCGGGGCTTTTCCGTGTTCACGTCGATGTTGATGAAATCGAACTGTTCGGCGATCTTGTTCAGCCGGTTCTTGACCGTGGGATAGCTGATCCCGTAGAGCCGTTCCATCTCCTTGATCGAACCGTGGGATTTGACGAAGGCCGCGGCGAAGACCTGGTCTTCCATGGAAAGCTGCGCCATCGGAGGCAGCTCGAAGCTCCCCTCTATTTTGAGGTCGTCGTCCTTGAGGCGGACCCGTTCTATTACGATCTCCTTCCCTCCGGTCATCCGTGTCAATGTTTGCCAGTCTCGTATCATTTTCTTAACTCTCACCTTGATTATATTAAGAAATATAGCCCGAATTATTAAATTAGTCAAGTCTTTAGGATAAATAAATTAAGAAAAATCAGGTAAAAAGTTAATTATTTCAAGGAAACCGAGTAGTAGGCTGGGAGTATAAAAAAAGCACCGCTTTACGCGGTGCCTATGAGGGGAGGGACGGATCAGTCCCTCGTCAGCTTCCGGTACTTGATCCGGTGGGGTTCGACCGCTTCCTCGCCGAGGCGCTCTTTTTTGTTTTCTTCGTATTCGGTAAAGTTGCCGTCGAACCAGAACAGCGAGCTGTTCCCTTCGAAGGCTAATATGTGGGTGGAGATCCGGTCGAGGAACCACCGGTCGTGGCTTATCACGAAGACGCAGCCGGCGAAGTTCAAGATCCCGTCTTCCAAGGCCCGCAGGGTATTCACGTCGAGGTCGTTAGTGGGCTCGTCGAGGAGGAGGACATTCGCCTCCGATCTGAGCATCATCGCCAGCTGCACCCGGTTCCGCTCTCCACCGGAGAGGACGCCCACCTTCTTCTGCTGGTCGGCGCCGGTAAAGTTGAACCGGGCCACGTAGGCCCGGGAGTTGATCTCCCTTCGGCCCAGAGCGATCTCCTCCTTGCCCCCGGATATCTGCTGCCACACCGTCTTGTCCGGGTCTAAAACCTCCCTCGACTGCTCGGCGTAGGCAAGCTCGACGGTGGAACCGATTTTGAGGTCCCCCGAATCGGGCTCTTCCTCGCCGGTTATCATCCGGAAAAGGGTGGTCTTACCCGCGCCGTTCGGTCCTATGATACCTACCACTGCGCCGGCGGGAACCGAAAAGTTGACGTTGTCCATCAGGAGGATTTCCCCGTAGCCCTTACGGAGTCCGTCGGCCTCGACGACCACGTCGCCTAAGCGGGGACCCGGGGGGATGTATATTTGCAGCTCCTTGATCTGCTCGGAAGGGTTCCGACTCAAGAGGTCGTCGTAGGAGCTGATCCGCGCCTTCGCCTTGGCGTGACGACCCTTCGGGGACATGTGAATCCACTCGAGCTCCCGCTCCAAGGTCTTCTGTCTTTCGGTTTCCTGCTTTTTCTCGATCCGGATGCGCTCCTGCTTCTGCTCGAGCCAGGATGAGTAGTTCCCCCGCCAGGGGATTCCCGCTCCCCGGTCGAGCTCCAGGATCCACCCTGCAACGTTGTCCAGGAAGTACCGGTCGTGGGTGACCGCTATTACCGTCCCCTCGTACTGCTGGAGGTGATGCTCGAGCCAGGCCACCGTCTCGGCATCTAGGTGGTTAGTAGGCTCGTCTAGGAGGAGAATGTCCGGCTTCTTAAGGAGAAGCCTGCACAACGCCACCCGCCGCCGCTCGCCTCCGGAGAGGACGTCCACCGAGGTATCGGCGGGGGGACAGCGCAGAGCGTCCATGGCCATCTCCAGGCGGGAGTCGAGCTCCCACGCGTCCAGGGCGTCAAGCTTCTCCTGCACCTCTCCCTGTCTCTCTAAGAGCTTCTCCATCTCGTCGCCGTCCATGGGCTCGCCGAAGCGTTCGTTGATGGCTTCATATTCTTTGAGGAGGTCCACCGTCTCCTTCGCTCCCTCCTCGACGATGTCCCGGACGGTTTTTCCCGCCTCGAGGTGGGGTTCCTGGCGGAGAAACCCGACGGTGTAGTCCGGAGAGAGGATCGTCTCCCCCTGATACTCCTTTTCCTCTCCCGCCATGATCTTGAGCAGGGTACTCTTTCCCGAGCCGTTTAAGCCGAGGACGCCGATCTTCGCTCCGTAGAAATAGGAGAGAGATATATCGTCTAAAATCTTCTTCTGGTTGTACTGTTTGGATACGTGTACCATCGAAAAGATGATAGTGTTTTTTTCTTCCGCCACTGGTTACTGCTCCTTATGAGGGCCTCCGGTGCGGGGGGCCTAACTCATCTAAATCACATATTTCGTTAACGAAGAACCAACATTATCTTGTTTACTATTCTTCATTCCGTGAAACGCGGTTCTACTAAGGGGAGGTAGTCCTATGGACTTGAATGTAAAAGAAATCGGCAAAGATATCAATATTGTCTCTGTTGCGGGAGAGCTCGATATGTACCACTCCAATGAACTCAAGACCTACATCGACTCGACCGAAGGCTCCCGGGTGGAAAACTATATTTTCGACTGCGACGATCTGACCTATATCGACTCCAGCGGAGTCAGTACTCTGATCTATGCCTACTCCACTCTGCGTAAGCGGAGGGTGGGAATATGGTTCGTAAATATTCACGGCTCCGTGGAGAGGGTCATCGAGCTGACCAAGTTGACCGGGTTCCTCCCCATCGCCGAATCGGTGGACGATGTGGTTGAAGACGTCAAAAAAAAAACGGGAAAGAGTAACCTCTCTCCCGACGACAAAACTTTCGGTATTTTAATAGATGGAAGCCATGATCTCTTTACCAAGATAGGAATGGTCCCCGACGAGTTTCCCAGCGATTTCAAGCGGATCAGGTATTTCACCAATCTTATCGCTCAGCGGGCCCCCGCCGAGATCCGGGAGATCAACATCCTCGAGCAGCAGATCAGCGAGCTCATCAAGAATGCCGTCAAACACGGCAACAAATGTGATCCGACCAAGAAGGTGAAGGTGTGGTACAGCTTCAGCAAGCACCATGCGCATCTCATCATCCGGGACGAAGGAACCGGATTCGAGGAGATCGAACGGTGGAACGAGTTCTTCCGGAAACGCCTCGAATGTTTCCACAACCACGACTTCGAGAACATGGAGAACTATCTTACCTTCATTTCAAAAACGAGCGACGAAAACGACGGCGGTAACGCCATGTTTGCGGCGGTGGAATACTGGAACCGGGGAGTGGTGTTTACCGAATCCCGGAACTGTGTCGCCGTGCGAAGGGATTTTAACGGCATCTGAGCCGCGATCTTATTCTATCGGTGCCGACTCGGCCGCGGATTTGATGAACCGGAGAAGCATGTAGGTTACGTCGTCATGGACCTGCTTTTTTCCCCGGAAACGGTTGAAGTCGCCGGTCAGGTGTTCGTGAATGAGTTCCAGGGTTTCGTGCTGTTTTTCCGCCATAGCCGATTCCACCCGGGAAAGGGAGTATTCCTTGGCGTCGACCCCCGGCTGTTCGATCAGTCCGTCGGTAAGCAGGAACAGAATGTCTTTCTCCTCGAGCTGGAAGGAGTTGACGATGGGATCGCAGTCGGGGACGATACCTATGGGGACGTTGCTCGAATTGGTCTTCAGCTGATGGAGCTTGCCGTTTCTAAAGACGTGAAGGTGGGAGTGCCCCATGTCGCAGATAATGACCTTCCCGGTTATCTCGTTGAAGTCGGCGAAAACGCCGGTTACGAACTTTTCTCCCTCGAATGTCCTCACGATGGTGTCGTTCAGGTCCCTCACCAAAGATTTCAGTCCCCTCTCGTACCGGTAGATGCTCATAATCCCCCATAGGACCGATGTGATGACGCTTGCCGCCACCCCCTTCCCCGAGACGTCGCAGATGCAGCACAGCCAATTGGAAGCGGAGTATTTGTTGATGGAGTAGAAGTCGCCCCCCACGCCTTTCGCGGGGGAGGAGGAGGCAAGAATTTCGAGGTAATCGGTGTCGATGTATTCCCTCTCCTTGACGACCCGGCTCTGAAGGCGCCGGGCGGTGGCTATGTCCTGAGTGGTCAGGTTAGAGAGGTAGATGAGCATCGCCTTGGTGGAGAAAATCCCCCGATATTCTCCGTTATCGTCCTCGAGGAGGTAGTAGGAGATGCCGGGTGCCTTCATCTCGTCGTCTATCTCTTCGGCTATCGAAAAGATATTCTGATGAATATTGAATACCCTTGCCTGAACGCACATGTCGCCGGCGGTCTTCTTGCGAAGCACATCCCGCCCGTAGGGCCGGCTCAGCAGGGAGGAGATCTCGTTCCGGACGATGATGCCGACTATCCTCATGTCCCCGTCGACCACACCCACAGCGGTAATGTGCTCGTTTTCATTGAAGGCGTCCATGAGATCGTTGACGAGCAGATGTTGGTCTATGTAGTGAAGGTTCCAAACGATTTTCCGGATCGATTGAGTGTGACACTTTTCCTTGGGAAGCGACCGGATAATTATGTCTTCAGATGTAGAGTGATTCATAATTGAAGCAGCATGGTATATGAGTGTTTCTTTTTTGTTAGTGAAGTGTCAGTTCTGGATGAAGAGTTTTTGGGTGCCGGAGACCGGGATCTTGAGCCGTGCGATTGTTTCACCGTCCCGGCAGGATATGGACAGACAGTCGACTCCGAGCCCGAGGCTTCTCAGCATAATCAGCATCATCACCAATCCCAGCCCGGCCCCTTCGGAATTGTCTTCGATGTTTGTGTAGGCTTCGGCTATGTCGGCGTAGCGGTCCGCCGCCAGGATCTTACCTTGTACGCGTTCCGCTTCGATCCTGTTCATTTCGCAGTTGTTTCTTACCGAGATTTTTAAGTGTTTGTCGGTCAGATAGAATTGAAACTTGATGTACAGGCCGTGTTCCCGGATCTTTTCTATGTAGTAGTCGATGTTATCGATGGTTTCGTCCTTGAAATTATTCATTCCGATGTAGTATTCGGCGGTGTTTTGAATATCGAGTTGTTTGTCGAAGAAGTAGATCCGCTTGGTATTGGCTTTCTTGGCGTTTCCCGCAAGCTCGTGGAGACAGTAGGAAAGCTGGTTCTTCAAATCCTCCCGGCCGGCCTCCTGGAGATACATATCGAGGATGGTGTCGATGTACCTCCGTTCATCCGACCGGTACGCAATTGTAGTCATGGTCAAGGCCTTTCGGTTCTCGATGGCGTAGCGTATCTTCATGATATTCATTGTCGATACCATCCGTCTCCTCCGGTTCGTGTTTTTAAATGCTTTTCATAGTTGCCTGCTCGTGTTAGATGAAGATGAGAAGAGTCTTTGATTCTAGCTAAGATTCGGTTTAGGTCGCCGTTGCCCTTTCAACGCCTTCCTGGTATACAGGGGCATGCTCCGTTTTCTGAAAAAGTACTGGTTTTTTTTAGGGTTGGCACTGGTTTTGACCTTAGGGATTCTCGCTCCCGGCGTAGGGACTACCCTCAATCCCCGCTCGGCGGCCGGCACCGGGGTCATAGTTCTTCTCTTCATCATCTCCGGAATCACCCTCCCTTCCGAATCGATCACCCGGGGGCTCATGGATTTCAAGCTGCACATCTTCGTGCAGGCTTTTATCTTCATCTTCGTCCCTTTCAGCATGATGATCCTGACCCTTCCCTTGAGAGGATTGATAGATCCCAAAATTATTACCGGATTGTACGCCCTATCTTGTCTGCCGACGACCATATCGAGCTGTATCGTTTTTACTCAAGTAACCGGGGGGAATACGGTAGGGACCATGTTCAACGCGACGCTGTCCAACATCGCCGGGGTGGTGATAAGTCCCCTGATTCTGTCGCTGGTGCTTCGGGGGAGCGGGGCGGTAATTATTCCGGGTGAGATAGGGAGGATATTAGGCTCCCTAGGGCTCAAAATGCTCCTTCCCATCGCCGCCGGGCAAACGGCGCGGGTACTCATTCCCGCGGTCAAACGGGCCGCGGAGGAGAAAAAAGGGACCTTCCGGGTCGCGAGCAATTCCCTCATTCTCCTTATAATCTTTTTCTCGATATCCAAGGCCGCGGGAACTCCCGATTTTCGCTCTACCTTGACGAAGATGGGGCTTCCCTTCCTATTTTTAGCAGGTTTCCATCTCTATCTGCTCGCGGCGGCGTATATCGGAGGGAGAATTTTCCGGTTCCGGAAGGATAGTCTTAAGAGCGTAGTTTTCACGGCTCCCCAGAAGACGGTGGCTTTAGGTGTCCCTCTAATAAGCGCGTATTTCGCCGATTCTCCGGAGATCCTGGGCGTCGCCCTGTTACCGGTCGTATTCTATCATTCTTTCCAGCTGGTCGCAGCGGGGAGTATCAAATCGCTTCCCTTTCTTGCTTACCGTGAGGATGAATGAGCGGAGGACGCTCGGCTCGGCCCGCGGCAGTTACAGGGGCAGTCGGATCCTCTCTCCCGTACTATCGAGCTTGTCCGCCGCCTCGGGATTGACCAGGAGAGTCTTATACGCGGTGCCGTACCTTTCGGCGAGTCCGCGGGCTGCTTCCCGGATATCATCGGTTTCCGCCGCGATCATGGCCTCGAGCTTGTTCTGCCGCTGCCCGTCGGTGATCCCGTAGAGGTGTCTTCGAAAACCGACAAATCCCTTGGTTCCGGGGGCTAAAGGTTTCAGCTCGTTTCCGACCAGTGCTATGAGCGCCTTGTCCAGGATGGCCCGGTCGATACCCTCGTCCCGGATCTTTTCGAGGGCGGATCGAAATACGCCGAGGCTTTCCGCCGCCCGGGGGTCCCGGTAGGAGCTGAACAGAAACGCCCGCTCGGTCCCGTCGGCTTCGGCGGAGGCCCCATAGGCCCCTCCCTCCATCCGGATCTTTTCCCAGAGGTACCCGGTTTTTAAGATATGCGCGAGGATCGACTCCAGGGCATGGTTCCGGCTTCTATACTCCGCCGCGGGCAGGGCAACTCCCGCGAATCCGATTTGGGCGGGGACCGTTATCACATCCGGGGTTCCGGTCCCGTGTTCCTCTCCGCCTGCCGGTTTCCGAGGGGCCCTCTCCTTCACGGCGGTGCCGGAAGACGGCAGGGAGGAAAAGAACCGCCTCATAACGATTTCGGCTTCTCCTATGAATCCCCCCTCGGCGGTGACGTTGCAGGCCGAGGAACCTTGCCGGATGAGCTTTTTCCGTATCGACTCGAGGGTCGCCGAGAGTCTTTCGAGGTCCATCCGTTCCGCCGTTTCGGTTATAAAGAGGTACTGCCTCAAGCCCTTCCATCGCTCCTCCACCGCGAACGAGGCGGATAGCCTCGCGGCGGAGTGCGCGGAGGCGTAGGTATGCCCCCGGGGGATGATCGAACCCCGAAGGTCGTTTCGCATCTCCAACAGGACGTCTTTCAACCGCCGGAAATTGCCGAAATCGGCTTCGAGGAGCATACGTTTCATAAGATCGACGGCTTCCCCAAAGTCCCGGGGAAGGGTCTTGATGCGGAAGTACAGATGCTCGGCGAAAGGATCGATGTGGCCGCTGGTCTCGTAGAAACGGGAGAATCCTCCGGTCAAGATCGTGAGCTCGGTAGAGAGCTCGTCGTAACTCATATCGGGAAGGCCGAGGCTGTCGACGCACTTCGAAAAAATCGGAACGTAGGACAGCTCTTCCTCGGTAAGCGTCGAGGTGTCGAACCCGATGTCGGCGTAGGCGACTCCGTTGGTGTAGAGGGAGTGACGGAAGATCCTGGTCCCCCCTTCTTCACCGAGCTCCTCGGTGGGAAGGAGTACTACTTTTCCGGGTACGTCCTCCCGGGTCAAACTGGGGATTGCTGCGAGGTTTTCCGGTGAATCGGGGGTTTCCTGAAAGGCTTTGAGCTTCCGGTTGTCCTCGTCGACCTGTTTCCTTTCCTCACCGCTCATACCGTTCCACATCCGGGCTATGGAATCTTCGAGACGCTTCTTCATCTCCCGTTCATGATTTTGGTCCGGCTCGATGAGGACGTTTGCCCGGTGTGGATTGTCCACGAGTTCGTTTCGAATCCACCTTTCGAAGAATCCCACTTCCCGTCCGTACTTCTCCCGGATCTCGGCCATGGGACGCTTGAACTCGAGGGAGGTTGCAGGGCTAAGACCGTGGAACCATCCCCGGACGGCCCGGGCGAAGAGTCTGAGCCCGAAGGGGGCCCCGCCGCGGATTTCCCGGTTACGAAACTCCACGGTCCTCATAGCCCCTTCGATAATCCTTTCGGGAATACCTTCCGAGGCGAGGTCCTCGATGGTCTTCATCACCAGCGATTCGAAGCGCTCCCGGTGCTCTCCCCGTGTACCCCGGAGGCCGACCGCAAAGACCAGCTGCCTCAAATGACTATCGATGCCGCTTACCGGGGACAGGTCCTCACCGAGGCCCGATTCCACCACCGCTTTCCTCAAGGGTGATCCGGGGTTACTCAGGAGGGCCTCCGCGACGATCTCAGCGACCAAGAGGCGCTCGGGATCGAGAGTTTCTCCGTCGAGCCAGCTCATAATGACCGTAGCCCCCGTGCCCTCCTTAGGGTCTACTTCGGCGGGAACGGTGTAGCGGAAGCTTTTCGGCTCTTCCCATCTCCCGGCTGTCTCTATGCCCGCTTTTTTCCCAAACCTTTCGGAAAAACGGTTCAGATACCCGTCGTGGAGGAAGGTTAGGGTCTTTTCCGCGGAAATATTTCCGTAGAGAAAGAGCCTGCATCCGGAGGGATGGTAATTATCCCGATGGAAACGGGTAAAATCTTCGAAGGTCAAGAGCGGCATTTCCCAGGGCTCTCCTCCGCTGTCGAAGCGGTAGGGGGAATCGGTAAACAGCGGTCTGTATGAGTATTCATCGGCGATCGATTCGGCGTCGGAGTAGTTCCCCTGCATCTCGTTGAAGACCACCCCCGTCACCGAAGGGAGCTCGTTTTCTCCCCGGGGAACGAATCGGATTCCCTCCTGCAGGAAGATCTCTTTCTTGAGCAGGGGAAAGAAGACCGCGTCGGCATATACGGCAAGGATGTTGAAGAAGTCCCGTTCGACCACGCTGCTTGCCGGATATACCGTCTTGTCGGGAAAGGTCATCGCGTTCAGGAAGGTGTTCATGCTCCCCTTCATGAGCTGGACGAAGGGATCCTTTACCGGATACCTGTCGGATCCGGACAATACACTGTGCTCGAGGATGTGGGGAGTTCCCCGGGAGCTTTCGGGTACCGTAGGAAATATGAAAGCGAAGAAATTTTCGGTATCGTCGTTCGCGAGGTGATACGCCTCGAGCCCCGTGGACAGGTGGGTATAGAGCGTTCCCTTCGACTCGAATTCGGGAAGGTCGGTTTCGCTGTCGATTCTAAATATCTTGGTAAAGTCGGTCATGAGAAGAGTATAGATAAAAAAATCCGAAGAGCAAAGGAAATCGGCCCCTTCCGCCGACACTTAAGCCGGTCTCTGCTATTCTTAAGGTATGAACGCCGACGAAAGCAAACGAAAAGCCGCCCGGCTCCGGTCGAGACTTCTTAGGGAGACAGCCGATTTTTTCGTCTCCCATGGCCATCTCGAAGTGGATACGCCCCTCGTATCTCCGCATCTCATTCCCGAATCGACTATCGACGTCTTTACGACCCGTTTTCGGGACCGGGAGCTCTACCTGATCCCCTCACCCGAGGTGTGGATGAAGCGTCTCCTTACCGAGGGATGGGGAAGCATCTTCCAGATCTGCCGCTGCTTCAGGAACAACGAGTCCTTAGGCATTCAGCACAACCCGGAGTTCACCATGCTCGAATGGTATACTTTGGGTTCCGATTACCGGGATTCCCTCGGACTGACCCGGGAGCTCCTGTCGCGGCTCGCCGCCGGGTTCGACTCTCCGGTCCTCGAGAAGGACCCCCTCGAGTTCACCATGGCGGAAGCCTTCGCCCGGTACGCGGGGTTCGACCTCGAAAAGAACATCGGGTTAGACAGCCTCGTGCGCCGAGGCAGGGAGCTCGGCCTCTCTTTTTTATCACCCTCCACTTCGCCCGGAGCCGGCTGGGAAGAAGTCTTTAACCGGATCTTCCTCACCTTCGTCGAGCCCGAGCTCCCCACCGACCGGCCGGTCTTCATAACCGATTATCCGGCGGGCATCCCCTGTCTGGCGAAAGGGATACCCGGCACCCCGTGGGCCGAGCGGTGGGAGCTCTATATAAGAGGAATGGAGATCGCCAACTGCTTTTCGGAGGAGACCGACCGGGAAAATATCGATGCCTTCTTCCGCGGAGAGGTCGCGAACTTCCCGGAGTCGGGTAAGCACCGGATCGACTGGAGCTATCCGGAACTCCTGAGCCGACTTCCCGAGTGCTCGGGAACGGCCCTAGGGGTCGACCGGCTCCTTATGGTCCTCGCCGGAGCCGGGAGTATCGAGGAGGTGCTCCTCTTCCCCTACCGTAGGTGAAGAGTACTGAGTACCCCGATCGCGGGGATTAACGTTTTTCTCCCCGGCCGGTGTATCCTACCCGCTCGAGGGCCCGTCGTGCGGTCTCGGCCTCGTCCCAGGGGACCGGTCCTGAGGAATAGATAATAGTCGATTCGTGCCCCTTCCCGAGGAGGAGGACCGTGTCCCCGGGGCCCGCCGACCGAAACGCGGCTTCCATTGCTTCGCTCCGGTCGGGAATGAGGAGGAGATCTTCTCCTTCGGTCTTTCCGGGGATTCCCGCGGCGATCTCCCGGAGAACGGAAAGGGGCTCCTCGCCCCGGGGGTCTTCGTCGGTAAGGACGATATGGTCGGCGTACTCCCCGGCTATCCGCCCCTGGAGCGGCCTCTTGTCCCGGTCCCGCTCGCCGGCGGAACCGAAGACGGCTATCAGCCTGCCGGGGGTCCTCTCCCGCATCAGGGGAAAGAGCCGGGAATAGGAACCCGGAGTGTGGGCGTAGTCGACTATGACCGTAAAAGGCTGCCCCGCTTGTATGGGGCTCATGCGTCCCGGGACGGGACGGAGCCGGGAAAGGAGGGGAACGAGCTCGAGGGGAGCGGTATCCACGAGGCGGGAGACGGTAAGGAGGGCGGCAAGGGCGTTCTCGGCGTTGAAGACCCCGGGCATGGGAAGGATCGCCCGGGCGGTCCGAGCGCCGTCTTCGACCGACAGGTAAAGGTCCCCGGCCGACTCTCCGGTCACACGGCCGGTAAGGTCCGCGGGCACGTCGATAAGAGAGTATCCGTACACCGGGCGGGAGGTAACGGCGCGCATGTAATCCGCCTGCGGATCGGCCGCGTTCACTACACCGAAGGGCCCCTGTCCGGAAGGGGCCCCCCCGGCGGCCGCCGCGTCGAGCTTGGAAAAGAGCCTGCTCTTGTCGTGGAGGTACTGATCGAAGGACCCATGGAACTCGAGGTGCTCGTGGCTTATATTGGTGAACACCGCTGATTCGAACCGAACGTCCTCGAGGCGGGCGGTCCGCTCGGAGAGACCGTGGGAGGTGGCTTCGACAACGGCGAACTCGTTTTCGGCGTCGGCCGTTTCGGCCAAGATCCGGTGGACCTCCACCGCCTCCGGGGTGGATTGTCTGAAGGGGTTCGATCGAATCTCCCCGCCGGTAGAGTACTGGGCGGTGCTCAGGAATCCCGCTCTTCGCCCGGCGAGCTCGAGGAGCTGCCGGATGAAGAAGACGGTGGTGCTCTTCCCGTCGGTCCCGGTGACCCCCACCACGCGGAGTTTTTCGGAGGGATTGCCGTAGAAATCCGCGGCTGCCGCCGACATGGCCAGCCTCGAATCGGGAACCCGGATGTAGACCACGCCTCGATCGACACCGGGCAGACTCCCGGGGCCGAGCTCCTTCGAGTAAATGATCGCCGGCGCACCCCGGCGGACCGCCATGGGGATAAAATCGTGGCCGTCCGCGTGGATCCCCGGGAGGGCGAAGAAGAGGTCCCCTTTGGTAACGTGCCTGCTGTCGTAGGCGAGGCCGGATATCTCGGGATCGGTGGAACCGAATCCACCGATTCGGTTGATTCTCCCGGTAAATACTGATAGTCTCATTTCGGCGGATGGTATCATAAAAATGGTCCTTGATCATCCCTACCTTACCTCCCAGCTCATCGCCTACATCGGAAACAAGCGGGCCCTGTTAGGGGTCTTGGCGGACCTCTTTCGGGAATTGGATAGTGAGGATCGGATCCATACCTTCCTCGACCCGTTTGCGGGAAGCGGGTCGGTCTCCCGTCTCGGCAAGTACCTGGGCTTCCGAACGGCCTGTAACGACTGGGAGCCTTATTCCCGGATCATCAATGCCGCTCATATCGGTATCGATCACAGCGAGGCGGACCGGTATTTCGACGGCGGGCTGGAACGGATTATCGGAGAGATAAACCGCTCCCGGGTCGAGGTCCCCTCCTATGTGGCGCGGTATTATGCGCCCCGTAAAACCGAAGAGGCCGATTACCGGCGGGAGCGGCTCTTCTACACCGCGGAGAACGCGGCCTTCATCGACCGGAGCCGGCATCTCATCGAGATCCGGTATCCCGGATGGGACTTGGACGAGAGAGAAAGAAAGGCGAAGACGCTACTTCTCGCATCACTCATCTATCAGGCGGCGACCCATGCGAACACTTCAGGGGTGTTCAAGGCCTTCCACAAGGGATTCGGCGGCCACGGAAAGGACGCTATAAAGCGGATAACCGCCCCCATGAAACTTATTCCTCCCGTTTTGATCGACGGTGCCCCCGGTTGCGGATCCTACGGAGAGGATGCGCGTGATTTCGTCCTCGGAAGAACGGCCGACCTCTGTTATCTCGATCCGCCGTACAACCAGCACCAGTACGGGAGTAACTATCATCTCCTCAATACGGTCGTTCTCTGGGACAAGCCGGAGTACCCCTTGGAGCGGGGCGGGGACGGAAGGCTCCGGGACAAGGCGGGGATTCGGCGGGACTGGACGAAAACCAGGAGTGATTACTGCTACAGAGAGAAGGCGGGGAGGGCATTAGCCGAGCTCCTCGACAGAATCGATTGCCGGTATATCGTCTTGAGCTACAACACCGAAGGAATCATCCCCTTCGACGAGCTGGTCGACATGCTCTCGGAACGGGGAAATCTGGACCTCTATTCCTCCGATTATGTCACCTACCGGGGAGGCCGGCAGAGTATCTCCAAAGCGGTCCACAACGCCGAGTTTTTTCTACTCCTCCGCAGCGGGGGGACGACCTCGGCCGGCGTAAAAAAACGGGTCCGCCGTTTTCGGAAGGAACGGCATCTCGCTCTCCTCCTCAGGGGCACCTTCCATCCCCGGCGGCTCAAAAAATACAGCGCCGGGCTTCCCGCGGGGTTTAACCTCGATTGCGGTTCCCGCGAACCCTGCCGTCTCGTCGAGGCTCCCAACGAGGGCGATATCTCGGCCCTGGACGAATTGGACCTGGACCGGTTCATCGCCGCTCTCGAATTTTCCCGGTTCGAGGATTATCGGGAAGAGTGCCTGTACTTGATCGGGCTCCTCGCCGGGGCGGATGGGGACACCCGGCTCCGATCCCGAATAGAACGACGGTTCGTTCAAATCCTCAAAAAGATAGCCCACCGCAAGCATCGTGACGCCTTCCGGGAGGTTGTCGAATCCGTTCGTGCTAGGGTCCCCCTCGAAGATGAGAGATTCCTCCGCTTCGCCGAGCGGATTGATGAAATAGAAAGGATCGCCGAGCTCCGCATACGGGGGTAGAAAAACCCCAAGCTTTGGGGCACTCTTAGATATGAACATTTCTGACGACCTCCGAAAACAGATGGAAGAAAAAAGGGTGGACCTGGAACTTACCCTGGAAATTCTCGAGAATTACAACCGAGGAAAGTACGATTCGATCGAGCCGATCCAAGCGAAACTCCTTCCAACTATGGAAACAGAAGGTGTCATGGACGTAACCGGCGAGATAAACTGGTCGGGTCCTGAAGAAAAAATACAGGCCCGGATGGAAGAGCTCCTTCCCGGGCTCGATCCCGGCCGGTACGGCCGCATCGAGGAAAAGAACGGGGTAAGGCGGATAGTATTCGATCGTAAGGGACTTGCCGAAGTAGGGTTCCGCCTTCTTCCCCTAGTCGCCTACGGGGTCTTGAACGGAGGTTCCGCCACCAGCTACGTGGACCGGAAAAAGAACATCTCCTATAGCGAGACCCTTATGGAAGCCGCCCGGGAAGAGTTTGACCGGATAGCCGAAATCGCCGGAGACCGGTCAAAAGGGGTAACTCCGGGGTATGTCAATCCCGACGGGAGCCCAGGGGCGAGCTTTTTGGAGCTCAAGATGCGGGCTCTGCTTATCCAGGAGCTTCTTTATAGGCGGACAATGGGGACGGCCGGCGGCAGCGGCGGGGAGGACGGTGCCGGGATCACCATGTTTCAGATGACCAACGTGAACAACAACGAGGAAATTGCCGAGGAGTACCGCGGCTACCGGTCGAGCCCTCTCTTGGCCGAGCTCATCCGGGAAACCGGAAACGACATAACCCGGGTGGAAACAGGTATACAGCCGATGATCGCCGCCTACACCCATAGCGACGAGGGGAGACCCAAGAGACTCTTTACGAAGGCCTACGGGCAAGAAGGAAGGATCCTGCCCCTCCCCGGGGGGCACGGACAGAACTTCCAGATGTTGAAAGATGTCTATACCGGGTTGAAAGATAGAGGCAAGCGGTTCGCCTACCTCGGAAACGTCGACAACCTCGGGAATACCGTCGACCCCATTACCCTTGCGCTCCTCGCCTTGAGCGGAAAACAGGGGGGCTTCGAATTCGCCTTCAAGACCCCCATCGATGTTAAGGGGGGAGTCCTGGTGATCGACGAGAGGGATCACCTCAATTGCGCCGATATCGGTCCCGCGGTGTCCGAGGAGGATATCAGGCGGCACGAGGAGAAGGGGAAGCCGATCCTTTTTAACTGCGCGACGGGGCTGTTCGATCTGGATTATCTCGTCACTTCTCTCGAGCGTATCATCGAGGAGCTTCCCGTCCGGTTCAGCGATCAGAACAAGGACGCCGGGAAATACTCTCAGGCTGAACAGGTTACCTGGGAGGTCCTGGGTTTGATGGACGATTTTTTCGTCTTCGGGGTCGATAAAGCGAAGCGGTTTCTCGCCGCCAAACTGCTCTTGGAATCCCTCGTCACCAGCGGGGTCGGATTGGACGAGCTCGATCCCGACGAGGGGGATGTGTCGCGGGAATTTCTCGATGTCGCCTCCCGCCTCAAGGAGGGACTCGAGGAGAAACTTTCCACGGTCTACGGGATGAAGCTCGAGAACGGAGTCTGGAAGCCGAAATCTATTTCCGAGCTCGTCGAACAATCTTCCCTATAAGGGGATCTTTGAGATAGACGGCGCTTTCCGGACACATCTCCTGGCAGCAGTAGCATCGGATGCAGTTGGAGTAGTCGTATAGGGGATGGGAGCTCCTCCCCTCCGGCCCCCAGTCCACCGCCTTCGGATCCGCGGGGCATGCTTCAACGCATATCCCGCAGCGGACGCACTTCTTGGGATCGATATGGGGCTTGGGAACGAGCATATTGGTCATGAAGGCGAACACTCCGCTCTTCCGGAAGGGCCGAATCCGCTCACGGTTAACCCGGAAATTCGGATTGATGAACGTTTCCAGGGGATCTCCGAGAAGTTCGATATCCTCTTCCTTGTAGACCCCCATTCCCGCTTCGGCTCCGTATTCGACAGTGGGAAGGTATGCCGGATCGAGGTCGACGAGACGGGCCATAACGGCGTCGAGGGCTATCGGGTCTTCAGAGAAGATAAGAACGTTCATCGGGACCGGGTCGCCGGCCCGGGGGCCGTTTCCCTCCATCCCCCTGATTCCGTCCATGATGTAGAGCCGGGGACTTAAGATCCCGTTTAAGTCCACGAGCATCTTGCCGAAATCCCTGGCATCGGGATAGCGCATATGAAACCCCGGCTTAGCCAGCCCCGGAACGCAGCCGAACTGGTTCTTCACCGCTCCGGTCATTTTCTCCAGGGCGTGGGTCTTGAGCTTACACAAACTGATCATCCCGTCGCTCTCCACGACCCCTTTGGCCACGGGAAAACTCGGTTGAATCAGAGGATTTTCGACCTTCACCTCGATACCGGTCTTGAAGTCGGCTAGGGGTATACCGAGCTCGTCGGCTACTCCGGCGATTCCCGTCTTGCGGGCTGCCGCGGTAATGCTCCCTACTCCCGGGTGATCTCCGTAACTCACCGAATCGGTGACGGTCAGGACCGCTTCGGCGGCCGCCCGGAAGACCGAAGGATGGGTGTTGATGCACTTTTCCGGAATATCACCGAAGAGGAGGTTCGGTTTCAGTAAGATCTTTTCATCCTTTTTGACGAACCTTTCTATTCCCCCCAAGAGGTCGATTCCCCGGTCGACGGCTGCTTTGACTTCCCTCGGGTCGTAGGTTTCACAACGAACCAGCGCTACACGTGTCATGAAGTGTTCCTTATTATTTTTCCTGGAAGCTGATCTGATAAGTGTCCTTGGCTATCTGCAGCTCTTCGTTGGTAGGAACTACGACGATAGAAGTGGGAGAGTAGGGCTGTGAGATGATTCCCTGCTTAGCGCCGTTCTCGAGGTTCCTCCTGTAATCCATGACAACTCCGATATTTTCCAGGCGGTGGCAGATCCGCTCCCTCATTCGGGTCCCGTGCTCCCCGATGCCCCCTGTAAAGACCAGGATGTCCAGCCTGACGATATTGGCGGCATATGCCCCTATGTACTTTCTGATCTGGTGGGCATAGACATCGAGGGCTTCGATGGCGTTCTTGTTTCCCGACTCGGCGGCGGCTTCCAAGTCCCTGAGATCGTTGGAGATTCCCGAGAGGCCTAGGAGTCCGCTCTCTTTGTTCAGGATGTCGTTGATCCGGGCCGCCGAGTATCCCCTTTCGAGGAGAAACAGTATGATCGCCGGGTCGATGTCACCGCACCGTGTCCCCATAACCAGTCCCGAGAGAGGGGTGAAGCCCATCGAGGTTTCCACCGATTTTCCCTGGCTGATGGCGGTTATGGACGCCCCGTTTCCGAGGTGGCAGGAAATAACATTTGTGTTATCGATGGATCGTTTCAGCATTCTCACCGCTTCCTGGGCTACGAACCTGTGACTTGTTCCGTGGAATCCGTACCGGCGTATCTTGTACTTCCGGTAGAGCTCCCGGGGAAGCCCGTACAGGTACGCCGAGGGAGGCATGGTCTGATGGAAAGCGGTGTCGAAAACCGCCGTTTGGGGCCGGTCGGGAAGCATGTTCAGCGCCGCCCGGATACCCATCAGATGAGCCGGATTATGCAGCGGAGCGAGCTCGGAGGCATCCTCTATGACTCTGATGACATCCTCGTCTATCAGGACCGATTGGGAATACTCCTCGCCGCCGTGAACCACCCGGTGCCCCACCGCGGCTATTTCGTCGATTGAGTCGATGATTCCATTGGCGGAATGGGTCAGGCTCTTCCTCAAGGCCTCCATCGCCTCGGTGTGGTCCCCGACGGGGTACTCCTCACGAAGAGTTCCGTTGACCGATTCCTGAGAGACGACACCGGAAGGCTCCCCGATCCGCTCCACGAGACCCCTTCCGAGGCTCCTGCTGCCGGGCATTTCGTAGACCTCGTACTTCAGTGAGGAACTACCGCAGTTGATGACGAGTATTTTCTTACCTTGTTCCATTGGGTCAGTATATAGTACTTTACTATTTTTACTCCATAGTTTAGAGTCTTGAACCAAGAGGGACATCTATGGCGCGATTACTGATTGTTGACGACGAACCGTCGATACGGAGGATCATCCAGCTCATGCTCAAAAATTCGGGGCACGAGTTGTTTACAGCCAGCAACGGACGGGAGGCCATGCAGATCCTGAACAAAGAAACGATCGACCTGATCCTCCTTGATGTGGTTATGCCCGAACAAGGGGGACTCGAGACGATCATGCAGATCCGTAACGGCTACCCCGACGTCAAGCTTATCATCATTTCGGGTAAGGTCCCAGTCGATAATGACGCCTTCCTCAATCTCATCGATCAGTACGGGGTAGCACGGGTTTTCGATAAACCCTTCGAGAAAGAGGACATCATGCATGCCATCGATGAGCTCCTCGCCGTGAAGTAGGACCCCTATTCTATTTCGAAGATAAGCTGTACGAATTGATTAATATAATTGAGGAGTAACTCCCGTTTTCGCTCGTCGCTCAGGGTGTAGCGGCTTTCGGGTTGTTCCGGAGCGTCCTCCTCGTCTGTAGTTTCCGCCTCCTCATCTGGGGCGGGTGCGGCGGCCTCGGGAGCTTCGGCAAGAACCGCTTCTTCGATATCCTCTTCGGTCAGGATCTGCTGACCCGTCTTAACGAAGCTGCGAAAGACGATCTCGGCATCGGCTAATTGATCGAAACTTACCGTATTTTCGGCATCTACGTTCTGAGGAGCGACCCAGCCGGTTACGGTGACCGCCTGGACCGAATCTTGAAGCGTCATGGTTCGGCTCCCTTGAATCCGGGCCGCACCGGTGTCGTCGATCTCTATGACCCGTGCCCCGAGAGAGGCTCGAAGGGACGATTCCTCCTCCCCTTCGGCCGTTCTCCTGTTGGTTGCATCTATGTCGGGCAGAAACGCGAAGAGATTTCCGGTGTCCCCGCCGGAAAAGCGAAGCACGAGTTCCTTGTCCGCGTTGTATGAGGCGCTTAGGTCGAGTTGTGTAGATGAATCGATAATGACGCGAAGAAGCCGGCCTTCGGTCAAGACCGGCTTCTCCGCTATATACCCTTGAAAGTCGGATGTCCACAAATTTTCGGCGCCGGAGAGTCCCGTAATCACCGTTAGGAAAAACAGGATACCTGTTTGTATTTTCATAGGTCCTGCCTGTTGTGCTCCTCGTATGTGTATCGATCCGAACCGGCTATTTCTTCTTGTGCCGGTTCTTTCTCAGCTTTTTCTTACGCTTGTGGGTAGCAATCTTGTGTCGTTTTCTTTTTCTTCCGCAAGGCACGAATCTTTCTCCTTATTTAAATATATACTATATAATACCGCAGCTATTTGATCAACAAGCAGGAGCCTGGGTTCAAGTCGTTCGTAGAGTGTAAAATATAGATAAAGGAGGACACCGTCAAGGGCACTCTCAAAACATTTGAGAGTGCCCCCGATCGTGGGGACAAAAACCGCGAAATCAGGCCGC
>JBKHAJ010000233.1:0-5423 GCA_046542935.1 Spirochaetia bacterium | reverse complement strand
GCAATCCGCCTGCTTGAGGTACGACTCGTACTTCTTGTCCAGAAGCTCCGCGACGGTATAGACGTCCTTGGCCATCGCCTTTATGGTGAGCACCGTCATCACCGTCTTGGAATCCACCTCGGAGACGGCGGTGCTCTCGTAGGTGTCCGAAAGGATCAGTACTTTCCGGGAGAACCGGACGTTCGCCCGGCGCAGGGACGATTCGGAAAAGTAATCTCCCCTCACATAGTTGAGCCCTTTCAGCTCTTTTATCTCCTTGAGCTCCTCGATCTTGTCCGCCTCGACGTTGGAGATAACGATGATGCTGTCCGCGGTGACGTCCCCGGTGACGCTCAAGATGTCTAAGAGGATGTCCTTCATGTGGTCTTTCCATCCGCAGATGATTATATGCTCTTTCATTTTCGGAAAATCCATAAGTCCTCTCCTGGCTCGGGTGTTCTGATCGACGAATACTGAGGCGAAGGTACCGGAAAGAAAGCTCATTCCGGCGATGCCGAAGAAGATGGTCAAGATCGCGACGATCCGTCCCCCTATCGTGACGGGGACCTTGTCTCCGTATCCGGTGGTGGAAAAGGTTATGATCGCCCACCACCATCCGTCGGCTATTTCCTTGAACTCCTCGTTCCTTCCGAGCTCGAGTACGAATATGACTCCCCCCGATAAAAGCAGGAGGGTGATAAAGAAGGCCACCGGTTTTGTGTATGCGGAGGACTTGAGGTCGGAGGTCAGCCGGTTGAGCTCTTTCTTCATAAATTTCCTTTTACCACTCCAGACATTCCCGGGGATACGCGGACAGATCCGAGGCTATCCAATCGGCATCCTTGAGAAGGTCCGCGGGAAAGCTCGTGGTCAGCGCCAGACAGCGGGCTCCGGCGGCCCGCGCGGCTTCCACCCCGTTGACCGCATCTTCTACAACAAGGCACTCCTGCGGCGCGAGCTCGAGCTTCCCGGCGGTGATGAGGTATATCTCCGGATCGGGCTTCTTTTTCGCCACTTCGAGGCCGTTGGTGAGCACGCCGAACCGCTCACGTCCGATACCCGATCCGGTCAGGTTGATGTCCATCTTGAACTCGTCGGCGCTCGTGGCAACCGCGGTCTCGAGTCCCCTCTTTCGACAGAGCTCGATGAACTCTATTACTCCGGGAAGGGGCTTGATCCCCTCTTTTTCGGCGAGCTCCGCGTAGATTTGGTAGGTCCGCCGTTTTCCCTCTTCGTCGTCTAAAGGAAAGCCGTACTTTTCGGCGACCCCGCCGACGTACCGGTTGTCTCCGGCGCCTACGAAAGGAAGAAAGTCCTCGGGTTTGACCTTCAAGCCTTTTTCCTCGAACATCTTCATCGCCGCGCGGCGTATATACTCCTCGGTATCCACGAGCACCCCGTCCATGTCGAACATCACCGCTTTAAGCATCCCTACTCCCGCAATCTCCTCTAGTTTTCGAGGATGGTAATCTCCACCCTGCGGTTCCTCCGCATACCCCGCTCCGTCGAATTGTCGGCGACCGGTTCCCGGGCTCCCATCCCTTGGGTGATCATTTCCTCTTCATCCCGGACGCCTAGAGAAAGAAAGAAGTTCGCCACCGCCGCGGCCCGCCGCTCCGACAGGGTCTGTCTGCCCTCGGGCGTACCGGCTAAGGCGGTGTGCCCGGTAATGAGAAGGTCCCGTTCGGGATACTCCTTCCTTAATATATCGGCAATAAGTGTAAGTTTTTTTTGCTCCGATTCGATCAACACCGACGAATCGGGGAGAAATTGGATGTTTTCGAGGGTTATGGTGACTCCCTTCTCGGTTTCGGTAACACCGGTATCGTACCCTTCCTCCTCGAGACGCCTACGGATGTCCGCGGCCGCCTTCCCCCGGTCGAGTTTTTCACTCTCGATCACCTCGGCCTCGGCGGTCCCGATATACTCGACGAAGACCCCGGAACTGAGGGTAACCACAAACTCGAAGGATTCCCTGTAGGCGTGGGGCCGTCCGTTTTCGGCGTCCCAGTAGACTACCTGACTGGAGGTCCCGCTCAAGAGGACCGGATATAAGCTCAAGGAGGGATAATCCTCCCGAGGGCGATAGTATACGTCGTAATCGATGTCGAAGGCATCGTATTCCCGCCCTTCGTACTCCTCTTTGCCCCGGTAGACGTACCGGACGTTGATGGGAAACCGGAAGGGCTCAGGCACCCCGAAATTCCTCCTGAAATCGTGGACCTCGTGGCCGAGGGCGCTCCAGGATTCTCCCGGTTCGAGGCTTTCTTCGGGAAATGTGGGAACCCCCCGCACTACCGGCATGTAATACTCGGGGCTTATGTCGTATTTTCCGTACTCGTCCCGCCGGAAAACGGAATCGTATCGGTCGGAAATCTCGAAGATACCGCCGGTACCCTCCGAGCGCTCGGAAGTGATGAACTCCGCCTCGATAAGGCCCGAACCGTTCTCGGTCTCCTCGACCGATATGGCTATCCGGTTGAGAATAACGGCGTGGTGGGAAAACCTCCCCCCGACGTACACATCCTCGTTGACCAGGGACCGAATTCGGTACTTTTCCCCCTCATCGTACTCGAACCTGAAGATTTCCGCCCACGCCGCGGCGGCGCAGACGAGGAAGAATATCACGATTATACCTATTTTTTTCTTCATAATACCTCAAATTTTACCTTTTCTTGACAAATCGAAGAAGGGCTTATATGCTTATAAAAGTAGCAGTACTGCATACAGACTCTTAACACCAGGACACACCAGTGCTTTACAAATTCAGCCGATCCGAAGCCGAGGAGAAGGCGGCTTCCCTGCTCGTGAAGGCCGGCTTTTCGCAACCTACGCTGATCCAGGAAAAGATAGCCCCCCTCGCACTCCAGGGCAGGGACCTCGTCGTAGAAACCTACGAGAGCCGCGGAAAAACCGCCGCTTTTCTCGTCCCGGCGCTCCTAAGACCGGATTTCTCATCCCCCGGGAGTTACCCGAAGGTACTGATATTGACGCCCGAGGAAAGCCGAATCCCCAAGATCTCGAAACAGCTGGATAAGCTGCTCGCCGCGGGATTCCCGCCGGGCTCCCACCCCAGGGTCGCCCCCCTTGCCGTGGAAAAAAACCCAAAAAAGGAGCTCAAACTCCTCTCGGGGAACCCCGATATCATTATCGGCACCACGGCCCGGGTAATTGACCATATTCGCCGGAACAACATCGATGTAAAAAACGTGGAGCTTCTCATCCTGACCGCCGAAGAAGATTTGGAAGGGGAGGGTTTCGTTCAGGATATTCTGTTTATCGCCTCGAAGATGGCCGGTCTCCAGCAGACCCTGCTCTTTGCCGGCCGGATCACCGAGCCGGACTCCTTTTCCGAACTCCTCCGGCGCCCTCAAATCATGGCCTTTCACGACTGGCAGGAAAGGCGGATAATCCACTCATATTATAGAATATTCGAGGGAAAAGAAAAACCGCAGTATGCGGCGAGAATCCTGAAAAGCCGCGAGCTCCCCCCAACCCTCGTGGCATGTCGAAACCCCTCGCAGGCCGCCTTAGTGGAAAAGAGACTTTCCGCCAAGGGGATCGACTGCGCGGTACTTCCGGTGGAGGGGAAAAAACCAAACGTACTGATCGGAACCGTCAAGGACTGTAAGAGGCACGATTTGGGAGAAATCGGGACCCTTATATATTATCAGATACCCCCCAACGCCAAACTCTACTTGGAATACCTCTCTTTCGTCGGCGGCAATCGAGATTCGGTGGAGATCATAAGCCTTATATCGAAACGTGAGGTGCACCTGGTAAAACGTATTGAGGAGGAACTCAAAATGGAATTCAAAGAAGAGAAACTTCCCGAAAAGAGTGACATTATCAGAGAAAACATCCGGCGGATCCTCAAAGCCGTCAAAGAGGAAGAAAACCCCGACGTCCTCGATAAATACAAAAAAATTATTAAAAAAGAGGTTCCCCTCTCTCTCAGGAAATACTTTACCGCCTATCTCGTCAAGAACATGTTCGCCGAGGGAGCCGAGAAGCCTCAGTACAAAACCCTCTTCGTGAGTGTGGGAAAGAACCGGAAGGTCTATCCCCGGGACTTAGCCCGGCTTTTTTCCGCGGTCCTCGATCTCGACAGCAGCGATATCGGAAACATCAAGATACTGGACAATTACTCCTTCATCGACATACCCGTGGACCGCGCGAAGGAGGCCATCGATAAGCTGGACGGTAACGAGTACCGGGGACGCAAGCTGACCGTCAATTACGCCCGCAAGAAGGAAGACAAAGGGTCCTGAAACCGGGTTCCTACCGGATAAGCTGGCCGAGGATCACAAATACGAGAAACCCGTTTACGAGCAGCCCCGCGAGAAGGCTTCCCCCCGCGGCAAGCTCGTATAACCTCGCCCGCCTCCTGCACACATGGGAGAGATCGTAGGGGTTTCCGGGCACCACGAGGTACTCGATTAAGGGGTCTCCGGGGCTATGGAAGTTCGGGGTGGTAACGTCCCCGGGCACCCCGAAGATGTAAAAATCGTCCGCCGGAGGCTCTACCATTCTGCCGGTCCTGATTCGATACCCCTCGCTGCATCGGCGGATGACTCCGTTGAGTGTTTTTTCGGTTTCCACCCCGTAGATCTCGCCGCCGGCGAGGGTCGTCCTCTCGCCCCCTTCGGGACGTCTCCCGCTGAAGGGGATCAAGGGGAGCTGAAAGAGGTCCCGCTCCGCCCGGAGGATCCTCCCCCTCTTCCAGAAGAACCGGTAAAGAAAGAAGAATCCCACTCCCGGAGGCAGAAAGAGCACCACCGGAAAAAGACTGACCGTGCCCGCCAAGAGAACCGAGATCCGGAACATGGGATCGCGAAAGAGAATGTACGCCAGAAAGAAAAGGGCGAAGGATCCCGCCGCCACGGAAGGAAAGGTAAATTGATTGAGAAGCTCATTCTTATGCCTCCCGGTCCAGATCGACCCTTTGAGAATCGAACGCTCTTCTCCCTCGTAGATGATCATGGTTACCGGATTCTCGCGGGTGCCTATGAAGACCGGAAGCCCCCCCTTCCTCTCGAGCGGACCGAAAACGAGGACCTTTGTCCCCTCGGGGATGGTGGAAATACCCTTCCAGGGGATCCGCTTCGGCGGCTCTTGAGAGAGCATCTCATCCTCGGCTCTTCCTCCGCCCTGGATTTCAGTCAAAAGATAGATATCGCCGTCTTTGAGATGCGCGCTTACCGAGAGCGCGTCGCTGCGTATCCATACGGTGTCCTCCTGGAGCGCCTCGAGGTATCCGAGAAAGCGGAAGCTTCCCACTGCCCCCTCCACCGTCCCGTGGAGGTCCCGGTAGCGAAGAGGAGGAAGGGTTACCGAGCCGCGCACCGTTTCTCGGAACCTCCGCCACTGATTTCGTACGTGGACGGCGCCGAGCCCGGGGATCAAACCGTAAAAAACGAGGACTACACCGGCTAGAAGTATAA
>JBKHAJ010000232.1:0-5432 GCA_046542935.1 Spirochaetia bacterium | reverse complement strand
TCTCCCGTATCTCATACTTGAGCTGTCACGATCCTTCCCACACGATGTTTCTGCGCATTTTCCGCTCCTTTCCGTCTCTGACGGATCAAAATAATGGGGCTCAAGCAGGACCGCCCGGCACGGCCTCGATCGGAGGTATTCTCCGAACACAGAAAAGGCCGCAGCTCTCGGCGGAACTGCGGCCCGGTTTTCCTTTCAGTAAACGCTTTAACCGGCAGTCCAGCCCCTCATGGCCGCTGCCGCCGCTGCGTCGATTCTATAGTTGGTGATTCTTTCGATCATTTCCACCGTTTCATCATACCGGTTTCACCGGTTGTGTCAAGACTCGGCTCAGGGGCTTATGGGTATAGCGGGATAAAGTCCGGCGCTTGAATAACACCGGTCTTTGGGGCACACTTTAACGTATGAAGATCGACCTGTTACATCCCCGTGATCAGATTGTCATGGTCATGAAACGAATCTACGGGTACGGTATGACGACGACCTCCGGGGGCAATATTTCGATTCTCGATCCCGACGGGGACATCTGGATCTCCCCGGGGGGCGTCGACAAGGGAAGTCTTCTGCCCGAAGACATCGTTCGGGTCCGTAGGGACGGGTCGTACGAGGGTATTCATAACCCCTCCATCGAGCTGCCCTTCCATAGGGCGATCTACCGAAGCCGCTCCGACCTGGGGGCCGTAATCCACGCCCACCCGGTGGCCTTGGTCAGCTTCAGTGTAGCCCGTAAGATTCCCGACACCTCGGTGGTCCCGAAGGCGAGAAAGATTTGCGGCAAAGTCGGATACGCGCCCTACGCTCTTCCGGGAAGCGAGGAGCTCGGAAGAAACCTCGCCGCCGTCTTCGGCGAGGGATACAATACCGTGCTTCTCGAGAACCACGGTGTCGCCATTGCGGGGAAGGATCTCTTCGAGGCGTTTATGCGCTTCGAGACCCTCGATTACGCCGCGCGGCTCCTTATTCGTGCGGGTCAGATGGGTGGAGATAGTCCCGGCGCTTGCCCCCTGAGCAATGAGGAGCTTTCCCTGAGCAAGGGGGATTTTCATCTTGTGGAGGAATTCGATCCCGAAGGGCATACCAACAATGAGCGGGAGGCCCGCAAATTGATGCTCTCCATGGTCCACAGGGCCTATGATCAGGGACTGTGTACCAGCACCGAGGGTACCTTTTCCGTACGCGCCGGCGGTGGGGATTTTCTCATAACCCCCTACGGAATCGACCGTAAGTACATGGAGATTTCCGACCTCGTCTTAATTCGGGACGGACGGAGGGAAAGAGGCAAGGAGCCGAGCAGGTCTCTCCCCCTTCATCAAAAAATCTACGCGAATCATCCCGGGACAGGCGCCGTAATCATCGCTCATCCCACCAATATTATGGCCTTTGCCGTTTCGAGGCGGAAGTTCGATACCCTCATCATACCCGAGACTTATGTCATGCTGATGGACATCCCTCTGCTGCCCTACGGAACCCAGTACCGGGAACAGGATAAGGTGGCCGAGCTCATCTCGCCTGAAAATCCGGCGGTACTCGTGGAGAACGACTGTATCATCACCTCCGGGAGTTCCCTTCTGCAGGCTTTTGACCGCCTGGAGGTAGCGGAATTCAGCGCCGGGGCGGTCATCTCCGCCGGAGCAATCGGCGGGGTGGTTCCGATCAGCTCCAGCGAAAGGGATGAGCTCGAATCGGCCTTCATCAAAAAGTGATGAAAATGCCGTTAAAGCGTCGCAGTACGACAGAATTTGTGCTACAGTAGTTTCGAGTATATAATAATGTAAGGAGACGAGGGATGGGAGAAAATAAGAAAAATCTTGATGATGCCATCGATCAGTTCAAGAACACCCTCAAGGATCTAAAATCTAAGGACATGTACGATTCGGCGGTCGAAAAATACCGCCGTGAAAGGGATCTCGAAAAGAAGAGGGGCTCCTCGGGACCGGAAAAAGGGTAGAACCTACGGTACGGTACTATTTCCAAACAAGGTAATTTATGCCTAAGGAGACCTTTCTCAATCTTCCCCCTCCGAAGCGGGAGGCCGTCCTTTCTCAAGCGTTTATCGAGTTCGCGACCCACGATTATACTTCGGCCTCCCTGTCGAGGATCGTACGCAAAGCCGGTATCGCTAAGGGGAGCATGTATCAGTATTTCGAGAATAAGCGGGATCTGTACTTCTATCTCATCGATTCGGCTTTCAAGAGGAAGCTGGAGTTTATCGCCTCTGAATCCGCGGTCGGCGGAGAAACCTTTTTCGAAACTTTCAAGTCTATAATAAAAGCGAGTGTCCGCTTCGATTTTGTCCATCCGGAGATAAGCGGGCTTATAATGCATGCCCGAAGCGAACCCCCGGGAGAAGAGCTCGAGAATGTGGCCGATGAATTCATCGGGCGTTCCAACGTATTTTTCGAGGGTTTCGTAAGGTCCGCCGTGGAGCGGGGAGAAATCGAGGGAGATATTAGTATGATTGTCCATATCCTCGATCAGACCGCTCTTACCTTTTCACTTTACCTCCAGCGGAATCATAGGGATGAAATTTCTCGAAACGGAGAGATTATCGAGGAAAAGGCTGAGGACCTAGCCGGCCTGCTCAAAAACGGACTTTCAAAAAAGACGGATTCATTCTATACTTGTAAAAGTGTTAAAAAAACGTAAAGAGTTTTTCAGGGAAAAGGAAGCTCTCTATCGCGGCATGTTCGAGAGTGCCGGAACCGCCCTCTGTCTTCTCGACGAAGAGCTTCTGATTCACCTCGTCAATCCCGCCTTCGAGAGGCTTTTCGGGCTGCCGAGGAGAAAAGTCGAGAAGAAGCTCACCTGGATCTATTTTATCCCTCAAGCCGAAAGGGAACGGGTCAGGGAGTTCCATTTTTCCGAGGCCTCATCTATCGAGCACCCCGGCAACCGTTACGAGGTCCAAATCGTCGATAAGAGGGGGAGCATTCGTGATGTTTTCGTTTCGGTTACGAACTTGAAGGGGACTTCCCGGGAAGTTCTCTCGATCTTCGAGGTCACGCAGAATCGCCGTGTCCAAAAGGCCCTTGCTTACAGACTTAGCTTCGAGCAGATAGTCTCCGCCATTTCCCGGGGCTTCGTCAATGTTGCTCCCGGGATGCTTCACGATGAGATTCGTGAGGCTTTAGAGCGGATAGGCCGGTTCGCCAAGTCGGACCGAAGCTTCATTTTTCTCATTGATCGGAAGGAAAAGGTAATCCGCCATGCATATCAGTGGAACGCTCCGGGCATCGAGCCTCAATCGCAGATGATACGGGAAACACCCCTCCCTAAGATCGAGTGGGCCCTCGACGTGCTTAATGAATCGGGGCGTCTCCACATCCTCGATCCAAAAACACTGCCCGAAGAGGCCGGGTTTATCCGGGATACTCTTGTCTCCGAAGGGGTAAAGTCAACCGCGGTCGTTCCCATGCGCCACGCCGGGGAGGTCCGGGGGCTTCTGGGATTCGACGCCGTTACGGCGAAACGATTTTGGCGGGAGGACGATTTTTTCCTTCTCGAGACGACCGGTGACATTATTACAAAGGCCCTAATTCACGAGGACTTTCAGCGAATGCTCGCCGAGAGTGAGCAGCGGTTCCGTAAAATTTTCCAGCAGGGACCCTTGGCAATGGCCGTAGTCGATACCGAGTACCGGGTAACCGCCGTCAATCCTATGATCTGCACATTAACGGGATACGGAGCCGAGGAGCTCAAGGGGCGCAGGCTGACGGAGCTGACCCACGAGGAAGGGAGGGGACGGAGCGAGGCAACGGAAAAGAAGCTCCTTTCCGGAAGCATACCCTACTACACCATGGAAGAGCGGCTGGTCAAGCGGAGCGGGGAGTCTTTATGGGTCTATTGGACTACCTTCAGCATAAGAGACGAAAATCAGGCACCGCTCTACGGGGTGGAAATTTTCGAAGACATAACCGAACGTAAGAATGCCGTCGAAGCCTTGCGAAAGAGCGAGCAGAAGTATAGGGATTTTGCCGATTTCCTTCCCCAAGCCGTATTCGAGGCCGACTTGAAGGGGACTCTCACCTATACCAATCAACACGCTTTCGATCTCTTCGGGTACTCCCGGAAGGACTTCGACCGGGGGCTTTCGGTCTACGGGATGATTCATCCCTCCGATCGGGAACGTGCCGAAAATAACGTCGCTGCGGTCTTCGAAGGCGCCCGGTCCAAGGGGGAGGAGTACCGGGCTATGCGCAAGAACGGCGAGTTCTTTCCCGTTCTCATCTACTCGGCCCCTATTTGGGAAAAGGAGCGCCCCCTGGGGATACGGGGAATCATCATCGATATAAGCTCGCGGAAGGAGCTCGAAACCCGGTTGGCCCAGTCTCAGAAGATGGAGGCCATCGGCCGGCTCGCCGGGGGGATCGCCCACGATTTTAACAACATCCTCACCGTCATTCTCGGTCACGGCAGCCTCCTCGCGGCGAACGAATCCCTCTCCAAGGAGATCCGGGAGGAGCTGGGCGATATTATCGACGCTTCCCGGAGCGGTGCCGCTCTGACGCGCCAGCTCCTCGCCTTCAGCCGGAAACAAATTGTACAGATGGAGATCCTCGATCTAAACGAGCTCATTCAATCCTCCCGGAAGATGCTTCGGCGTCTCATCAACGAGGACATCAATTTCTGCGTGGAGCTCAATCCGGAGATCGGGAACATTCGCGCCGATTCGGGGCAGATCGAGCAGATTATTATGAATCTCGTTATCAATGCTTCCGACGCCATGCCGGAGGGAGGGAATCTTACGCTCCGTACCTTCATGCGGACGGTGGGTTCGGAAATCGCGGAGCAGAATGAAAAATCGGAAGCCGGGTCATACGTTGTCCTCGAAGTGGCCGACACCGGCCGGGGTATGGATCGTCGGACGCGGGAAAGGATCATGGAACCCTTCTTTACGACTAAGAAAGACCGGGAAGGAACCGGTTTAGGTCTCTCCACGGTTTATGGTATCGTCAAGCAGCTTGACGGCTTTTTGACGGTTACGAGCAAGATCGACGAGGGAAGCACATTTTCGGTTTTCCTGCCTGAAACGAAGATTGAAAGACCCGAGAAATTGGGAGAATCGACGGTGGCTGAGACGGGCAAGGAGTCCCTTCTTCTCGTCGAGGATGAAGAGGAGCTTCGAAACGTCGCCGGAAAAATGCTCGAATCTCAGGGCTACACCGTTCAGGTTGCAGCCGACGGCCGGGAGGCGTTGAAACTCCTCGAGGTAGGTGCCCGTATTGATTTGGTAATTACCGATGTGGTCATGCCCGGGATGAGCGGCCGGGAACTTGCCGAAGATATCGAGAAGAACTATCCTGGAAAGAAGATCCTTTTCATAAGCGGGTACACCGACGATTCAGTCATTCAGCACGGGGTGAGCGAGCGAAGGATCAACTTTCTCCACAAACCTTTCAGCAAGAAAGAGCTGCACCGGAAGGTGCGCGAGC
>JBKHAJ010000231.1:0-5470 GCA_046542935.1 Spirochaetia bacterium | reverse complement strand
ATCTCTTCGATCCTGCTCTCCGGGACTTCCTGCCCCCTGTAGCCTCCCCGCTCGAACTCGAGCATCCTGTCGAGGAGGTTGTCCCGGGTTCGTTCGCATGAGAGGACGCACAGAGGTACAGCGAGTATTATGAGTAGCTTGATCATGCCTTTTTTAGACCTCATTCCTTTATACATCCTTATCATCACCCCTGATTCGGTCCTCCTACCCTCGCGGGTGATATTTTTGGTGATACCCCTTCAGCTCTTCCCCGTCCAGATGGGTATATATCTGGGTGGTACTGATATCGGCGTGTCCTAAGAGCTCCTGGACCGCCCTCAAGTCGGCACCTCCCTGCAGAAGGTGGGTCGCAAAGCTGTGCCTCAGGGTGTGTACCTTGGCCTCGAGTCCCGCGGCCGCGGTGATCTCCTTGAACCGCTTCCACACTCCCTTCCGGGAGATTCCGGTTCCCCGACGGCTCAAGAAAACCCGGCGGTCGTTTTTCCCCGGCTTGACGAGACGCGGCCGGGCTTCATTCAAATACCGGTGGAGCCACAGCGCCGCCTCTTCACCTAAAGGAACAATCCGTTCTTTATCCCCCTTTCCGGTTACCCTCAAGAGCCTTTCCCTCAGGAATAGGTGACCGGTAGTGAGCCTTAGCGCCTCGGAAATCCTGAGGCCCGAGGAGTATATAAGCTCAAAGAGGGCCCGGTCCCTCAACCCCATTGGCTCGGAGATGTCGATGGCCTTCAGAAACTCCTCCACCGCCTCGATACTCAATACTTTGGGCAGCTTCTTATCGAGCTTCGGCCCGTCGATTCCGTCGGAGGGATTGTCCGCCCGGTACCGCTCCAGGACCAGGAACCCGAAAAGGGAGCGGAGGGTGCTCAAGATCTTAGCAGAGGTCCGTTTGTCGATATCCTCCGTCTGCCTGCGGACCAGATAGTCGATGAGGTCCCCCGTGGATGCCTCGAGCATGGATTCCCCGGCGGCTTGGAGAAAGGCTTGAAATTGTCGGCACTCCCTGAGATAGGTCTCGATCGTACCCTCCGCTAATCCCGCGGTGGTGCGGAGATATATCTCGTAGTTGGTAAGGATTGCCTTATCCGACGCCATCAGTCCTTCCCCGAGGCCTTCTTCTCACGCCATATGGTGGGGATTCCCAGATCGTCCTCTTGGGAGTTTCTACTCATAAGATACTCATTCGGGGGTTTTCTGAAAATTCCTTCCTTCATCTTCTGCCAGTCGGGATAACGGATGATCTCGTTTTCCTCTTCCTTTTCCTCGGTTTCGGGGAAATAGGCCTCCCCTGCTCCCAGGTCGAACCCGGTGGCGATGACCGTTACCTTGATTTCGTCCTCCAGGGTCGGATCCACGGTGGTGCCGGGGATGATCAAGGCATCGCTGTGGGCATTCGCGGTTATTATGTTGATAATCTCTTCGTACTCGATCAGGGAGAAGTCGTTCCCACCGGTGACGTTTACCAGGATCCCCTGGGCCCCTTCCATACGGGCGTCTTCCAATAGGGGATTATTGATGGCGTTGGTCGCCGCGTCCACCGCCCGGTTATCTCCGCGGCCCATGCCGATCCCCATCAGGGCGTCACCGCGTCCCTTCATGATAGTTTTCACATCGGCGAAATCGATATTGATATCTCCCGGCTCGGTAATCAATTCGGAGATACCCTGGACCCCCTGTCTCAAGACGTCGTCCGCCATGAGGAAGGCATCGTTGATGGGGGTCCCCTTGCCTACGATCTTCAGGAGATACTGATTAGGTATGGTAATAAGAGTATCCACCGCGTCCCGGAGCTTTTCGATCCCCTCCTCCGCGAGCTTCATTTTTTTGGCACCCTCGAAATTGAAAGGCTTGGTGACCACCGCGACGGTCAAGGCATCGAGCTCCCGGGCTATCTGGGCTACCACCGGAGCGGCGCCGGTACCGGTACCTCCGCCCATTCCCGCGGTGATAAACACCATGTCCGCCCCTTTCAGGACGTTCTGGATGTCGTCACGGTCCTCGAGGGCCGCCTTCTCCCCCATTTCGGGCATACCGCCGGCACCCAAGCCCCCGGTGAGCTTTGCCCCCAAGGGGACCCGGGTCTCGGCGTTCGATTTCTTCAGGGCCTGTACGTCGGTGTTCATCGCAATGAATTGGACGTTCCTGACGCCCTGCGCGATCATGCGGTTGACGGCGTTGTTACCGCCCCCCCCTACTCCGACGACCTTGATGACTGTAGGATTTGTGTATTCCGTGTCGACTATTTCGATTTGCATGTCCCCCTCCAAGAGATTATGTTTTCCTATATATATTCTTAAAAGAATTCCTTAAACCAATCCTTGAGCTTTCCCACTAAGCCCTCCGTTCTGACGGGAGCGATTCCCTTCTCGCCGCCGGCCGTACCAATCCGCTCGGCCCCGGTCATGATCAAGCCCACCGCGGTAGCGTATAGGGGGCTCGCGTAATCTTCCACGAGTCCCCCGAGGCGGGCCGGCTTGCCTACCCGGGCGGGGATCCCGAACACTTCGCCCGCAAGTTCGGCGCTTCCCTGAAGGAGCGCCCCGCCCCCGGTAAGCACTATCCCCCCGCTCAAATGCTTGAGATACCCCTTCTTCTCGATCTGCTCTTTCACCAGGGAGAACGTCTCCGCCATCCGCGACTGGATGATCTCACACATCTCCTGCCGGGGAATCGACGCCGAAGGCCATCCCCCGACCCCGGGGATGATGACCTCCTCCTCGGTGTCTACCATAGGCATGTAGCAGCATCCGGTCTGACGCTTGATTTTCTCCGCGGCCTCGAGAGGGGTCTTCAAGAGGATCGAGAGATCGCTGGTTACCTGGGCCCCTCCTATAGGGACAACACCGGAGTGGTAGGGAGCACCTTCGAGATGGACCAGGATATCGGTGGTTCCCCCGCCGAGGTCGACCAACAGCACTCCGAGCTCCTTTTCGTCCTCCGAGAGGACGGCCTCCGAGGCCGCCAACGACTCCAGGATGATATCGTTGACCCTGAATCCCGCCCGGTTTACGCACTTGACCAGGTTCTGCACCGAGGTGACCGATCCGGTTATAATGTGGACCTCCGCTTCGAGGCGGATACCGATCATGTCGAGGGGGTTCTTGATGCCACCCTGCTCGTCCACGATGTACTCCTGAGGAATTACGTGGAATACCTCCCGGTCCATAGGGATGACCACCGCCTTTGCGGCCTCGATGACCCTCCCGATATCGTCCCGGGTAATCTCACGGCCTCTGCCCGCAACGGCAACGACTCCGCGGGAGTTTATACCCTCGATGTGATCCCCGGCGATACCGGTAAACACGCTCGACACTTCCCGGCCCGACATCATCTCCGCGGCCTCCACCGCGGCGGCTACCGATTTGAGGGTGGCCTCGATATTGATGACTACCCCCCGCCTAAGTCCCCTGGAGGGGCTTAGGCCTATTCCGATTATCTCTATGGGCCCCTCACCGGTGTACTCGCCGATGACTGCGCATACCTTCGTGGTCCCTATGTCTAATCCGACTATTAGATTATCCTGAGGCAATCTTTCAGCCCTCCTTCATGGTATAAACAATCTCGCCGGTCCTGAAATCAACCTCTTCGACCCCATCCGCGAACTCCTTCTGAGTCACCACATCGAGTACCATGAGGATGTACCTCATGAGCTGAGCATCTATGCTGCTTCCGATCCTCACAGGTATCGCGAAATCGGTGGTGTACAGGAGGGCCTCGAAATCACTTCCCCTCTTTCGAATAAGCTTGAGCTCCGAAATGGTACTGTACAGGAAGGGAAACTCCTCTTTGAGATCCTTCAGCTGGGCTAAGAAACCGGAAAGTTCCCCGGGAAGCCTCATCCCGAGCTCGAGATCGTTAAACTTGACACCCGAGATTATGAGACCCTCGGCATCTTCCACCGAGCTCCCTATCTGAAAGATAACGCCCTCCTCGTCGAAGGCCACCGGGACGGCCCCGGCCTCGGTGTCCACGATGCTGTAGGCTAATAGGGTTCTTCCGGTAATATTCAGGAACAGGGTATCGGGGAAGCCCTTTCTGATCGAAGCCTCTTTTATCAGGGGATACCTCTCGAGGGACGAACGGATCTTCTCCGGATCTATCGAAAAATAATAGGTCTCGGTATCCACCCCGGCAAGGCGCAAAATTTCTTCATTGGTAAGCTCTAGATCGTTCTTCACCTCGACTTCGATCCGCCGTATCCGGAGTTTCGAACCTATAACGGTATGAAAGAGCACCTCCCCTAAAAGCACGAGGAAGAGGACCATGACCAGCCCCCGAAAAATCCTCTTTAAGACGGGCCTCGATACCCCCGGCGGGCTCCGCCGGACAGCGGGTTGTACCGCGGCCCCTTTGATGCCGGCCGCCTTTTTTCCTACTCCGTCTTCCGGCACCTCTCCCTTGTAGAGGTGCATCCGGGGAATGTAGGTCCGTGTATCCTCACGGCCGTCCCTGTACGCCGTATCAGCCATAGCCCGCGACCTCCTCCGCATCCCGCTCGGTCCGCCTCGACACATTGTAGACGAGACCGCACATAACGAGGGTCATGATAACCGAAGATCCCCCAGAGGAGAAAAAAGGAAGTGGAATTCCCGTAGCGGGGACCAGTCCCGACACGACCGCAAGATTCAAGAGAACCTGATACAGAACAGATGTAATCAGGCCGAAGGTGAGGTAGTAACCGAAACGGTCCCTCGACTTGACCGCCACGAGATATCCCCGGGCGGCAAAAGTAATAAAGACGGCGAGGACGAAGAAGATCCCCAAGAAACCCATTTCCTCGCCCAAAACGGCGAAGACAAAGTCGGAGTGGGCCTCGGGAAGGCCTCCCAGTTTTTTTGTACCTTCCCCGAGACCTTTCCCCCACAACCCGCCCCGCATCAGAGCGTCCTGCGCCGCGTTCACTTGGTAGCTCGCCCCTATCGGATCACTCGCGGGGTTCAAAAATGCCATGATTCTTCTTACCCTGTGCTCTTTCGTAAACAAAAGAATCGCCGCTAAGGGAATTCCGATGGAGGCTAGAAACATAAAATAAAGCAGCTTGATCCGGGCAATGAAAAACATCACCAAACAGATGAAGAAGAGAAAGAAGGCGGACGAAAAATCATTCTGCAGGTAGACAAGGACGATAAAGAGTCCGCTTATCACGAGGGGCGGGAATACGGACCGGACAATATCGTCGAGATTGTCCCCCTTCTTACTGAAGATGTAGGCCAAATAAACCACCAGGGTTACTTTGACCATCTCCGAGGGCTGAAAGGAATATCCGAAGAGATAAACCCATCTCCGAGCCCCCATCACCTCGTCACCGATTCCGGGGACGAAGGTGAGCAGGGTCAGCACCAGCGAGAAAAATACCAGGAAGGGGACGAACTTCTTTACCGTCTCCAAAGAGATCCGGGAAACCAGAAAGCTCGCACCCAATCCAAGGGCCACGAGAAGAGATTGTCGCCGAATAAAGTGGATCGGATCA
>JBKHAJ010000230.1:0-5485 GCA_046542935.1 Spirochaetia bacterium | reverse complement strand
CTCCAATTGGCCGTGATAGCTTGAATTACTAAGCTCACACTGCTTTAATAAAGCCGCGTTCAGCTGAAACCCTGAGCGAACATGATTTAGACCAATTCCATCCCCACGATCGGGGGCACTCTCAATTCCTTAAGCAGAGGTGTAAGAAAAAATGGACGGTTCATTTATCCGGGCGATGGAGCTCCTCTTCTCGGGCGAGCGGGAGGTGTACTTCATCGCCTTCACATCGATAAAGTTCTCACTTATATCGACGGTTATTTCCGCGGTTCTAGCGGTGCCCCTCGGGGTCCTTCTGGCCTTAAAAAATTTCTTCGCGAAACGGGGGGTGATTATCGTTCTCAACAGCCTGATGGCACTGCCTACGGTAGTCATAGGGCTCTTCGTGTACTCCTTTCTGTCCCGGTCGGGATCACTGGGTCACCTGGGGATCCTCTTTACGCCTACGGCCATCGTCATCGGACAGTCCGTTCTGATACTCCCGATTATCTCCTCGATGGTCTACAGCGGTCTCTCCAAGCTCGACCCGCGCCTGCGGGAGACCTTAGTGACCCTCGGAGCGTCTTCTAAAAATATCTTCGTCATGATATTGAAGGAGGGGAAGACGGCGATCCTTTCGGCAATCCTCGCCGGATTCGGGAGGGTCATCGGGGAGGTCGGGATTTCCATGATGCTCGGCGGAAACATCAGATGGTACACCCGGACCATTACCACCACCATCGCCCTCGAGACGAGCAAGGGGGAGTTCGAGCTCGCCCTCGCCTTAGGGGTGATTCTCATCATCCTAGCGCTTCTGATCAACTTCGCGCTCCATGGAGCCGTCCGATATGGCAAATAACGGAATGAAAAAAAACGCTTCCACGGGTCCGCACCCCGCATTTTCGCTCTCCCACGTGCGCTTCTCCTACGCTGCGGACCCGGTTATAGAGGTTCCCGCGTTAAAGATCCCTAAGGAGCGGATCACAGTCTTTATAGGCGAAAACGGTTCGGGCAAGACGACCCTTCTCAAGCTCCTGAACGGACTCCTCAAGCCCGGTGCGGGATCTCTCGTCTTCGACGGCAAGCCCCTTCGGGAAGAAAACCTCCGGCGTCTGCGATCGAGATCGGTCCTCGTTCACCAGGACCCCTACCTTTTCTCGGGCTCGGTATTCGCCAATGTCGCCTACGGGCTCAAGATCCGGAAACTCGAGCATGGAGAAATCAGGGAACGGGTCGCGGAGGCTCTCGAGGCCCTCGACTGCAGGGGCTTCGAAAACCGGCGGACCTCGAACCTCTCCGGCGGCGAGAGACAGCGGGTCGCCGTCGCCCGGGCCCTCGTTCTCGAGCCGGAGGTGCTCTTCTTGGACGAGCCGACGGCAAATATCGATCCGGATTTCGTGCCCGAGCTGGAGGACCTCTTGGTGAAACTCAAAAACCGGGGTACCACCATACTCGTCAGCACCCATCATCTTCCCTTCGCCTACCGGACGGGAGACGTCCTGTGGAATATCGACGGCGGGAGTCCCTCACCGGTTCCCGAAAACGTTCTTCCGGGTAAGGTAACCGGCAGGGACGACTATTTCATCTATTTCACGGTCTCGGGAAAAACCCTCAAGTGTCCCTCCCTGAAGGGGGATTTTACCACCGCGGTGATAAGCTACGACGATATAATTCTTTCGAGGGAAGTGCTACAATCGAGCGCTCAGAATTGTTTCGAGGGCTCGGTGGTTTCCATTCAGCCGAAGGGACGGACAGCTCTCGTGACTCTCGACTGCGGCTTTCCCCTCGAGTCGGAGATAACCGAGTATTCCCTCCGGGAGCTCGACATCCGTCCCGGAAAAAAATACTACGTCGTTTTCAAAACCTCCGCTGTCAAGCTCTATTAAAACGAGGGAACGGTAACTTCGAATATCGTACCTTCACCCTCGGAGCTGCAAAAATCTACCCTGCCCCGGAGATAGGCCTCGGTCAGGAGGCGGACGGAGTAGGTCCCCCAACCCCGGCCGCCGCCCTTGTTACCGGGAATCTTCCGGAAGATGTTGATCTGATCCGCCTCGGGCATGACCGTGGGATTGGAAACGGTGCAGCGCAATCCGCCGCCGGGGAAATGGGCACCGTCGGTCTCATATACCTTCACGCGGACCTTTCCCCGCCCCTTCTCCGCTTCGAACCCGTTTTTGATAAGGTTCTTGAGTATCCGCTCTAAGAGGATTCGATCGGTGTTTAAGCTCAGCCCCTCCGGAACATCGACCTCCACCGGCTGATCTTTAAAATCCTGCATCCGCTTAAGAGATTCGACGATTCCCCTGAGAAGGCCCCCTATCTCCACCGGCTCCGGTTTGACCACCAGTTCTCTGCTCTCGGCATGGATCATAAGCCGGTATGACTGCAGCTCCTCCATCAGCACTTCCGCCTCTTCGACTACGATCTCCTTGAGCTCCTCGTGACTCAGCTCATCGATGAGATCCCGAATCGAGTAGAGGGTGCCGACGGTATTCTGCATGTCGTGAAGAAAGATCCTTTCTAAGACCTTCTTGGTCTTGGTCTCGCCGATATCATGGATGACGCAGAAAACGTACCGATCTCCGTCGAGTTCGAAAGGAGTGGCTTTTACCCCCAGGTTGAGGGACTCGCCGTTTCGAACCAGGAGGTGGCACTCACTTTCGACCCGCTCGCCGTTCTCGCTCCGAGCGATCGCGTCAGCCAGTCTGCACACCGAGCAAAATTTGGTCGAACCGCACCCATGCTCTCCATGAACCGCTCGAATACATCCGAAGCTTTCTCCGGGCCTGAGTCCTATAACCTCTTCCTCCGGCAGCATTCTCAACTCACTGGGGAGATCTTTATTTACAAAAATGATCTGCCGGTTCGAGTTCAAGATAAGGATGATCGACGGAACCTCCGCAAGGAGCGCCGAAAACCAATCACTACTCAAGAGACGCTTTGCCTGTCGGTCGACCTCGGGGAGGGGAAGTCGTTTTTTCGGATCGAACACGTCTCCAAGCTTAACAACCGGGCGGAAGGCGGTCAAGACGGTGTATTCCGCCGGCGTATGGTATACTCACTATCGAGGAGGAACGCATGAAACCCGTCATTCACCCCCTTTCCCCCGAGACGGCCGAAAGGTTCTTCGATTTTTTCGATCACCGCGCATTTGTCGACAATCCCGATTGGGCGGGATGCTACTGTACCCTCTACCATTTTCCAGGATCCCAGGAGGAGTGGGAAAAGCGGCCGGGCGAGCAGAATCGACTCGAGGCCGCGCGGCTCATCGAGCGGGGATCGCTCACGGGCTATCTCGCCTTCGACGGCAAAAAGCCGATCGGCTGGTGCAATGTCAATATGAAATCCGCCTTTCCCTTTTTGAAAAAAGATCCGAGACTCGAACTCCAAGACGACGGCTCGACCGGTTCGGTGGTGTGCTTTACCGTCGATCCCGACTACAGAGGACGAGGCATAGCCGGCTCCCTCCTCGATCGGATCATCCGGGATTACACCGACAACCCGGAAGTCCGATTCCTCGAGGGATATCCGAGGAAATCAGCGTCGACCCAAGCGGACAACTATGTAGGACCTTTAAGGCTCTACGAAAAACTCGGCTTTTCCGTCTATCGAGAATACGACGACATCCTGGTCGTACGAAAAGAGTTATGAATTTGTTAAAACTCGGTGAAGTCAGCCGGGCCGGCCTTGATCCGCGCCTCGGCGCATGACAGAAAACCCTCGGTACTTCCACAGGATTTAGCTCTTTTTTCTAAAATTGTATAACTTTGTCTTTGACGTACCCCATTAATTGAATTAAACTACTGGAAGGTGAGGAACGATCGATGAAAAAGATACTGATTGCGGTTATTCTCATTTTTGCTGTAATAGGAGCGGCATCCGCCCAGAACTTGAGTCCCATCGAACGGGACATCACCGCCCTCTTAGAGGGTTTGGGCGAAGACATCGCCCCCTATCTGAAGCAGACCGCCCTTTCGGGTGAAGGGATCGGCAGGGCCTCCTTCGGAGAGGGCTCCCGCTGGTTCATCGCGGGCTCCCTCGGCTCCACCTTCACCGGAGGTCTCCTCACCTTCGTCGAACCTACGAACAGTAGCTTCGAAGCCTTGAATGTCTACAATGTGATAACCACCGCGGTGGGTACCGACCTCCTGGGCACCCTGCAGAGCTTTTTCATGCTCCCGTCTCTCCGGCTGAGCTTCGGCATTCGCCTTCCCTTGGGGATAGAGACGATCGTTCAGGGCTCATTTATTCCCGCGGCCTTAGTCGGGGCCCTCGCGAACGCCGTCGGTCTTCCCGACACCGCCTTCGGCACTCTCAACCTGGGGCTAAGGGTGCGGAAGGTCCTTATGGAAGACTCCGGCGGATTTCCCGCCGTCTCGTTAGGGGTCGGCTACAACTTCGCCAACACCCACGGCTCCCTGGCGATTCCCGAAGTCAGCCAGGATATCGGCGGTGACTGGCTGCTTCTTTCGGGGGATCTCGTCTTCAACACCTACCTGCACACGGTAGGTCTCGACTTAGGGATTTCGAAGAAGCTCTCTATCTTCTATCCTTTCTTCAAGGTGAGTCCCTACTATCAGTGGACCACCTATACCGGGAATATCGAAAGCCTCAACCTCGGCTTCTACACTAATCAGGACGGAACGGGCGAAATCGTATCCACAGATAGTATCGACCCCGCGGTAGTCGCCATCCGTGACCTGTCCCTCCTCTTGAGCGCAGGCTTCGAGCTCGTCTTGGGCAAGTTCATCATCATGCCGGCGGCTTCCTTCGACGTGGGGACCGCTAAGTTCCATGCAAACCTGGCATTCAGGCTGCATTTCTAGGGGCGTTTATTCAATACAAGCAAATTCTTCTCTTAGACCAAGCAGATGCTTATCCAGCGTCTTCAGGGGAAGTCGACTCCGTGTCGCGAGTTCAAGATACGCCGCATCGTAGATCGATAACCGATAGCGGACGGCATAGTCCCGGATTCTTTTCCTAATAAAGGGAGTCGGCAGGTAATCGCAGGCAATGGGCAGCACCGACATGTCGGACTCGATCGAGTCCAACTCTTCATCGGTAATTCTTCCGCGTTTAAGAGAAGTTGCCAAGCCGTTCAGTACTTCATACCAGAAAAGCGGCGGGACGAGTAATTGGCCGTTTTTCCGCACAATATCCTTAATCAACGCTTCCATTTTCCTCCCGCTTTCATCCGGGAGGAACAACGATAGAAATGCGGATGCATCGATTACGAGTGCGGGTATTTCATTCACCGCTCCCGGCCCTCATCTCTCAACTCCAGAAGCTCCTCAATCGTATCGGCCAATGTGATTTTTCGGATTCGCTCGAGCGCCGCTACCGGGTCGGCGTATCCCGGTTTTTCGTCTCTTTTGAGCACGGCAACAGCCTTGCCCCGCCGGGTTATATGGAATTCCGTCCCCTTTTCTTCCACTTCCCGGAGCAGACTGCTCAAGTGCGTTTTAGCTTCAAAAGAGCCTATTTCTTTTACAGTGATATCGTCCAT
>JBKHAJ010000229.1:0-5515 GCA_046542935.1 Spirochaetia bacterium | reverse complement strand
AAAGCGTACGAGCTCTTCGGTGGTAATCTCGCCGTCCTTCGGATGAAACCGGGCGTAGCACCCGATACAGGTCAGGTTGCACTCCATGGTGGGACTCAATCCGATCGCCGAGGGAACGAGGAGTCCCCCCCGGGCATGAAATTCTCTCCGCTTCCGGGCGGTCTTGGCACCTTTGCGGAGTTTCTTAGTCATCCGCATCATCTTCACGAGGTTTCCGCCCCACAACACCGCCATACGCGCGAGAACGTGATTTAAATCATTTTTAAATTGATACATGCGGCCTCCGCTGCCGGACAGTGTGTACCGAAACCGACTGGGAAGGCAAGCATGAAAACAGCTCTAACCGAAATTTAACAATCTCTTATTCGCGGGGCTTTTGAGGGACCAGATACAGTCCTTCCAGGTCGTATCCCTGACGACGGGCGATCCCCTTCATCTTCTCGAGGAGATCGTCTTTAATCTCGTGCTCCCGGGCGAGGAACCAGAGGAATTTTCTCGAATTGTTGCCCACCAAGGCCCATTCATAATTCTCCTGATCGAGCCCGAAGATGAGGTAATCGGAGGTAAACAGACTGAAGAACCGCACCTTAAGCTCTCCCGGCCTGTCTGGGTCCGGGACCCAGGCCACCGCCTCGACCTCGGTGTACTTTCCGTCCAGGCTCCCCTTGTATCCGCTGTTGACGACCCGGATCTTTCCATCCTCCCGGAGGGAGTACTCGGCGGTGGCGCCGACGATGTTCTTCTCGAAGCGGTGCTGAAACCGGGCAATCTCATACCACCTGCCGAGGTAGCGCTCTACATCGACCTCGCCTACCAGGTCCAGGGGACCCAATCCCTCGGGGGGTCCGCCGGCGCATCCGGTAAAGAGAGCGGCGAAAAAGAGGGCGGCTCCGAACCCGGCGGCGCCGAGGCCGCTTGTTATCGGGACGGTGGGACCTGTCTTTCGATCTTTTACCAAGCTTTTTTCTTCTCGCATATCCCTTCCTCGAATAACTGATTATATCAATTAAATAATTTTCGAAGATACGAAGAAAGCTGTCAAGGACTCGACAGTTTTCCCATAGTGCTTTCGAGGGGAGATAGGAGACTCTCTTTGAATATTTCGAGATGCTTCCGATACTCTTCGGCGTTCCTGGAATCAGGGACGATGAGTTCCGATTCGTTTTCAGCGTTCATACGTACCGCCGCTTCCTCGAGATTATCGAATATTCCTTGGGAGAAGCCCGCGATCAGGGCACACCCCCGAAGAGCGAATTGATATTCCCCGAGCCGCCGGTAAGGGAGATTGAGGATGTCCGCCTTTATTCGATTCCACAGAGGATTTTGTGCACCCCCGCCGGAACCGTCGATTCCCTCGGAACGGATATGGGGGAACAGCCGGGAGATGTGTTCGAGTCCCAGTGCATGATCGAATGCGAGCCCTTCGAGAATCGCCCGGAAGAGGTGTTCCTTTTTGTGTCCCCAGTTTAGACCGATCCACGCACCCCGGGTTTCAGAATCGTAGGGGCACTGCCGTCCGCCGAAATAGGGAAGGAACTGCAGCCCGCATGCTCCCGGAGGCACCCCAGCGGCGGCGGCGGTGAGTTCATCCCAGGTGAGTCCCCCGCCGAACTCATCCCGGAACCACTTCAAGGATATTCCCCCGCCGTTTATGTAGGTAAAGGCGGTGTATTTGCCCGCTATGACGGAGGGCATAAACATTACCGAAGCACGCTCGGTATCGGGAACAAACCGGTCGACCGCGGCGCAGAGGAGTGTCGTGCTTCCCGAAACATCCAACAACTCTCCTTGTTTCAGGAATCCCGCCCCGAGAAATCCGGCCGGCTGATCGCCGGCCCCTGCTGCAACCGGGAGTCCGGCGGGAAGTCCCGACTCGGACGCGGCCTGTGAGGTAAGCCCTCCCACGACATGCCAGGGCTCGACGACCTTCGGCAGCTTAGCCGCATCGAGACCGGCCATTCGGGTCAATTCATCCGACCACGATAAATTTCGCGCATCTTCGTTACCGAAGAAACTGAGCAGCGTATAATCGATGCATGCATCGTCGCCGGAGATACCGGTAATTATACCCGTTACGTAGCCGCTCAGAGTGACGAACTTGTGGACTCTCCCATAGATCTCGGGGAACTCTCGGGCCCACATCATCATCTTCGGGGTATTTCGCGGAGACCCGCAGGTGAGCTCGGCCAGCTTTTGGCCGTACTCCCGCTGCATAAGAGCGTTGTACTTCTCGGACCGGATATCGAGGCCCATATCCAAGCCGGTGACGGAGTCGAAATTCCGGTCTATCCCGATAATACCCCCCATCTGCCCGTCCAGGGCCAGCCCAATTATCCGCGAGGGCTCGATTTTTGATTTTTCGACGACCTCCCGGATTGTTTTGAGCGCCGTAGAACAGAAAGAATCGGGATCCTGTTTCATCCTCCCGGGAGCCTCGGAAACGAGCTCGGTATCCCGGTACACTTCGGCGATGATCCGGCCCCGTTCATCGATAATACCCGCCTTTATTCCGCTCGTTCCGAGATCGACTCCCGCGAAGAATATTTCCATCGACCGCTCCCTCAGATTTCCGTCGTCAAACCGCCGTAGCGTTCTCGAGGAGGTACTTCTCCGCCTCAGAACACCACAGACCGTTGTGGCGGGAGATGATATCCGCGAGCTTCTCGAAAAGGGGATCCTTTTTTCCCTTCTCAGCGAAATCATCGAGGGCTGTCAGTTCTAGAGATATGTTGGTGTAGATCAGCTTCTTGCCCCCGGGAATATCGGGCAGATGTAATGTAGTCTCCGCCGCGGCGTCGAGCCCGCCGATGTGGGTGATCATCGCCGTCGGGTTCACCCTGCCGTTTCCCATGAGTCTGAGGGAATCGAGCATATCGTCGGTATTTCCACCGCTGGTTCCCGAAATGTGATGATACATATAGTGGACGTCGTAGAAATTGATGGTCGCTTCGAACTTGTTATCCGAGGGTCCCGCAAAGAAATTAAGACACCCGTCGTAGGCGAGAATCTTATCCCCCTGCTCGATGACCGGACGAACGGGGGCGAAGACGAAAACATCGTCGAATCCCTCTCCCCCGGTTAGAGACATGAGGTACTCTTCGGGATTGTCGAGTTCTTTGGTGTTTACATAGATAAGCTCGATTCCTTCTTCCTTTTTCGCTTTTTCAGGAGTGTAAATGGATTCCGCCCGCTTCAGTCTTGTATTGTCGATGTCGGTCACCACAAGTCTATCCGGCCGCTTATCGTCGTTATGCAGGGCATAATCGATAGCCCCGAGGCCCATCGGACCCACGCCGGCGAGGATGGCGGTGTTCCCTCCTTCCTTGATACCCATGTGATGAATGTAATTCTCCTCGATGTGATAGGATGCCTTGAACGCCGCCACGATGCAGGACATCGGTTCGGCCACGGAACCGTAGAAATATGCGTCGTTGTGGTATTCGAGAAGACAGTTCTGCTCCATTACCTCGTTGGGGATGATAATGTAGGTAGCGGCACCGCCGACGTAGGGATAGGAATATCCCGGAGCACCGAGACCGTTCAACGTTCCCGGCCATTTGATGTTCGGCTGAATCCCGAATTTATCCCCCGCCTTGAACCGGCCGCTCCATTTCGAACCGACTTCTACAATCTCACCGCAGAACTCGTGCCCTATCATTATCGGATTCTTGTCGATATCCCCGGGCACCCGCTTGTGGTCGCTTCCCTGCATCGTCTCCTTGTATGTGGACATACATATGCTGTCGGAAACCACACGCGCCATTATCTGATTATCATCGATCCGTGGCAGTTCGAACTCTTCGAGTCGAAGGTCCTTCTTACCGTATAGTCTGACCGCCTTGGTCTTCATTTTCGTACTCCTCGCTATTAGTTATTTATCAGCCCAGGATTGTCGTTTTTCCTTGAGGTCCAGGTAAGATGCAACGATTTCCTTTCCCAGATCCGAATCAGGATCAACCCCTGAAACCTGCTGTACCGCGCCTTCGATTCCCTTCTCCATGATGATCTTCTGCAGTTCCACCGCGGCGGGGTCCTCCGGATAGTCGTAATTGAAGGCGGCGCCGCAGACGTATGCAATGTTCTTAGGGAATATCCCGTATTCGATACACAGTTTGGCGCTTCCGACGAGACGATCGCTGGGCCCGAGCTTACGCAGGGGATCCCTGGCGACACGGGTTAGAGAATCCATCAGCATGGGATTACCGAATCGAACGTTCACGTCCTTCCTGATTTCCCCATGCTCTTCCGGATCGATATCCTCCGGGTACATTTTGACAAGGGCTTGAGCCGTCTCCCCGAGGGCACCTTCGAATAAGGGAAGAAGAAATTCATCCTCGAAGGGCTCATGAACGTAGGTATACCCCTTCAGATACCCTATATATCCCATAGCCGCATGGCCTAAATTGTGGGTGTAGAGCTTCCGTTCCACTTCCGCTTTGAAGTTGGAAACCCCCTTCATACCCTCTATAGGCGGCTCAGGCGCCCGGGAGGCAACTTTATCGTAGGGCAGCTTGTGATAGGAATCGGCTACTACGAAGAGAGGCCCTTCTTGTTCGAACCGCTTGTCCGGTGCAGGAACCATCCGGGCGACACTGGTACCCACAAAACCGACATTCTCCTCAGCCCATTCCCTCTCTTTCGCATCGAGGAGTTCGAACACCGCCGCCTTGAGTGTATCCCCCGCGCCGTACATATTCTCACAGAGAAAGATGTCGATAGGCTGTCCGGCGGCCTTCATACGCCGCTTTATTCCCCTCGCCACCAATGGAGCAATGGCGGAAAGAGCCCTCACGCCGACCGCAGTTCCCGCAGTCTCCGCTTGAGCAAAGGCTTCGGCAATCCTTTCGATTTCCTCGGTCGATACGGCCTCGAATCTGTCGATAACCATATCGATTTCCTTTTTCGTATACGCATCGAGCAGCCGCAGGGGATATTTTCCCGCTTTATCGAGCTTCTCCACGAGATCTTTATCGTATTCAACGAAGATGGTTCTGTACCTGGCCTCCCAAAATAGTTGTCCCATGAATCCGCGGCCTATATTGCCGGCTCCGAATTGAATAGCGGTTTTCATTACTTTCTCCTCTAGGTGGGTGTATTCCAATTACGATGAATGTTCGTCCCGAGCGAAAAGGACAGCAAGAATTATAACAAGTCCCCGCACCAGCATCTGAACGTGGGTGCTGAATCCGAGAATAATCAGCCCGTTATTGAGCGACCCGATGACCAGTGCACCTACCAGTGATCCTATGATGGTTCCTTTTCCGCCGAATAAACTCGTTCCGCCCAGGATCACAGCGGCGATTACATTGAGCTCCATTCCTTCTCCGGTACCGGGTCGGGCGGCATGCATCCTTGATGCGAGAATTATCCCCGAGAATGCCGCAAGGATACCCATGATGATAAAGGCCTTGATAATTGTCTTGTCGGTTTTCAGTAACATGTATTTGGTAAGGATGTATGTAGTATATCCTCTATTACTTCATAAGGAAAGGGAAACTTATGCACATGACTAAGC
>JBKHAJ010000228.1:0-5614 GCA_046542935.1 Spirochaetia bacterium | reverse complement strand
CTTCCCGATAACCGATGGGATTTCGTCAGGATGGATATGGATGAACTTCCCGCATACGAGTCCGCCATCGACAAGGCCCGCCGCTCCTTCCCGGAGATAACTATCTATAAGGGGTTGGAGTGCGAATGGACGGAAGAGTACCACGCCTTCTATCAAGAACTCCTCTATGGGCGGGGATTCGACTATCTGATCGGATGCATCCACTGGATTCCCCATCGGGGAGGATGGGACGACATGGCGGATTTGACGGGACCCCACTTGGTCTCCTACGCGTCCCACCTTATTCGGACTATGGAGAGCGGGCTTTTCACTTTCATAGCCCATCCCGATATTTTCGGCGCGGCCTATCCGCGGTGGGACGAAAACTGTGAAGCCTGCAGCCGGGACATCCTGGCCGCGGCGGAAGATCTCCAGGTTTCCCTCGAGATAAACGGCTACGGATTCCGGAAGCCCGAGATCGCTACCCCCGAGGGAAGCCGTATCCCCTACCCCTGGCCCCCTTTCTGGCGCCTCGCCTCGGAATACGATATTACCGTTGTCGTCAACTCCGACGCCCACGATCCGGAGGATACCGCGGCTTCTCTTCAGGATGCGGCGGAATTGGCCGAAGAATGCGGACTGCTTATCGATCATACCCCCCTCGAGCCGGCTAAACGCTCGGCCTGACGGAGGGTACCGTGGAGTGCCGAGCAGGGTGCGGGGCCTGCTGTATAGCTATTTCCATTTCCTCCCCTATCCCCGGAATGCCCGACGGAAAGCCCGCGGGGGTACGATGCGTCCAGCTCTCGGAGGATAACCGGTGTCTCCTCTTCGGAAAGCCGGAGCGTCCCGCGGTGTGCGGCGATCTGAAGGCAAATGAAGAAATGTGCGGAAGCACCTTCGATGATGCCTACCGCTACATTACCCGGCTGGAAGCCGAAACCCGTCCGGAGTAACCAGTTTTCCCGCGATTTTTCCTTCCATCCTCTCCCGTCCCTCATTATCTTAATAGCAGGAGTAGATTATGAAGAAGATACGAGCGCGAGAAACGGCGGAAGGATCCGGGGCCAGAGTGCGCAGATTGTTTCCGGTAGAAACCTTGAGGCATCACGATCCCTTCGTCCTGTTAGACGAGTTTTTCGTGGGACCGGACGCCGGTTTTCCTCAGCATCCTCACCGAGGATTCGAGGCCCTTACCTATATCCTCGAAGGGGGGTTCCGCCACAAGGATACCCGGGGAAACGACAGCGCGGTCTCCGCCGGCGGAGTCCAGTGGTTCAACGCGGGCGCGGGAATCGAGCATTCCGAAATGCCCGACGGCGGCGAAGGAGCCCACGGGTTTCAGCTCTGGGTCAACCTTGCCCATTCCGACAAGGCCCTGGAACCGGAATATCACAAGATCGAAGCCGACGCCCTCCCCCACAGGCATCTTGCGGGAGGAACGGCGACCGTCCTAGCCGGTGAAGGCGCTCCGGTAAAACTCCATACCGATGTGGAATATCACCATGTATCCTTACAGGAGAACAGCTGCTTCCCCTATTCCCCGCCCCCGGGAATGCGGGGTTTCATCTACCTCTACGAAGGAGAGATCCTGGCGGGGGACATAAAGCTCGAACCCGGGGAGGCAATCCTCTTCGAGGCGGGAGAGAATCCGGAGCTGGTCTCCGGTCCCCCGTCAAAGTTCATCGTCCTGGCCGGGAGACCCCACGGCGAAAGTATCCACCAGCACGGAAGCTTCGTGGACTGAAGTACCTCGGCATCGCGAAATCGATGTCTGGCTTCAACGGAAGAATAATGATATACAGTTGGACCTATGAAGATCATAGATTTGACCCGAACTATTGAAACCGATATGCAGGTCTTCCCCGGCACCGAACCGCCGAAGCTCGAAGTGACCAATACCCTCGAACACGACGGCTTTCGGGAGATGCGCCTTACCCTGTATTCCCACACCGGGACCCATATCGACGCTCCCTCTCATCTCCTTACCGACGGAGCGACCTTGAGCGACCTTGCCCCCGGGAGCTTCTTCGGGAGGGCGGCCCTTATCGTCAGTCCCGGTCCCGCCGGGCGGAAGATTACCCGTGACGAGCTCGAGCCCCATGAAGAAAGGATACACCGGGCCGATTTCCTCCTCCTCCACACCGGATGGGGACGGTACTGGGGAAGCCCCGACTACTTCGGGGATTTTCCCGTTCTGGATGGGGATGCCGCCGAGTGGCTCACCCATTTCTCCCTGAAGGGAATCGGGATAGACACCATATCCTTCGACTCCATGGATTCCACCGATTTTCCGATCCATAAAAACTTTCTGCCGAAGAGGATTCTTCTCATAGAAAATCTGGCGAACCTCGAGGAGCTCGAGGAGTCGGTCCCGGAGGGGCCGGAGGAGGAGAACATGTACCTGAGTGTCTTTCCTCTGAAGGTGAAAGGATGCGACGGGTCGCCGGTCCGGGCGGCGGTTATTATTCGTCCCTGACGGCCGGAGCCTTAGAGAAGAGGCAGTGCTCCCGATCTTGGGGATTATCTCTCAGGGGAAGAGGACTCCGAGGACCGAATCGATTTTCTCGAGGGTCGGATTGAGAGACTCGGCGACCTTTTCCGAAATGCCCCCCTTTTCCCCGATCCTCCGAAGCTCCCCGAGGACCGGCTCGATCGCTTCGAGGGCCCCGGGCACATCGAGACCGTCGTTCATCTTGGTTCGAAACAGAATCTCGAGCTCCTCGGTCAGATGGAGGGCCCGCTGCTCGTTTTCCTCGTCGCCCTTCGCCGGATACTTGAGGTGTGTTACCGCTGCCGTCGCTTCCTGGAGTATGCCGACCCTGTCGCAGCACCTCTCGGTCCCTTCCCGGGTAATGTTGAGTTTCTTCCGAAAGTGCTCGCTCATGAGCATGAACCGGACCTTCTTCGGGCTGCATCCCCATTCGTAGGCATCCCGCGGATAGAGGGTGTTCCCCTTCGATTTAGACATCTTCTCTCCCTCGACAATCAGATGCTCGCAGTGATACCAGTACCGGGCCAGCTCCTTTCCCGAAGAGGCCTCGAGGATGGCCCGGGTATAGTCGTGGTGCCGGTAGACGTTGTCTATCCCCCCGGTGTGGATATCTATTTCCGTTCCCAGGGTCTTCTTGATCATCGCCGGGTCCTGGATGTTCCAGGAGGGACGCCCCTTCCCGACCTCGCTCTCCCACACAGGACCCTTCGAGTCCCCTCCGTGCCAGAGGATAAAGTCGCCGAGATTCCAGCGCAGACCATTATAGGTGTCCCGGGAATACCGGTACTTCTTCTTCGGCCACTTCGACATATCGAGACCGAACACCTTCCCGAAACCGGGATATTTTAGAGGATCGAAATAGATGTTCCCTTCGTGCCGGTAGGCATACCCCTTCCGCATAAGATCCCTGATAATCTCGACCGCCTCGTCGACACTGTCGGTGGACCTGGGTATGTACTCCGGAAGGTATATGCCCAGCTCTCCGGCGGTCTTCAGAAAATCCCGGATGACCTCGCCGGTAACCTCGTAGACCGATTTGCCTTCGTCGTCGGCACGCTGGATGGACTTATCTTCGAGATCGGTATAGTTAATGGCCCGCTCTACGGTATATCCGAGGTACCGGAGGTATTTATGCAGGATGTCTTCGAAAAGGTAGGTCCGGTAGTTGCCCAGATGCTGATCCCTGTAGACCGAAGGTCCGCAGGTAAAGAGTCTGACCGTATTCCCTTTCCTGGGGACGAAGAGCTCCTGTCGTTTGGAGAGGGTATTGTACATAACGAGCTCAGGTTTCACATTCATAACAGCATAAACATACCTATAACCTGAGGGTAATGCAAATTTTACCGTCCGGGGAAATAATTAACTTGGTAGCGGAGCGTTTCGTTCGTATACTTATAACCGGAGGAGAGAGCATGGCTAAGAACAAGAAATGCAAACCCGGGGAAGAGTTCTTTTTTGCAAATGGAGCTAAGGCATCTAACTTGACCGAGTTCAAGAAGGAACTTCGCAAGCTGAGCGAGGCGGAGTTTGCCCACCATGTTTCCGAATACAAGAACGACTTCGCCGCATGGCTCCGGGACTGCATCAATCCGGATCTCGCCCAAAAGATCGAAGGGGTCAAAGACAAGGACAGCGTGCTCAAATCCTTGAGCTGATTTTTATCCGCGGTTACGTGATTCTTTCCCGAGCTTTTTTCGATAGAGATCCGGTTGTCACCGCCCGGGAGCTTCTGGGTAAAAAAATCGTTCGTGATCTCGACGGTGTACTGATAAGCGGTATGATATCCGAAACCGAGGCCTACACCGGAATCGAAGATACCGCCTGTCATGCTTCGAAAGGAAAAACCGAGCGGAACTCCGTCATGTTCGGCCCCCCCGGACATGCCTATATCTACTTCATTTACGGTATGTACTATATGCTCAACCTCGTCACGGAGTCGGACAATCCCTCGGCCGTCCTTATCAGGGGCTTAATTCCTGTTGACGGAATCGAAACCATGAAACGGTTCCGCGGCCGGGATACCGGGCTCACCGACGGTCCCGGGAAACTCTGCATGGCCCTGTCCATCGACCGTGCCCTAAACGGGGTCGACGTCACCCGCCGGGGACCGCTCCGGGTCGAGGAATACCGAAAAATTCCAGACGGACACGTCCGGATAACTCCGCGCATCGGTATCGATTACGCGGATCCCGAAGACAGGAACGCTCCGTACAGGTTCGTGCTCATCTCACGGCCGGATTAGAATACTATTCATTTGAGAGTGCCCCCGATCGTGGGGATAAAAATCCTCCAATTGGCCGCTATATCTTGAATTACTAAGCCTTCGCTGTTTTAATTAAGTCATGTCCGGCTAATGCCCTGAACGTACGTGTTTTAGACCAATTCCATCCCCACGATCGGGGGCACTCTTTAATTTTTTAGTTGACTTATCTTTTTTATTTATTGTAAAATATAAAAGTTATGAAACACCACACCTTCCGCCGAACCGTTCGGCAACTAGGATTTTTTGTGCTTCTAGCCCTCTGCATGAGTGCAGTAGGTGTATTAGCAGCAGGATGCGCGAACTCCCCTCCGCCGGACAGGACGATCACCTATTCCGGCACCTCCGATCCGGATGCCATCGAGAACGCCAAGTCCCTTCTCAAATGGCTCTACACCCTTCCCGATAAGCCCGGGAAACGGGTCCTCTCCGGACAGGAGATCGGCTGCTACGACGGCCCGCAAGGATACTACGATTATGCCCGGGGCATCGAGCGGCGAACGGGAAAACTCCCCGCCCTTATCGAGACCGACTATTACGCCGGTATAGGGGAAAACTTCTTCATCGACGCGGAGCGGAAGAACGAGGTTCTCCGGGAACACTGGGAAGCGGGAGGGTTAGTCGCCCTTCATCTCAACATGCCAAATCCCTGGACCGGCGGCGAAGTCGGTGATATGAACAGAGGAGAAGGAAGCTACTCCGACTGTTATACCCCCGGCACCGATGCCTATGCCCGACTCCGGGCCGAATTCGACGCGGTCGCCGAAAAGCTCCTTCAGCTGCAGAGTCACGGCGTGGTGGTCCTGTTTCGTCCTTTCCACGAGGTGAACGGAGGTTGGTTCTGGTGGTATTCGGAAAAGGCCGAGGAGTTCAAGGAGATG
>JBKHAJ010000012.1:0-27287 GCA_046542935.1 Spirochaetia bacterium | reverse complement strand
TATACAAGGAAAAGGGTTCTCCTGATTCAATCCCCACGATCGGGGGCACTCTCAAAGGGGAAAGAAAAATATCTCGTAAGATTCCTTTTCCGTTAGAGGGGTATGATCAGGACCGCTACGAATCCGGTTCCCAAGGGGATGGCGAGATTATCCAGGTCTTTCAGGGGAAGCAGCTCTAGAAGAGTGGCGGCCGCCGCTATGACGCAGGCCTTGGGAAAGGATCCTAAGACCCCGAAAGTAACGAGAAATACCGCGGTGAAACAGGTTAAGCTCCCGGCTACCGTTTTTTCGGGAAATGCGGGCATAGGCACACTTCCGAAAAATCTGCCTAAGAGGCTCGAAAGCCCGTCGCCGAAGGCGAGAGCATAGATTGCCAACGCCGCCGCGGGCTGGGGATGAAAATAGAGTGCGGCCATCGCGCCCAAACCGAGGGTAACCGGTCCTAATACGATCTTTCCCCGGTCCCTCTCTCGAGAAGCGAACTCGGTAATAGCCGAAATTAATATCACCCGCCGGCCGTTTATCCGGAGTATTTCGGCACCGGTATAGAAAAGGGTTCCCAGACCGATCGAGAGAAAGGTCAACTGAGGATTGACCGCGGCCAGAGCGGGTACGCACGCGATGAAGAGGTGTATTCCCTTCCTCAGAAGCTCTCTCTGGAGCAATGACGCGGGATTCAGTGTGTGATACAATGGTTTGTGATCTCGAGAAGAAGCAAGAGTTCGTTCCATACTGCAAGTTTGAATGCAAATTCCGTGCCCAAGCCGATCAACAGACGGACTTTCTCATAAACCTAGGAAATACAAGAAATTAACCATTTTGTTCATACCATGAACAGTATCGGTATGGAGAAAGGTATAAAAAAACATACAAATATTTTCATAAAATACTATGTTCCGCTCGTACGGTTTTCTTCCCCTTCCTGTATCTCCTCGAGCCGCCAGATTCTCGCTTCGAGCTCACACACCTGTTTCTCCAGCCGTTTCCGCCGCCGGGTCACATAGAGGAAGCGAAGCAGGGCCACCGGCACGTAAGTGAACAGGGCGATAAGAATTCTGTTTACCCACCCCGTAAGATTGCCCAGTGATGACACCGAATCGAGGGTGAGCTCGGAGAAGGAGGGAATCTCTATTCGGGAAGCCTCCTCTATGAGACTGGAAATCCTCATCACCAAAAGAGGAGAGTTCTTGATGATATAAGCTGCGACGATACCTGCAATGGATACGACGTTGTAGAATACGAGCACCCCGGTAAAGCGGCCCCCGACATTTTTTTTCCCCAGGACAAATATTATAAAAGATAGGAGCACCGACAGAAAAATGATGCCGTCGAGATAAAGGAGGACCGCAATGTCGAACCTGAAAAAGGTAACTCCGAACCCGGAGACGGCCCCCGCCAGAAAATAACTCCCGGGGGCAAGGATGTGATAGAAGCGGAAAAAAGAATCTTCCTTGAGAGCCGCCCTGTGGTGCCAGGTGATGAAGACGGCGACCGACCAAAAAATGGTAAGAACCGGGGTCAGGACATAGACTATCGTTTCCATGTATGCTTCGAGGAGCCCTTCCGCTTGTCCCGGACATAGATGGTTTTTGCCGGAGAATTCTCGTGGGCCACTTCATTTATCTCGAACAACCCGATCGACTCGATGAGCTCTCCGAGCTTCTTGAACCCGTAATTACGGGGATCGAACTCAGGGGACTTGTTGGCTATGTTCTGTCCCACGTTTCCCAGATGGGCCCATCCGTCCTCGTCGGCACTATCCTCGACGGCGTTCCGAATCAGATTGACCAGCCTGGTATCCTGCCGCAGGTCCTGGCTGCTCTTGCTCTTTCCGGTGTGGGTCGACTCTTCCTTCCGGAGAATCTCGGTATAGATGAACTTGTCGCAGGCCCCCACAAAGGCCTGGGGAGTCTTCTTTTCACCGAAGCCGTATACGGTCAGACCCGCCTCCCGGATGCGTGAAGAGAGGCGGGTAAAATCGCTGTCGCTCGACACGATGCAGAAACCATCGAGCTTCTCGGTAAACAGCAGGTCCATAGCATCGATGATCATGGCGCTGTCGGTGGCGTTCTTGCCGGTGGTGTAGCCGAACTGCTGGATCGGCTGAATTGCGTGATGGAGGAGAAGCTCCTTCCATCCCCGGAGATTGGGCTTGGTCCAATCCCCGTAAATCCGCTTGACGCTGGCTACGCCGTATTTTGCTATCTCTTCGAGAAGCTCCTCTACAATAGAGGGCTGCGTGTTGTCCGCGTCGATAAGGACCGCGAGTTTCCTTTGTTCTTTCATTTTACCTCGACGGTGAAGGAGCTCTTTCCCGCTGGGGCTTCCCGCGGAGGAATGACCGCTCGAAGCACTCCGTTGATAAACTCCGCCTGCGTTTTTTCCTGGTCGAACTTGTCCGCCGGTGCAAAGTACTTCTGATCGGTGATGTTTTTGAGCTTCAACCGGTGTTTGAAGTACTTGAAGCTCTCTTTTTCTCCGAACCGTTCGTCCACAGCGGCATTCAGGATGAGATAATCCCCTAGAAATTTGATGCTTATATCCTTCTTGTCGAACCCTGCCAAGGCGAACTCGAAAACCAGCTCTTGATCTTCACTCATATACACGTTCGACGGCGGATATGAATAGGCGGGGTAGTAATCAACCTCGGAGTCCCGTGCAAAGAACTCCTCACCCTTTTTCGTTGTCTTATGCAGCCCCTCTTGGACCGCATCTCCTAATTCCTGGGCCGCATGGAACACGTCGTCCATGATCTTCCCCAGGTCGATGACTAACTTGTCTTTCATGATTTCTTCACCTCTCTCGAGCATGATGTATGACCCCCCTACGGGCGGTCCGGAATCCGCGCTCTTTTTTTGCCCGTACCCGGTTTCGAGCCGCGGACCCGCTCTTTTTAAGGATATACACTTACCCCGGTTGTTTCAAGAAGGGTTCTCTTCCCCTAAACACTGTAATTTGGTAAGGTTTGCAGATTATGGAGAATAGTGTACGGATTCTTTTCCTCGGAGAGATCGTCGGAAAGGCAGGTGTCTACTGTGTAAAGAACCTCCTTTCCACGATCAAGGAAGATAAGAATATCGACTTCGTCATCGCCGACGGCGAGGGAGCCACCGGAGGCTTTGGAATCGGCAAGAACCATTCCATCTATCTCCACAAGCTCGGTATCGATGTTATTACCTCGGGGGAATGTATCTACTATAAAAAGGATATGGTTCCCCACATCCGAAACGCTCCCTATATTTTACGTCCGGCGAACTACCCCCCCGGCAACCCCGGGAGAGGCTGGTGGACCTACTCGGTGAAGGGAGTCAATATCGGGGTGATAAACCTCCTCGGCCAGTCCGGATTCAACCGCACCCACCTGAGCAATCCCTATACGTTTCTCCCGGAGATCGTATCGAGGATGCGGGATGACGCGGATATTATCATCCTCGATTTCCACGCCGCCACCACCGCGGAAAAATATACCATGTTCTACCACGCCGACGGCCTGGTTACCGCGGTGATCGGGACCCACTTCAAGACACCTACAGCGGACGAGCGGATCATGCCGAAGGGTACCGCCGTCGTCTGCGACGTCGGCCGGACCGGGAGCATCGACTCGGTTGGAGGGCTCCTGCCGGACATCGAGATACAGAAACAACTGACCCAGGTCCCCGAGCGCTCAAAGGACGCCTGGGGCAGACTGGAGATGCAGGGCGTTATTATTCAAACCGGCCGCGAAGGGAAGAATACTTCTATCGAGCGGATTCGCATCCCCTGCGAAGGAGCACCGAATGAAGGAAACGGCTAAAGTCGTCAAGATAGAAAAGGATGAAATTACTCTGTGCTTTACCGAACACGAGGGGTGCAAAGAGTGCAGCAGCTCGTTCTGCTCTATAAAGGAAAAACTCTTTACCGCGGCAAACCCCAAGGGCTTTCACCTCGAAGAGGGTTTGCTGGTGCGGGTCTTTCTCGAGCCGAGGCGGACCATAGGCTACAGCTCCCTCGTCCTCATTGTTCCCCTTCTGCTCTTCGTCCTCTTCTACATCGGTTCGCAGAGGCTTCTATCCCTCGAGTCCGAATTATTCGAGATCGGAATAGGGGTGTGCGGACTCGCCCTGGGTTTTCTCCTCAGTTACGTAATCATGAAGAAACACCGGAAATCGGCTACCCCGATCATCGATGAGATCGTCGCCTGACCTATGGCTTACGCAATCGAGCTCTTCCTGGATCAGGAAACCTGCAAGCACATCCGCCGCGTATGGGAACGCATCCACGATCTCGGCATCGGCGGCCCCCTTTACGACTCCGGGGCATTTCCCCATATCACCTTGAGCATCTTCGACGATCTCGACCTCGAGACCGCCAAAGAAGGGATCGATCTCCTTGCTGAGAAGTTCGCCCCCTTCGATCTTACCTTTACCCAGATAGCGACCTTTACGGAGGCACGGAATGTAGTGTTTCTAAAAGCGGAGGATTCACCCGAGCTGATAGAGATGAAGCGTCTCCTTTCGACAACCCTCGAGGACACTTCCGCTAAGGAGTGGTATTACTCCAGACATGACCGGTGGATTCCCCACGTGACCCTGGCGATCGACGTTCCCATCGAAAAGATGAGCACCGCCGTCCGGATCGCCGAAGATATTCCCCTTCCCCTCGAAAGCCGGGTTTTGCGCATAGGAGTAGTAATGATAGAACCCTTAAAACACATCGCCTCCCGTGAGCTCTGAAGATCCTTCGGTCCTAAAAAAAGATTCAATTTCCTTGACAATTTTCCCTTCCTGTGAGGATATTATCCCCATTATAGTATTACGTTTTGAAAGAACGAGAAGTATTCAATGGAAAAATCCTTAGTTATAGTCGAATCACCGGCTAAAGCCAAAACGATAAACAAATACCTCGGGAATAATTACATCGTCAAATCGAGCGTCGGCCACGTGAGGGACCTCCCGGTCAGCGGCAACCGGAAGCCCGTCGATCCTAAAGAACGGGCCAAGGCGGCCGCTTTGACGAGGAAAATGGATCCCGAGGAAAAGGCGGCCCACAAGAAGAGGAAGGCCAAAGAGCAGCTGGTCCGCCGCATGGGAATCGATCCCGAAAACGGGTGGGCCGCTCAGTACGAGATCATCCCCGGCAAGGAGAAGGTCTTAAACGAGCTCAAAAAGGTTGCGGAGAAGGCGCCGACCGTATATCTCGCCACCGACCTGGACCGGGAGGGAGAAGCCATCGCCTGGCACCTTCGCGAGGCCATAGGCGGTCAAAACGGGAAGTTCAAGCGGGTCATCTTTAACGAGATAACCAAGACCGCGATAACCGAAGCCTTCAAAGAGCCGGGAAACATCGACACCGACCGGGTCCGGGCTCAGCAAGCCCGGCGCTTCTTGGACCGGGTAGTCGGGTTTATGGTTTCACCCCTGCTCTGGGCCAAGGTGGCCCGGGGCCTCTCCGCGGGACGGGTCCAGTCGGTGGCGGTGAGGCTCATCGTCGAACGGGAGAGGGAGATCCACGCCTTCGTTCCCGAGGAGTACTGGGAGCTCCACGCCGATCTTGCGCCCGCGCAAGAGGCCGCGAAGAAGGGGGAGAAACAAGCCGTCCGCTTCCAAGTGGTCAAGTCCGAAGGAAAGCCCTTCAAACCGAAAGACAAAGAGGAAATCGACAAGGCCCTCAAAGTCCTCGAACCCGCCGATTATACGGTAATCGACCGGGAGGACAAGCCGACCAAATCGAAGCCCCCCGCACCCTTTATAACCTCGACCCTGCAGCAGTCGGCGAGCACCCGGCTCAACTACAGCGTCAAGAAGACTATGACCCTCGCTCAGCGTCTCTACGAGGCGGGGCACATAACCTACATGCGTACCGACTCGACGAATTTGAGCAAGGAGGCGGTCCAGGCGGTCCGCGGCTACATCGAGAAGGAATACGGAAAACAGTACCTTCCCGAGAAACCCAACGTCTACTCCAGCAAGGAGGGCGCCCAGGAGGCCCACGAGGCGATCCGCCCCACCACGGTCACCACCGTTCCCGGATCGATCCATAATCTCGACCGGGACACCGCCCGGCTCTACGAGCTCATCTGGAATCAGTTCACGGCCTGCCAGATGCCCCCTGCGGAATTCATAAGCACCACCGTCATGGCCGGAGCCGAGACGTACGAACTCAAGGCAAAGGGACGGATTACCACCTTCGACGGATTCATGCGGGTTCTTCCCCCGGCGGCCAAGAAAGAGGAACAGACGGAGCTCCCGGACATCAAAAAGGGTGACTCCTTAGCCCTTATCGCCCTCGACCCGAGTCAGCATTTTACCAATCCTCCTCCTCGGTACACCGAGGCAAGCCTGGTCAAGGAGCTCGAGAAGCGGGGGATCGGACGCCCTTCGACATACGCCTCCATCATATCTACCATTCAGGACAGGGGATACGTCAATCTCGAGAACCGGAGGTTCTACGCCCAGAAGATCGGGGATATCGTTACCGAAAGACTCATGGAGAACTTCGACGATCTTATGGATTTTAACTTTACCGCCGAAATGGAGGAGCATCTCGACAAGATCGCCTCAGGGGAGGAGGAGTGGAAAAAGATATTAGACGACTTCTACGCGGAGTTCAAAGATAAGCTCGACCGGGCCTACGAAGAGGGGGGAATGCGCCCCAACGATCCGGTAGACACCGATATCGGATGTCCTGAGTGCGGACGGAACATGCAGATCCGCACCGCCTCCACCGGGGTCTTTTTGGGGTGCTCCGGATATAATCTGCCGCCGAAGGAGCGGTGCAAGCACACCATCAACCTGATCCACGGAGACGAGGCGGTTCGTGCCGACGACGAAGAGGGGGAGACCAACGATCTCCGCTCCCGGCACCGGTGTCCCGTCTGCGGTACCGCCATGGACGGCTATCTCATCGACGAAAGCAGGAAACTCCACGTCTGCGGGAACAGTCCCGACTGTCCGGGGTACGAGATCGAAGAGGGGAAGTTCAAGCTCAAGGGATACGAGGGTCCGACCCTCGAATGCGACAAGTGCGGATGGGAAATGCAGCTGAAAACAGGGCGCTTCGGCAAGTACTTCGGATGCACCAATCCCGACTGCGGAAATACCCGGAAGCTTATGAAGAACGGAGAGCCCGCCCCACCCAAGATGGACCCGGTCCCCATGCCGGAGCTCACATGCGAGAAGGTGGATGATTACTACCTGCTGCGCGACGGAGCGGCGGGGATCTTCCTCGCGGCGAGCCAATTTCCCAAGCACCGGGAGACCCGCTCCCCCTTAGTGGAGGAGCTCAAAGCACACGCGGACGAAATACCCGAAAAGTACCGGTACCTCCTGAAGGCCCCCGCCGAAGACCCGGAGGGAAACAAGGCGGTTATCCGGTTCAGCCGAAAGAACAAGGAACAGTACGTCATGACCGAGAAAGAAGGAAAGCCTACCGGCTGGCAGGCCCACTTCCGGAAAGGCAAATGGACGGTGACCGAAAAGAAATCCGATAAGAAATCTAAAACCTAGAAATGCGCAGGTTCCGCCTGGTCGACATAGCGGCAATCCTCATTACTATAGGGGTAATCGCCGTTATCTCCCTGCAGGTGTACACCGGACAAGGGGAGTCCCAGGCGATCTACATTCAGAGCTCGGAAGGAAAATGGGTATACCCCTTAGACGAGGAGGGGACCTACGGTTTTCAAGGACCCTTGGGCGAGACGATCGTAGCCGTCGAAAACGGAGGGGTCCGCGTGGTCTCCTCTCCCTGCCCCGAGAAGATCTGTATTTCCATGGGAACCATCCACCGCCCCGGGTCCTGGATAGCCTGTCTCCCGAACGGTTTATTCCTGAGAATCGAAGGGGAGAATACGGAAGAGCTCGATGCGGGCACCTACTGACCGAACAAGGCGATACCTGGAGCTGGTCGCTATCTTCGGGGCCTTCGCCCTCTTCCTCTCCACTATCGAATACCTGATCCCCAAACCGCTGCCTTCCATCCGGATAGGCCTCGCCAATCTCCCCATTCTCGTCTCACTGTCGGTGCTCCCGGTCCCCTACATCATCCTTTTGACGGGCATCAAGATAATCGGGCAGGGTCTCATCAACGGGACAATGTTCTCGTATATCTTCCTGTTCTCCTTCGCCGGATCCCTGGCGAGTACCGGGGTCATGATCCTCCTCCACCGGCTCGTGCGCAAGCGGATAACCCTCATCGGAATCAGTGTTTTGGGGGCCCTTGCGAGCAATGCGGTTCAGCTCTTTCTGGCAAGACTCATCATAATTGGGGAAGGGGCTCTGCTGATAGCACCCCCTTTCCTGAGCGTCGGTCTGGGTACCTCGATCATCCTCGGCATGTTCGCGGTTCGGTTCACCTCCGTGTCCCGATGGTACCGGAAGCTCCTCGATGCGGAGGCACGGATATGACCATACGGGAGTGGATTTACCTCAACATCAGCCCCCGGATCATGATTTTAGCCGGACTCGCGGCAATTCCCTCGTTTCTCTTTCAAGAGAACGTATTCCTCAAGACCGCGCAGACGGTTCTCTTCGTTCTTCTCTCGATCCTCGAGGGAAAACGTTTCAAGCCCCTTCCTCCTTTGGTCATGATTGCTTCGATTACCCTAATTAATTTGTTCAATCCCATCGGAAGGATCATCTTTTCTCTGGGCAGGCTCCGCATTACCTTCGGGGCGCTCTATCTGGGACTTATCAAGGGATTGACCCTGGTGGGACTCATCTATCTGTCCCGTTCATCGGTCCGGTCCGACTTGGTCCTTCCCGGAAGATTCGGTCGAATTATAGGAAGGACTTTCTACTACTTCGACCGGATCAACGAGAGGTGGTCCGAGACCAAGGGTGAACGGCTTTCTCTCATGAACAGGTTGGACACCCTCCTCCTCGACATCGATCCCCCCGGCGGGGCCACCGGGGAAGGGGAAAGTGAAACGACTGCTTCCTCCCCGGCGGGCGGCTCGCAGAAGGGGACATCACCGGCGGGGTATCTTTCCGCGGCCGGGTTCCTTTTGATCAACTGGGGGCTCTTGGCTCTGAGCTTTCTGCCGGCTTTTCCTCGAGGCTTAGGATAACGGCTTTGCTTTCTACGGGGCCGTCACCAAAGAGTATTCGGTTTGAGTCATCTCGAAGGCCCGGCTGAGCCCCGGTGTAAGTATAATCTCCTCGTTCCGAGTCAGAAAGATTCCCTCCGCGTTCTCGAGACTCTCGATAAGCGCCATCCCCTCCTCGAGTCCCAGCGAAAAGGCCGCGGTGGACAAGGCGTCGGCTTCGGTAGAGCCGGGATAGACCACGCTTACACTCTCGAGGCTGTTACGCACCGGATATCCGGTAGAGGGCTTCAAGATATGATGATACCGGGTACCTCCCTCGATGAAGTACCGCTCGTAGGAGCCCGAGCTCACCACCGCGACCTCGCCGACCTCGGCGATCCCCACGTACGAACCCCTGTCGGCATCGGGCTTTTGTATTCCGATCCTCCAGGGCTCCCTCCCCGGCTTTTCACCGAAGAGTTCGATGTTCCCGCCGAAATCGATTATGCCCCGGGATACGCCGAGCCTTTTAAGAATCCGGACCGCCTCGTCGGCGGCATATCCCTTAGCGACTCCGCCTAGATCGATCCGCATCCCCGGTTCCTCGAGAAATACGGTCCGTTCGGCTTCGTTTACGTGGACCTTGCGGTAATCGACCAAAGGGAGAAGGGACTCGATCTCATCGTCTCCGGGCACCCGCGCGTCTTCGGTTCCGATCCCCCAGAGATTAACCAGGGGGCCCACGGTTATGTCGAAGGCCCCGCCGCTCAAGCGCGAGACTTTCAGACCTCGCTGAATTACATACAGGGTGTCTTCCGACACCTCGATCGGCCGTTTTCCCGCCGTCCTGTTGATCCGTGAGACCTCGCTGTCGGAGATGTTGACGCTCATCCGGGATTCGATCTCTTCTATCCTCCCGAAAACCTCCTCGAAGGCTGTATCCGGATTTCTTCCAAAGATGGTAATATTACACGTGGTTCCCAAGAGAAAGCGGGTTTCCACGTATTTCTGTTCTTTCCCGCCGCATCCTCCGAACAGGAGCAGGGAAAGGAGAAGAAGAAAGACACGGAAAAGCGGGCTGAAGCCCTGCCGGGGCGGATAAGAATTCACGCAGTTCATCGTGTATCGTCCATCATAATAGAGATAATGGTGTGATTGTCGTTATTGACAATTAACAAATTATACGTCAAATTCCAAGTATTAAAGTAATATTCTCTGTTTGAACATTCAAGAACTTTTTAGTATCATTAATACAACTGAGTAAAAACCACGTGAGCCGCCTTCGGAAGGAGTAAAAAATCATGAAAGAAACCACGAGAATCGTCATCCTTGGGGGAGGATACGGCGGTGTAGAAACTGCGAGGCTCCTGCATAAGAGATACAAAAGAAGGAAAGAGGTCGAAATAACCCTCATCGATAAAAACCCCTATCACACCCTTATGACCGAACTTCACGAGGTGGCGGCGTCCCGTGTAGAGCCCGAATCGGTTCAGATCAGCTTTCGGCGAATATTCAGCGGCAAGCGGGTCAATGTGGTTGTCGACACCATCGACGACATCGATTTCCAGAATAGGAAGCTCATTTCCGAAACCGCTGAATACGAGTACGACTACCTCGTCTTAGGTGTCGGAGCCGAACCGGAGTTCTACGGAATTCCGGGAATCCAGGACCATGCCTATACCCTGTGGTCTTTGGAAGACGCCCTCGTACTACGGGAACACATAGAAGAACAGTTCCGCAAAGCCGCCCGGGAGCGGGACCCCGAAAAGCGCAGGAAGATGCTAACCTTCGCCGTCGCGGGGGCCGGATTTACCGGAATCGAGATGGCGGGTGAGCTCATGGAACATCGGAGCAGGCTCTGCATTCAGTACGGTTTCGAAGAAGAGGAAGTCCGGATCATCGTTATCGAGATGATGAGCGATATCCTCCCCATTCTTCCTGATAAGCTCAAACGAAAAGCGGACAAATATCTGAAGAAACACGGAGTGGAGATCCTCCTCGAATCCCCCATAACCGAGGGTGCTTCCGACTACGTGGAAATCCGAAACGAAGTAAAAATACCCACCGAGACCCTCATCTGGACGGCCGGAGTCATGGGGTGCGAGTTCGCGGGTAACCTTCCCTTGACCAAGGGTCGATGTTCCAACAAGAAGTGCCCCCACGCAACTAAATTCGGTACCTGCGGCGAGCCCGTATGCGAATTCGCCAAAGATCACCGCTATGTCGACGGCAAGAGGGGGAGGCTCCTCGCTAACACCTATATGCAGTCGGTGGATTATGAAAATGTCTACATTGTCGGCGACGTTACCTGGATCATAGAGAACCGGAGTGTCGTACCACAGATAGTCGAGACCGCCCTGCAGACGGCGGAAACTGCGGCACGTAACATAGCCGCGGACATCGACAACGGGGAAAAAGAAGAGTTCGAATCCAGCTACCACGGCTTCATGGTTTCCCTCGGAGGACGCTACGGCGTCGCTCACGTCATGGGTATGAAACTCACCGGCTTCTTCGCCATGGCTATGAAGCACCTGGTAAATCTCCACTACCTGTGGGGATTGGGGGGAGTGAACGCGGTATGGGGATATATCAAGCACGAGTTTCTGGACGTCAAGGACAGGAGATCTTTCATCGGCGGACACCTTTCGGCTAAGATTAGAGCATACTGGGCATTCCCCTTGAGAATTTTTCTGGGGGCCAAGTGGTTTCTCGAGGGGTTCAACAAGGTCCGTGACGGATGGTTGAATCCGGAGAATATCTACCTCGCACCCCAGGCCGCCGACAACGGGACCACCGCAACCCCCGGTGCCGAGGAGTGGAATAACGGCGGTAACGGCGGTAACGGCGGCGAGGCCGAGGCGGGCGCAGGCGCGTCCCCCGCCTGGGAAGGCGAAGCCGAAGGGGCGGGAGAAGCCGCGAACCAGGCCGCCGAGGGGGCGGCGGAGGCGGGCTCAGCGGCGACCGCCGCGGCCGAAGGGGCGGGAGAAGCCGCGAACCAGGCCGCCGAGGGCGCGGCGGACGCGGGCTCAGCGGCGACCGCCGCAGCCGAAGGGGCGGGAGAAGCCGCGAACCAGGCCGCCGAGGGCGCGGCGGAGGCGGGCTCAGCGGCGACCGCCGCGGCCGAAGGGGCGGCGGAGGCGGCCGAAGGGGCCGTGGACGCGGTGGCGGCCGCGACTCCCGCAGCCGAGGGAGAAGCCTGGGCCGGGGTGGAACCCTTAATCAGCGAGCCGCTTCAGATCTACCAATGGTTCGAGGAGACTTTCATCGCCCAAGCTCCTTTCTTTTTCCAGTCGGTGGTCGTAATCGCGGAGCTCGGAATCGGGCTTGCTCTGATCGGGGGCCTTTTTACCTTCCTCTCCGCGGGGGCCTCGATTCTGCTGGGTCTCATGTTCATCGTCTCGGCCATGACGGGACCGGAAATCCTCTGGTACATCTTCGCGGCAATAGTCTTGCTCGGAGGCGCCGGACGCGGGCTCGGCCTCGATCACTGGGTCATCCCGTGGATCAAGAACTGGTGGAACGGAAGAAGGATCGCGAAAAAAACTCACCTCTACATCGACGAGCCGAGAAAAAAGAAGGGGAAGATGCGATAGGCGGAAGAATTATGAAAGATCTCTGGAACACACCGTTACTCCGGAAAGATTACCTCAAGATACAGGAGGTTATCGAAGAAGCGGTGGAGGACAGCAACAAGGTCATCAGGGAACCCCTGAGGGGCCTTGTTGCCGCCAGGGGTAAGATGCTACGGCCGATGTTCGTTGTCTTAGCGGCGAAATTCGGAAAGGGGGGAAGTAAGAAGGTTTACAGCGTGGCCGCTGCTATCGAACTGCTGCACCTGGCTACCCTCATACACGACGATGTCATCGACGACAGCCCCGTCAGGCGGGGTCGGCCGACGATTCACACCCAAGTCGGAAAGAAACAGGCCATTCTCATCGGCGATTATCTGTTTAGTCAGTGCTTCTCCTTAGTCGCTCAATACGCGACCATCGCCAATTCAAAGCTCCTTGCCCGGGCGGTCTCACACATATGCAGCAGTGAAATCAGTCAGGCCGAAGACAGCTTCTCTTTTGCGACGAGCGTCAGGCGCTACAACCGCCGGATCGCCGGAAAGACCGCCGCGCTGTTTACCTTGAGCTGCTACATCGGGGCATCCGAAGCGGGGTGCAAGCAAAACCTGTGCAGCAGGATGAGCCGAATCGGGTATAATCTGGGGATGGGATTTCAGATTATCGACGATATCCTCGATTATACCGGATCGAAATCGGAGCTGGGAAAACCCGTAGGCTCGGACCTGAAGGAGGGCATAGCCACCCTTCCCCTGATCTATGCCCTCAAGAACGACGACGGAGAGCTCAAGAACGCCTTGAGTGAGCGCTCGATCTCGGAGCAGGGAATTGAATGGATAATATCGAGCGTGGTGGACCGGGGGGGAATCCAAAGCGCGGAGGAAACCGCGGCGACCTATACCCACCGGGCCCTCGCCGAAATAGAGCAGCTTCCTCCGGGCCAAAACACCGAATTTTTGGGTGAAACGGTTTCGAGACTTCTCCACAGAACGGCCTGATGAAAAAGGTGAACCATGGCCCATCCGAGCGATAGATCCTGGAAAGCCCTCTTCCTAGGGACCGACGTCGAGGTCTACGAAAACTTGAAGCGGTTCCTTACCGGGCTCATGTTCGAAAACAGACACATCCGCCTCTACCGTGAAGAATCCCTAACCGCCGGTGAAAATTTCCTGAACCGCAACGCAAACACCGCATTGGTCTTCATAGGCCGCATCCAGAGCTTTCGGGGAGACGGACTCAAGACCGCCCAGTTCATACGGGAATATTTGCGGAAGGAGAAGCTCCGCATCCTCATCCTCAAGGATACGGACAGCCCCCCCTACGATACGTGCACCATCGAAAATCTGGACATCCACGACGCCCGCGAAAGGGACTCTTTTGCAGATACCGACTATCAATACGTCATCCTTTCCGCTCTCAAGAGCTTTCTCCAGGCGAGCACCATCGCCTATCTGCAGACCGAGCTGGAAAAGCGGGTACGCAACCGAACTCAGGACCTAGAGGAGAGCAACATCCGTCTCCTCGAAGCCCTGAATACCCTTGAGGAAGACCAGGAGGCGGGTAGACGCATCCAGTACAGAATGCTCCCGGAACAGGAAAAAAAGCTAAGAGATTACCGCTTCAGCCGATACCTCATCTCCTCTACCAGCTTGAGCGGTGATTTTATCGATTACTTCGAGATAAACGAGAACACCCTGGGTTTCTACATCGCCGATGTCTCGGGCCATGGGATATCCTCCGCCTTCGTCACGGTCCTTTTAACCAACTATATTCATACCTACTTACAAAACTACCGCCACGAAGAAGACCAAACCATCCTCGAGCCGGCCCACCTCATGGAAAGGCTCAATACCGAGCTTTTACGGGAAGGGTTGGGGAAGTATATGACCATATACTACGGGATCATCAGGACCGATACCAATCGTCTCTTCTTTTCCAATGCCGGTCAGTTTCCCTGTCCGATCGTACGTTCCCAGACGGGAATCACCATGAATCTCATCCACGACTGGCGGGCCAAGGATACCCCCTTAGGCACCAAGTACGCGGGGGAAGAGATTATTCCGAAACAGGGGCACAAGAAAACAACCAAGATAGAAACAAAGGGCCCCCCTGTCGGGATGTTCCGCAACGCCCGTTACCGGGAGTATGAATTGATTTTACCGCCGGAATTTACTATGCTCATGGTCTCGGACGGGATCCTGGAGGTCCTTCCCCAGGAACGCCTCGCGGACAAACTCTCATATCTGGAAGCGCTCATGGAAACCAAACGGCCGACAATCAAAGAAATCCTCGGCAAACTCGAGCTCACCGAAGAGGCCCAGGTTCCCGACGACGTCACCTTCCTGATGGTGGAAAAGCGGAGGAACGACTGAATCGTGGAAGGAACTTATCTCTTTGCCCGCCGGGACGACTGCCTGTTTTTCAAACTGATCGGGAGACTCAAATACACCTTCAGCTCCGGGTTCGACACCTTTCTGGAAGATCTGATCGAGGAAGACGAGTTCACTAACGCCGTATTCGACCTCACCGAAACCGACTACCTGGACAGCACCAACCTAGGGCTCATTGCAAAGCTCGGAGAGCACCTCCTGAACAATCACGATACGCGGATGACCATCATCTCCACGCAAGAGGACATAAACCGTCTTTTGAAGAGTGTCGGCTTCGACGATTATTTTATCATTATCGACGACCCCTCCCGTATGGAGGAACAGCTCGAGGAAATTCCCTTTCTCGACCAAAACGAGGTCGATACCGCCAAGGTTGTCCTCGATTCCCACAAACATCTGATGAGTCTGGACGAGCGGAACGAAAAACCCTTTCAAAACATCGTGGCTTTGATCGAAAAGGAGCTCGAGGAAAAGGAAAAAGGGATCGAGTAGGGACCCCTGGATCAGGGGAGGGCGTATCCCCGACCGAAGGCGTTGTACAGGTGGCTGGCGAGCCACTTCTTCCCCTCCGGCTCACCCCGCATCCGCATGGGAGAGTTGATTATGACTACATCTCCTTCGATCTGTCGCCGGTTGACATCGGGCTCTTTGAGGTTCATCCTCTCGAAGACGATTCCCCTCCGATAGTTGAGATGAACATAATCGATAGTTCCCCAGTTGCTCGTGTGAACCACCATTCCGGTATGGGTCAGGGGATCGTTCCACCTTCCGTCTTCGTTCCGGTCCCAGGTATCGTCCCAGAAGATAATATCTCCCGGCTTAGGATACTCGGTGGTGTAGAGAAGACCCCGATCGGCCAACGCCTTGTAGAGTCGGGTCACCCCGTTGCCGGAATATTCGGACATAAGGGGGAGGAGATCGATCCCCGCGTAGTAGTAGACGGCGAGGACGGTTCCCGTACAATCCCAGTTAAAGGTGCGGTCCCGGATTTTCAGACTCTGGGTGTGCTTTATGTGATAGGCTCCTTCCACGAGGGTCTTGCCGATACCGGACGCCTCCTCCACCGCTGTTTCCGGAGCTTCGGTGTCTTCGGCGGCGGATTCCGCGTCGTAATAGGTCGTTGGAATCGAGGCGCAGGAGAAGGCGACGGCGCCTGCTAAGACGAGAAGGAATATGACCGGTAAAACACGGGCCGCTCTTTTCATGCCGATGTATTCCACACCTCTATTCTTCACATCTCTACTATCGGCCGGAGAAAAGAAAAAATCAATCCGTCTCCGGCGGAACTAACCGTAAGTGGAGCTCCTCGAGCTGTTTGTCGGAAACCTCGCGGGGGGCGTTCATCATCAAATCCTGGGCCTTCTGGTTCATAGGATAGGCAACCACCTCCCTCAGGTTTTCGACATCCTTCAGGAGCATGACGATGCGGTCGAGTCCCGGTGCGATTCCCGCATGGGGAGGGGCCCCCATCTTGAAGGCGTTGATCATACCGTGGAACTTTTCGTCCACATCCTCTTTGGCGTATCCGGCGATCTCGAAACCCTTGTACATGATGTCAGGCCGGTGATTCCGCACCGCCCCCGAGGAAAGCTCCTCGCCGTTGCACACGATATCGTACTGATACGCGAGCACCTGAAGAGGATCGGTGCTTTCCAGGGCTTCCAAGCCTCCCTGGGGCATTGAGAAAGGGTTGTGAGAAAAGGCCGGCCTCTGGTTCTCGGGGTCCCATTCGTACATCGGGTAATCGACGATCCAGCAAAACTTGTAACACCCCTTTTCCAGAAGGTCCAAATCCAGTCCGAGCTTGATGCGTACATCTCCGGCGATTCGAACCGCCTCCTTTTCCTTGGCGCATACGAAAAAAACGGCATCCCCGTCCGCAACCCCGCAGGTTTCCGCGATTTTCCCGAGCCGATCGGGGGTCAAAAATTTCGTAAGCGGGCTCTTCACCTCTCCTTCCGACCAGATCATATAGGCGAGACCTTTCGAGCCGATACTTTGAGCGTATTCGATCATTCCGTCATAGAAGCTCCTGGGTCTCCCTGCGATTCCCCGAACGGGGACGGCGCGGACCACGCTTCCCTTTTCGATTGCCCCGGCGAAGGCCTTGAAACCGGAGCCCCGAAAGGCTTCTGTAACGTCCCGGATCACGATGGGGTTCCTCAGGTCCGGCTTGTCGGTGCCGTATTTGAGCATAGCCTCCCGATAGGGGATCCGCGGGAAGGGGGCCGAATCGACCGACCGGTCGGAAAATTCGTTAAAAATAGAGGTAAAGAGGTTTTCCACAACAGCGAACACATCCTCCTGGGTAGCGAAGGCGAGCTCCATATCGACCTGATAGAACTCCCCGGGGCTTCGGTTGGCCCGGGCGTCCTCGTCCCGGAAACACGGGGCAATTTGGAAGTACCGGTCGAAGCCGCTGACCATCAGGAGCTGCTTATACTGCTGAGGGGCCTGGGGGAGGGCGTAGAACCGGCCCGGGTGTATCCGGGAGGGGACGAGATAGTCCCTGGCCCCTTCGGGGCTCGAAGCGGTAAGAATGGGGGTCTGGATTTCCAGGAATCCCATGCCGGTCATCACATCCCGTACCCGGGAAACAACCTTGGAACGAAATACGATGTTTTCGTGCATTCCGCTCCTCCTCAAGTCGATAAACCGGTACCGGAGTCTCAGCTCCTCCGGCTCCTTCTCCTCCGGGAAGACGCTGAAGGGAAGACTCTCACAGACTCCGAGGATCTCGAAGGAAGCGATAACGACCTCCACCTCCCCGGTTTCGAGGCGGCTATTGACGGTGTCCCCGCTGCGCCTGAGGACCTCTCCTTCCGCCGTTATAACCGTTTCTTTAGGCAGATGGGAAATCTCCGCGTGGATATCGGTCCCCGGATTGCTCACCAGTTGGGTTATTCCGTAGTGATCCCGGAGGTCGATAAAAAGCACCCCGCCGTGATCCCGCTTGTTGTGGATCCACCCGGAAAGCCGGACCGTTTTCCCTACGTCGCCGGGTCGTATCTCATTACACAGATGTGATCTGTAAGGATTCATGAAATTACTCCGTATGTAATTAATTATTATTGAGCTTCTGAAGGATCAACTCTTTCGCGAGCTGAGGGTCCGCCTGGCCCGCGCTCATCTTCATCACCTGGCCGACCAAGAAACCCACCGGTTTGAGGTCCCCCGCCTCGATCTGTTCCGCGGCCTTCGGCTGCTCCGATATAACGGTGTCCACCAACTTTTCTACGGCCCCGGTATCCCGTATCTGCTCCCATCCCCGCTCCCGGACAATCTCTTCGGGGCCCGAGTCTTCTGAAAAAATAAGCTCTACGACCTGTTTCGCTATCTTGCTGTTGATCCGGTCCGTGTCAAGGAGGCCGGAGAGCTCGGCGAGGCGCGTCGGAGTCAGGGGAGATTCTTCCAAGGTAAGACCGTCCCTCTTGAGGATCCGCCGGATGTCCGCGCCCAGCCATGCCGATGCGGTCCCGGGGTCGGCGCCCATCCGGACGGCTTCTTCGAAGAAATCGGCGGTTTCTTTCTCGTCACAGAGAAAGGCGGCGTGCTCTTCGGGAAGGGAGTATTCGGTCACGAACCGCTCCCTCCGCAGGTGAGGAAGCTCCACGAGACGCGACTCCACCCTTTTCAAGAACTCTCCGTCGGTCCGAAAGAGGGGAAGATCCGGCTCAGGGAAATACCGGTAATCGTGGGCGCTCTCCTTGGTGCGCATCGATTCGGTCGCATTCTTACCCTCGTCCCACCCGCGGGTCTCCTGAACGATAAGTCCGCCGCTCTCTAAGACTTTCTGCTGTCGGTTTATCTCGTAGGAAAGGGCCTTTTTCACGAACTTCGAGGAGTTCAGATTCTTGACCTCGGTCTTGATTCCCAGGCCGGACCCGCGCACGTTGATACTCACGTTGGCGTCGCACTTGAGCGATCCCTCTTCCATATTTCCGTCGCACACTCCGAGGTACCTGACCAGGGAACGGAACTCCTGAATGAACTGCTCCGCCTCCTCTCCCGTCTCGAGATCCGGCTCGGTGACGATCTCGAGAAGTGAGGTCCCCGCCCGGTTGTAATCGAGATAAGAACTGCCCCCCCGGTGGATCATCTTTCCCGCGTCCTCCTCGAGATGGACATCGTGGATACCTATACGCTTCCGGGTATCTCCTAGAGCAAGCTCGAGATATCCGCCCCGGCCGATGGGGGCGAGAAACTGGGATATCTGGTAATTCTTGGGCATATCGGGATAGAAGTAGTTCTTCCGGTCGAAGAAGGTTTCCGACGCCAGGGTACAGTGAAGCGCCCGGGCGACGAGGTATCCCATTTCGACCGCTTCCTCGTTCAGGGCGGGGAGAACCCCGGGATAGCCGAGACAGACCGGACACACGTGGGTATTCGGTTCATCACCGAAGGCGGTCCTGCATCCGCAGAACGCCTTAGTCCGGGTCAGGAGGCGGATGTGTATCTCCAGGCCGATAAAAGATTGATACTCGGTCATTGCCGACTTTCTCCCCATTTGCCCGTTTCCGCGCATCCCGGGCAGCGCGGCGGGGGATACGCCTCTTCCCAGCGCCGAGCCGCCGCGAAGAGCCGCCCCTCCTCGAAGGGGGGAGCCATAAGCTGCATACCCGACGGTATTCCCCCGCCGGTCAGTCCGGCGGGAAATGCTAAGGCGGGGATACCCGCGAGGTTTGCCGCGCCGGTGAACTTGTCCGCGAGTTTCTGCTCGAACGGATCGAGACCCCCTTCTCCGTGGGGAAAGGCGTTAGTCGGATAGACCGGCATGAGGATAAGGTCGACCCCTCCGAAGGACGCGTCGAATCCATTGCGGATAGCGGTGCGGATCTTCTGCGCCCGAAGGTAGTACTGGTCCTGGAATCCCGATCTGAGAACATAGGTTCCGAGTAGGATACGCAGCTTTACTTCGGGACCGAAACCCTCGCTCCGGGAGCGCATAACCATCTCCTCGTAGGTCTCCGCCCCCTTCGCCCGGTATCCGTAACGGATACCGTTGTACCGAGCTAAGTTGGAGCTCGCCTCCGCCATGGCGATGGTATAATACGCGGGAACGGTGTATTCCAAGGCGGGGATTTCTATCTCCCGGACATTGTACCCCAGCTTCTCGAACCGCTCTATGGTCAGCCGGTAGACGCCGCGGACCTCTTCACGCATATCGAGCTTGCGGGGATCGAAAACTCCTATGGTCCGGACCGGCCGTTTTTCGGCTGCCCTGGTTTCGCCCGGCGGATCCAGCGAGCTGTGGTCCCGGGGGTCCCGGCCCCGGATGCACGCGTAGACCCTTTCCAGGAGCCCGGCCCCGGCGGTGACCACCCCGATCCCCTCTAAGGAAGAGGCGTAGGCGACCAGGCCGTATCTGGAAACCGTACCGTAGGTGGGCTTGAGCCCGTACACCCCGCAGAAGGCCGCGGGCTGCCGGATTGAACCCCCCGTGTCGGATCCGAGGGCGAAGGGAACGAGCCCCGCGGCTACCGCCGCGGCGGAACCCCCGCTGGATCCGCCGGCGACGAGCCCGGTGTCCCAGGGGTTGTTGGTTTTTCCTAAGGCGGAGTTGTCGGTGGAGGAACCCATTCCGAACTCGTCCATGTTGGTCTTCCCCACGGGAATTGCCCCGGCACGGAGGAGCTTTTCCACGGCGGTGGCCGTATAGGGGCTCTCAAATTTTTCGAGAATTTTCGAACCGCAGGTCAGGGGAAATCCCTCGACCGCTATGTTGTCTTTCACCGCGAAGGGAATATCCGTGAGACTTTCGGTATCGGCCGGACCGGAGGGGGACTGTTCACCTCGATCCCGAAACCTCTCCCGCGCCCCGAGACCCGTATCCGGGTCGAACCGGAGAAAACTCCGGATCTTCTCCTCCCATCCGGAGACGTAGGACTCGTAGGCTGAGCGTGCCGTTTCGTCCCGAAAAAGTTGCTTCCACGCGTCCATGCTACAGAACCTGTGGAATAGTCAAGAATCGGTCGTCGGCTTCAGGGGCTTCTTCGATGAGGCTGTCGGTGGATTCGAAATCCTCCGGTATATCTTTTCTTATCCGGTTATCGCTCTGCAGTGCATGTGTAGTCGGTTCGAGCGCGGCAACGTCTATCTCCTGCATCGAGGAGAAGTACTCGAGCATCTGCGTTACCGCGTCGTTGAGTTTACGGGCGTCTTCATCGGTAAGTGCCAGCCGCGCGAGCTGGGCCGTGATGAGGAGCTCCTTTGTATCCATAGAGGGCACATTACCCGCTCGCACCCCCTCTGTCAAGGCTGAAAACCGGTCCGTACCATCGTCCCCCGCCTAATATTTGGTTAAATTTGACTTATCTACCCCTTCATCGTATTATAATAAACAGTATAAAAGGTACATTAAAATTCTGCACGTGAATTCCTTGAGGAGAAAAAGTGACAAAAAAGAATTTTCCTACGGTTCATTTCTATGACCAAGATTTCGTAGATATCTACGAACGCTCGTGGGCGTGGATCCAGGATTTCTGGAAAAAAGGAACAAAAAAAAACGGATTTTCCAGCAGGTATTTCAATTACCCCGATAATCCGAATATAAACCAATTCGATACCATTCTCTCGACTTTTTTCTTAGTCTACAGCAACAAGACTTATCCCGTCGCACCCCTGCTTGAAAATTTCTACAACAAGCAGGAAGAAAACGGGGCCATCCGGGGAGAGTACTCCGAATCCACCGGAAAGCCGGTTTTCACCGAAGAAAACCCCGAGGGTATTCATCCTCCCCTCTTTTCGTGGGCCGAGTTCAACATCTATCACAAAATAGGCCTCAAGAAGCGGATCAAGGACATCATGCCGGTCCTCCAGAGTTACTACGAGTGGGTCGAGGCCTCCTTCATGCAGGAGAACGGCCTGTACAGTGTTCCCATCGAAACTTCGATGATGCCGGGAGCCCCCCGCAAGAGGGGTTATTACTCGGTGGACTTCAACGCTCAGATGGCCGTCAACGCCCTCTACATGTCCGCCTTAGGGGACGTACTGAACGACAAAGAGATTAGCTTCACCTTCAAGAAGAAATACTTCTCCATAAAGACCCGTATCAACACGCTGATGTGGAGCGAAGAGGACGGGTTCTACTACGACCTCGACAAGAAAGAGAGCCATTTAGGGGTCAAGAGCATCGCCGCTTTCTGGACCCTCCTCGCGGAAATTCCCAACGAGGACAAGGCCAACCGACTGATCGAGCAGCTGAAAGACCCCGACGTCTTCGGGACCGAAAATCCCTTTCCGACCTTAGCCGTTTCGGAGCCCTCCTTCGACAAGAAGGGGAAGGGAGGAAAGGGGAGCGTGTATCCCTCGTTCACCTTCATGATCATCAAAGGACTCGAGAAGTACGGAAGATACGACCTTGCCCGGGAGTGTTCCATCCGGCACCTCTACTTCATGCTCGATACCCTTCATCCGGAGGGAAAGGATAAGGGAGATGTGTGGGAAGCATACATGCCGATGCAGGAGGGTCCCGCCCAATGGACCAATCACCCCGAATTTCCCCGGCCCAAATATCTTCCCTACGTGGGGCTCGCCACCATATCGCTGATGATCGAAAACGTAGTAGGCCTCTATATTAGTCTTCCCCGCAAGACGGTGGACTGGATCGTCCCGACCTTAGAGATTATGGGGATCGAAAACCTCTCATTGAAGCGGAATATGATTACCATCCTGAGCAACAAGAGCGGCCGGGGCTGGGAAATTCGGTTGGAATCGGAAAAGCTCTACTACTTCACCATCAATATCCTGGGGGAAAAGAAGAAGACCCTTCCCATCCCCTCGGGTAAGTGCTCGATGCTCATCGATAAACTGTAGCGGGGTACCCATGGGCTGGATCGGTAAGATTGTAGGCGGCGCGGTCGGATTTGCCTTAGGCGGTCCCCTAGGCGCCATAGCGGGAGTGGCCCTCGGTCACGGCTTCGACGCCACCCGGGACGCCATGACCCGGGGAGGCAGGGGAATCGCCGGGGACTTTACAGGGTTCGGCGGACAGATCTTCGGGGAATCCCCCCTGCGGCATGCACAGCTCACCTTTTTCGTCGGTTCCTTCTCGATGCTCGCCAAGCTCGCCGCCGCCGACGGAAACGTAACCCAAGCGGAGGTCCGGACGATCGAAGAGTTCATGGACCGGGACCTCCGCCTCGACCCCCAGAGTAAGAGGGTGGCCACAGACATTTTCAACACCGCCCTCTCCTCACCGGAGACCTTCGAGAGCTTTGCCGATCAGTTCTACGGCGAGTTCGCGAACCGGCCCCAGCTCTTAGAGCTCATGATAGACGTCCTCTATCGTGTCAGCGCGGCCGACGGGACCATCAGCTCCTCCGAAGAGAATTTGATCCGCCGGGCCGCGGATATATTCAATTTCAACGGGGCACGCCTCGACAACATCAAAAAGCGGTACTCCCGCAGCGACGATACCTACTACGCCGTCCTCGGCTGCTCCCGGTCCGACTCGGACGAAACTATCAAAAAGGCCTACAAGAGCCTAGTCAGGGAGTATCACCCCGACACCATCGCGTCGAAGGGACTTCCCGAGGAGTTTACCGAATTCGCAAACAAGAAGTTTCGGGAGATCCGGGAAGCCTACGAAACAATCCGGATGGAACGGGGTTTCTGATCAGGGGCGCTTTGAAAGTCTATCCTGCTCAAGAATATCGTACTCACAATTACCAAAAAGAGCATACCCCCGAAGACTATTCGGTACGAGGCGCCTCCCATTCCCTCCGCGGCATCGAGAAACATCCCCGAAAAAACCGGGAGCCCCGCGCTGAAAGGGAGCACCATGATCGGGGCGAGGGAAAAGTAGTTGGTCGCGTCCTTGAGACCCGAAATTCTTTTAACCGCGGGAGGAAAAGCCAGGTGGCGTACGGCCCGGGAAATTCCTAAGAGAAAACTCACCAAGAGGAACGCCGGGACGGACTGGAAGACAATGATGAGTCCGATTCCGAGCATACTCGTTATCTTCGAGAGGACGAATTTCCTTTTCAGGTCCAGCAGATCGAACCATCCCAGGACGAGGTGAACGCATACCTGTGCCGAATAGTACAGGGCGATGAAGAGCCCCGCGGCGGCCGCATCCGAAATTCCGCAGTATCCGACGGCGTAGTTGGCATAAAAGCTGATGACCGTTATGACTGCGTAGGTTTCGATATCGCTCAGGAGATAGAAGATGAATCCCCGGTTACGGATTATCCGCCTTCCCGAACGGTAGAGATGAGCGAAGAAGTTCGAGTGGCGCACCCCGGCCTCTCCGGTACCTTCCGCCTCCCGGGTTATCAGATACATAAAGGTCCCGATGAGAAAGACACCCCCCACCGAGATGAAGATGAGTCCGGCGGCCCTGGAATCCATGGAGTACCGCTTGACGGTGCCCAAGACGATAAAACTCGTAATCAGCCGGGCGATGGTCTGAGTGAACATGATCACCGCCAAAGCCGAAAAGACCTTCCGCTCGGAAAAGAGCTTCATCAGGTAGTTCTGCCAGATGGGGAGGATCAGCCCTATCCCTAACGAGAAGAGGGAGTAACACACCAGAAACAGGGTCAGCGTGGAATCGGTGTACCCCCCTGCCGTGAGTACTATTCCGAAGATGAACAACGGAATCGATCCGTAGGTGTGCGTGATAAGTATGACCGTTCGCTTGTTTTCGAGATGCGAGGTCAGATATCCCGCGAGGAGTCCGAACAGAGACATCCCCACAAAGAAGAGGGTAGGCACCAGGCCGACCACCGTACTCGGCGCGCCGAGGTTGCGCAGAAAGAGCTGCAGAAAGGTCGACTCGACCACAATCGGGAGTCCGATCCCCCAGAAGAGCTCGCCTAAGGAGGAGCCTAGGACATTCCGGAAAAAGAGTGTGTCCTGGTCGCTGTGCTTCATGCCGGGCCTCTCACTTTATGTAATACCTCCTTTTTTACTATACTCGAACTATGGATTCAAATCGGATTTTTGTACAGTATGGAAGCGGTCCGAAGGAGATGACCAAGGCCGTCCTCCAACGCGCCGGCATCTCCGAGTCCCTCGACAGGAAAGCTTCCTACGCCCTCAAACCGAATCTTGTCGTCGGTAAGCCGGCGGAAACGGGAGCAACCACAACTCCCGGGATTGCGGCGGGAGTGATAGAGTATCTTATCGACTGCGGATGCACCCGGATATCGATTATGGAGGGCTCCTGGGTCGGCGACGACACTCGAAGGGCGTTCAAAACGTGCGGCTACGAGATGCTGGCGAGGCGGTACGGTATAAGCCTCGTCGATTTGAAGCGGGACCGCACGGTAACGGTCCGGGCGGGCGATATGGAGCTCGAACTGTGCAGATCGGCGGTGGAAGCCGATTTTCTCATCAACCTTCCCGTCCTCAAGGGTCACTGCCAGGTGGGCATGACCTGCGCTCTGAAGAACCTCAAGGGGTGCATCCCCGACGGTGAGAAGCGGCGGTATCACACCCTAGGCCTCCACGAACCCATAGCCCGGCTCAATACCGTTTTGAGGCAGGACCTCGTCCTCGTCGACGGGATACGGGGTGACCTCACCTTCGAGGAGGGGGGCACTCCCGTTCCCATGGACATGATCTTCCTCGGCACCGATCCGGTCCTGATCGACAGCTTTGCAGCGGAGCTGATGGGCTTCGACCCGGAAAAGATCCCCTACATCCGCCTCGCCGCCGAGCTCGGGGCGGGAAGCATGAATGTCCGTGAAGCGGAGATCCTGGAAGCGGGAGAAAGGGCTAAGCGTAATAATACCGCAGCGGGAGATGCCCTCCGAAGGGCAGGCGAAATACGGCGGCTCGCCGCACTTGTAGACGAACGGAACGCGTGCTCCGCCTGTTACGGAGGACTCATCCACGCCCTGTACCGGATGGACGATCCCTATGACGTCTTTTCGGAAAACAGGAAGCTTCATATCGGACAGGGTTTCAAAAATGCCGGGGGAAGAGGGATCGGGATCGGAAAATGCACCTCCGGTTTCGACCGCTCCTGCCCGGGATGTCCCCCGAGGGCTTCGGAGATCCGGAGGTTTTTACGGGACCTCCTCGCAGTCACCTGATCCCCCGTACCGGGAGAGCTCCTCGGGAATCCGGCGGGCGAGCTCTTGGAGCTTCCGGTGAAACTCCCCGGTCCCGCCCGGTTGGAGGCCCTCCGATGCGGCTGCCCCGGCCTGCCCAGCGGCCGTATCCGCGAGTGCACGGGCGACATCCCCGGGGGAGTACCGGATTCCTATCAAGCTTCCCCGCACCGTTTCGATGAGTCCGGCGTCCAAGGCTTCCGAAAAGAGCCGGATATCCTCGATAATCCCGTTATGACAGTCCAGAAAGAGCTCGATTCCCCCCCAGGCGAACCCCACGCTTACCTGTCGGCTGAACTTAGGTGTTTTTCCGAAGCGCCAGTCCCAGCTCCGGAGCATCTCGTAGTACCGCCTTACATCGTCTAAGAGCTCGAGATCCTCCCTGACGAGGTGCTCCACCGCGCAGGTCACCCCGTGGAACCGGAAGAACTCCTCCACCATGGCGGTGCAGAAGGCGTCGTGGTCCACGGCGGGATTGAACTCCCGCAGGTTCGCAACCTGTGAACGGACCGAGACAATCCCCTTCGTTTCGATCCTTGCGGCCCCCGGATTCAGATACCGGGTAAGCTTTTCCAGATCCGCATCGATGAGCATGGTCCCGTGATGAAACGAACGGTCCGAACTGTTTTTGAAGGCGCTCCCGGAGACCTTCCTCCCCTCCACGAGGATGTCGTTCCGTCCCGATTTCTCGGCTTTAATCCCGAATTTCTCCAGGGCACCCAATACAACGGCAAAGTTGTCCTCCCGGCTATAGAAATCCCGGCCCGCCATAAATGTGAAGTTCGAGTTGTTCAGGTCCTGATAGACCGCTCCGCCGCCGCTCTGCCTGCGGACGAGGCTTATTCCGTCCCGTTCCATCTCCAGGACCCGGCATTCGGTCCAGGGGTTCTGAAAACGGCCGATCACCACCGATTCCCGATTACGCCACAGGAAGAGAACGTGCTGAAGCGGGTCCATGTCCCGGAAGATCCAGTTTTCGATGGACAGGTTGAACCAGGGATCGTGAGTGTCGGAAACGAGGACCCGGAGGGCGGGCGGGTTCATCCGTTATCACCGAGGACCGCGAACCGGGGGTCTATAGGCGCGGGAACCGCCGCGGCGCCGCCCGCCGCGGTCCGCTCGATGATATGCGCGTCCGATTCGAAGGCCAGGGGAGGCAGGGGACCTTTCAGAGGAAACCAGTCCACCTCCCCTATATCGTCCCCCGGTTCGAGCTTTCCCCCCGCAGGAACCGCCGAAAGGACGACCACCAGCGTATGCATTTCCG
>JBKHAJ010000227.1:0-5633 GCA_046542935.1 Spirochaetia bacterium | reverse complement strand
CAAGAGGGATTGTACTTCCTTTCGGTCCCCTGAATTTTAAGGGTGTAGAGGAAGAGGTGATAGCCGCCGAAGATGATCCACATGAGCACGATGTTGCGAAGCAGCATCAGCCCCATCCAGCCGGCTCCGAGCTGCGCCGTGACTTCGAGGCCCGGCTGCAGAACGTACCAGGTGAAGACCGCGAGACCCGCGTACATTGCGTTCCGCGGCCACAAAAAGCCGCCCCAGCCGAAGATGTAGGTGAGGATACCCTTGAGTGTCCTCGGCTTCTCCCACAGCGGTGAAAACCGTGCGGGAGTAGGCGGGTGCCAGTAGCCCCTCTTATCGTAGGAGCCGGTTGCCGTATTATCCATAGTAAAATGATAACATATATTTCATCTGTAGTTAAGAGAAAAAGTGCGGTATAATGTAAATCGCTTCATATCGTGCACCGGAGGAGGAAAATATAATGATTAGATACTCGGTTATCCTCGGAAATCTCGGGAACACCAACGACCGCTTTCTCTCGAGCGGATACAAGGAGGTCGCCGGCAAGGAGGACCTGATCCGGCAGGCTTCGGAAATCGAGGGAGTCAAAGGAATCGAGCTGGTGACCACCTGGGACGTGACCCTGGAAAACGCCGGGGAAGTCCGGTCGCTTCTGGATACGTACGGTCTCGAGTGTGTTTCAGTTATCCCCGACCACTTCAGTCAGCGCCGGTGGGGGAGGGGCACCCTCTCGGCGAAGGACCCCCGGACCCGGGAGGAGGCGGTGGAGTATACCCTCGAATGCGTGGAGATCGCCCGGAAACTCGGATGTCCGACGATCAATATCTGGCCGGGACAGGACGGGTACGACTATATCCTACAGAGCGATTTCCGCGCCGAGCGAAAGTGGCTTGTTGAAAATCTGACCGCCGTCGCGGAGAGCGCCCCGGACATTCGTTTCGCTCTGGAATACAAGCCGAAGGAGCCGAGAAACGTCTGCTTCATGGCCCGGGCGGCGGATACCCTCCTCGTGGTCAAGGAGATCGGTCTCGATAACGTCGGAGTCACCATCGATACCGGGCATAGTTTCGTCGCCGGGGAGAACGTGGCGGAGGCGGCGGTAGTCCTGCAGGAATATGGGCCGGACAAGCTCTTCCACATGCACTTCAACGACAATTACGGAACCTGGGACGACGACATGATCGTGGGAAGCGTTCACTTTCCCGCCTACGTGGAGCTTCTCTTTTGGCTCAAAGAAACCGGCTACGAGGGGTGGTATTCGATGGATCAGTACCCTTATAGGGAGGACGGCAAGGCGGCAATCGAGGCGAGCGTGAAGTATCTGCAGACACTAGACCGGATCTTGACCGACACCCTTAGGGATGAGCTTCGCGGTATAATCAGAGAGGGGAACTCGGTGAGCGCCCAGAATTTCTTGAGGAAGCGGTTTTTCAAGTAGCCTCCGGCGGGCGGGCCGGAGGCAACCACGGCCCGCCCTCGGACTTACGGTGTGGGACGTCGATACCTCCGGTCGTTACTCCTCATCCTCGCAGGGGGGGCTTTCGACGTGGTTCGATTGGATCATGAGGATGAGCTGTTCCGGGAGTCCGTTCAAGAAGTTTTTGGGAATATTGAAATCGTATTTATTCGAAAGATCGATGATGTACGCGAGATGATCGTAGTCCCAGTTATGGAAGTCGTCTCTGCTGCAATTCGCGGTGACGGTCAGAATCCCCTCGGTTAAGATCTCCGGGATTTCATCGAGGGAAAACTGTTTCGCGGCGAGGTCCACGGCCTCCGCTCCGGGAATCTCAGCGGGGCATTCCTTCTCGAAGACCTCGGCAAACCGGCGGAGGAGCGCATCATCGTCCTTTTCTTCTGCCTGTATTTTCTCAAATATATCAAGAAGTGTTTTTTTTGTTGTACTCATCAAAATCTCCTTATTTCGGTTTTTTGGTATTGACAGCAGATACCTACATAATATAGTCTTATCGAGAAAGAATATCAACAAAAACTGATTTCGAAGTATATCAAAATACCTTCCGGAGGAAATTGTATGAGTGATGAAACACGCGCTGTTTCCGGTTCCGATGCTCCCGCATCCTCAGGGTCGACCATTCGGCGGAGTTCTTCGAGCTCGAGAAGCAGAAAGAAAAAGAAAAATCAGCTCCCCATGGCGGCGGCCGCGGTTGCCATAGTCGTTGCCGTTGGAGTGCTGCTTTCCCTTTTGGTTTCCGAACGGCTCGGGCTTTTTTGGTTTACGGGCATAGCCTTCGGGTATATCCTCCAGCGTTCCCGCTTCTGTTTTACCGCATCCCTGCGGGATCCGTTTCTGACGGGGGGCACTAATCTTACGAAGGCCGTTCTGATCGCCTTTGCGGTCACCTCTATCGGCTTTACCGCCATTAAATACGGTGCCGCCGCTCGAGGCTTACCCATTCCCGGTCAGAGTTATGTAGTTCCGATCAGCGGGACCACCGCGATAGGCGCCTTCATGTTCGGAATCGGAATGGTCATTGCCGGGGGATGTGCCTCGGGTACCCTCATGCGGGTAGGTGAGGGATTCCTTATGCAGATAATCGTCGTCATCTTCTTCGTCGTGGGATCTCTCTGGGGAGCTCACGATTTCGGATTTTGGCGGTATAACGTAATCCGGTTCGGCGAGGCGGTATTCCTTCCGGATATCTTCGGCTGGGTCGGTGCACTCACCCTGCAGCTCGTCCTGATAGCCTTTCTCTACGTGATGGCCGACAGGTGGAGCAAGCGGAAACAGGACGAACTCGGTCACTAGATACGGAGATTATAAAGAAATTATAGCGTAAGTTATAATTTTCGATATAAAAAACTTTATATAAGGAGAAAGCAATGGCGGAATTTGAACTTGATTGCTACGGCGAGGCTTGTCCGGTACCCCTGGTAAAGGCTCAGAACAAGATGAAGGAAATGGCGGTCGGCGATGTCCTTATCGTTCAGATCGACCACAGCTGCGCAATGAAGAACGTTCCTGAGTGGGCTCGGGCCGAAGGGCACAATGTCGAGGTCGAGGAGATCGACGACGGCGAATGGGAAGTCGTAATAGAGAAATTGAAATAATTTCCGAAGGAGGATCCCCGTGAAATTTCGGGAAACAACCTTTTATAAAGAATGGCTCAAGAATCCCTGGACCTACGTAACCGGCGCGATTCTGTTGTCGACCTTTCAGATCGTTACCCTGGCTACCACCGGAAACCCCTGGGGGGTCTCCGGCGTATTCGCGAACTGGGGAGCCTGGATCTACCAGCTCTTCGGTGGGAATGTCGATAAGTGGTACTACTTCAGCAGCGAGGGCGCACAGACTACCCTGGAAAACGGATTCTTGCAGCATCCCGATTCCATACGGAACGTGGCTATCATCGTAGGGGCCTTGATGGCGACTCTCCTTGCCTCGGGATTCAAGATCAAGAAGATCAAATCCTACAAGCAGGTCGTAGCCGCTGTCCTGGGCGGATTGCTCATGGGATACGGCGCCCGTCTTGCCTTCGGGTGTAATATCGGCGCCCTATTCAGCGGAATCGCCTCACTTTCCCTGTCCGGGTGGGTCTATGCATTGTTCATCTTTCTTGGAGCTATCGTAGGCAGCAAGCTGCTGGTCAAATACTTTATGTAAGTAACTGCCGGCGGAGGAATCGGACCCGCGCGACGCCCGGAAGGTGAAGTAAAAATAAAACTCTGGGAGTAAAGCTGATGGAAAAGAAAGTAGAAGAATATGATGTTGTAATAATCGGCGGAGGCGCCGCCGGTTTGACCGCGGGTATCTACTGCGGCCGGGCCAGGCTCAAGACCCTGATCATCGAGAAGGCTCTAGTCGGCGGTCTTGCGACCTACACCAATGAAATCGAGAACTTCCCCGGCTTCCCTGAAGGGACTACCGGACTGGGTCTTATGGAGCTGTTCCAGAAGCAGGCCAAGAAGTTTGGAGTCAAGTTCAAGCTGACAGATGTCAAGAAGGTCGAACTCGCAGGAGAGGTCAAGGTCGTCGAAACATTCAGGAACCGGTACGAGGCCAAGGTGGTCGTAATCGCCTCCGGCGGACGACCCCGGGTCACGAACGCGCAGGACGAAGAAAAATTCCTCTTCGATAAGGGCATATCCTTCTGTGCCACCTGTGACGCCGCTGCCAACACCGATAAGACGGTCATGGTCATCGGAAGCGGCGATGCGGCCATCGAAGAGGGAATGTTCCTGACCAAGTTCGCGAAGAAGGTTATCGTCTCGGTCATGCACGATACCGGAAAGATGGACTGTAACGAGATCGCCAAGGAACAGGCGTTGAGCAACCCCAAGATGGAGTTCATATGGAACACCGTTGTCGAGCGGTTCGAGGGGGAAGAACGGCTGGAACGGGTGGTTCTCAAGGATCTCAAGGCGAACAAGGAAGTTCCTGTCCCCGTAGATACCTGTTTCGAGTTTATCGGATATCTACCGAATACCGAGATCTTCGAGGGGCAGATAAAACTCTCGGAGAAGGGATACGTAATCGTCAACGAAGATATGGAGACCAATATCGAGGGTGTTTTCTCGGCGGGGGACGTCAACGAAAAGACCCTGAAACAGGTCGCTACCGCCGTCGGCGACGGTGCCATCGCCGGATACGGCGCTGAGAAATACATCGCCGAATCGGAGGTATTCTACAAGCAGATTCTCGGAAACGAGAAACCTGTGGCGGCTTTTATCTTCGATGCCTCCTGTTCTAAGTGCCGGGACAAGATACCGGTCATGGAAACAATCGAAGAAGACAGCGACGGCCAATTCAAGGTGCTCAAGGTGGATGTCTATAAGTCCAAGGGGATTGCCGAGAGGCTCAAGATCGAGACCTTCCCCACCGTTGCTATTATCAAGGACGGGGAAGTGCAGAAGCTTATCAAGGACGATGATATCACCGTTACCTCGGTGCGGTCGGCCCTTGCCTGAGCCGGTACAATAAGAGCATTTCCTATAGACTAAAATACAGGCCCGGCGATTGTCGCCGGGCGTTTTTATTCATAGTATAGTAGATGCCTATGAAGAGATGTGTCCTCCGTACAGGAAGAAAGGGTAAGACTCCAAACCGCGGGGTTCGTCCGGCGGGTCTTGTCGCGGCCGCCGGGCTTCTGCTTTTACTCGCACTGTTCACAAGCTGCGGCGGCGGGGACAGGACTCTCACCATAGCCGATCAGTACGGTATAGCCTACCTCCCTGTTCAGATCGTCAAGCAGGAAAAGCTCCTCGAGAAGAGGCTTCCCGATACACGTATCCGATGGGAGAAGATGGGAAATGCCGCGGCGATACGGGAGGCTATGATCGCGGAAAAGCTCGATGTGGGATTCATGGGAATTCCCCCCTTTCTGATCGGGTACGACCGCGGAATGGACTGGCGTATATTCACCGGACTCTCCGAGTCTCCACTCGGGTTGGTTACACTTCGGGAGGATATTCAATCCCTCGACGATATCGGCCCGGAGGATAGGATCGCCCTCCCTCAGCCGGGGAGCATTCAGCACATACTCCTCTCCATGGCGGCGGAACGGAGATTCGGGGACCCCGGGCGGTTCGATTCCCGGCTCGTGACATTGTCCCATCCCGACGGGATGCAGGCCCTCTTAGCCGGGCGGGAAATAACCGCCCATTTTACATCTCCTCCTTTCCTC
>JBKHAJ010000011.1:0-27381 GCA_046542935.1 Spirochaetia bacterium | reverse complement strand
CGGGGCGGGGGCCGCGTCGATGCTCGCTTCGGTCCAGCTCCGCACCGTAGCGCCGGCCGAACAGTGGCTCACCTGGGAAGAAATAGAGCCTCGTATCCGCACGGAAAAAAACATCCACTTCCCCGACACGGGGTGCATCGCCTTGGAGAATGCTCTTTCCTCCGGTGAATGCCAGCCCCTTGCCGAGGCTGAGAAAATATACGCCGGGGCCGGAGGGTATTCTGTGCCGGTCCATCTCGACGGGGCGCGGATCTTCAACGGGGCTCTCGCCCTCGGGGTCGAAGCCGCGTCGATAGCCGCCGCTGCGGACAGCGTTATGTTCTGCCTGTCCAAGGGACTCAGCGCCCCGGTCGGATCGCTCCTCGCGGGGGGGAGGGACTTCATCGAGGCCGCCCGGGTCCGACGGAAGATCATGGGAGGGGGAATGAGGCAGGCGGGGGTCCTCGCCGCCGCGGGACTCGTCTGTCTCGATACGATGCGCTTACGTCTCGCCGAGGACCATGCGACCGCGGCCCGGCTCAGGGAAATCGTCGGCCGGTATTCCGAACTCCGGGTGATGAAGCAAAAGAACCCCATCAATATGGTCTTCTTCAGATTCGCGGACAGCGGCGCAGCCGGCGGCGAATCACACCGGGAGAAAACCTTTCTCGACGCCTGCAAAAAAAAGGGGTACCTGACCTACGAGCCCGAGGGGGGATGGTTCCGCTTCGTCACTCATCGTGAGATTACGGATGAGGATGTGGAAGCGTTCGGACGGGATCTGTCCGGGATACTAGAAGCGGCCCTGGGATAGCCGGTCCCGAGGTAAGGTCCGGTGGCTATATCAGGGTCTGCAGGAGGGGCCGCTCCGCGCCCCTCCTGTTACGTATAAAGTCGAGATAATCGGACCTCGTCACGATGCCTATCAGGCGTCCGTTCTCCTCGATGGGGAGGTGTCCGATGTTGTTCTTATAGAGGAGGCTCTCGATCTCCCGTACGGTGGTATTTTTCTTACCCGATATGATTTTCCGGTTCATGTAGGCCTTGACCGGGGCGTGCATCTGACTCCCCTTCCTCCCCTTCATGATGTCTTTGAGGGTCATAAACCCGGTCAATTTTCCCTTCCCGTCGACCACCGGGGCTCCCGAATGGTTGATACCCTCCAGAAAGATAGAGGCTTCCAGCAGGCTCCAGTCCTCCCGTATGACCCCCACGTCCCGGGTCATAATCTTTTCAGCGATCATAGCGGGGATAAGACTGCCGTGAAGATGTTCGATAAGACGGTTGAATGCCTCGGTTCCGTTCATTTTCTTCAAGAGCGCCGAACCCGCCGCAGAATGGCCGCCCCCGCCGAAAGCGGAGAGGAGTTCATTGAGGTCGATGGACGGCTTCTGACTGCGGCCTATGATGAGGGTATCGTTCTCCTTCTCGAAGTGGAAGATTGCGAAGATGGCGTCGGTATTCTCTACCTCGAACGCCTTCTCCACCACGGCGGCGAGACCTCCCACTTGACGCTCCATTTCCATGTAGACCACCGCGAGAAAGTGCCCGTGGATGTCCTGATAGGAAATACGGTTCAAGATATCGTGGAAGAGGGTTATCTGGTGATCATCTTTGAGGGTCTTGAGGAATTCTTTGACCAGTTTGATCGAGGCATTCTGCCGGGCGCAGTAGGAAGCAACGTGAAAATCGGCGTCCCCCACGTCCTCGTGGGTAAAGTTGCCGGTATCGGCATAGATCCCAGCAAGTGCGATAGTCGCATCCTCCGGGTTCAACAGGAGCTCCCGCCGGATGCACTCGAGACCCATGAGGGTCGTGTTGGAGCCGACGGGAAGCTCGGTGAGCTCGGCGCCCTCGATGTCGCACTCCATTCCCCGGTGATGGTCATAAACGTAAATAGTCCCCGTAACCGAATCGACGAGATCGAGATATTCCTTGACCCGTACATAAGAGCGGGTATCGACGATAACTACGTTTCTCACCGGCTTACCCTTGAGGTCCTTCGAGGCGACCATACTCAAATGATTCTGATAGAGATTGTACAGATTTTTCGCCACCGGATGGATAAAGCGGCTCGAGACAAGTGTATATCCCGGGTAGAGGTACCGGGCGAGAACCATCGACCCGAAGCAGTCCAGGTCCATGTTGGAATGGCCGATTATTATGTCCATAATCTTTGTGTCGACTATATTATCCTATCCCTCATAAATTGCAACCCGTGAAAGGGGTCTCTTGCCGTAGTAAAAAAATATTCGTACTATACTAGAGAAATGTCGGATTCCAAATATCCCTCCGGCGGATTCGAGGAGGAGATCCTCGAAGAAGCGGAAGACCGGACTAAAGAGCCTCAGATGTACGTAGTGATACTCCATAATGATCACTACACCACCATGGATTTTGTGGTGGAGGTCCTTATGACGGTATTTCGTAAATCCGCGGCGGAGGCGACAAAGATCATGCTCGACGTTCACCGCAAGGGAAAGGGATATGTGGGATACTTCCCCTACGATATCGCCGCCACCAAGGTGAGCCAGGTCCATGAGATGGCCAAGGAAAACGAGTTTCCACTACGCTGTACGATAGAAAGGGCTGACCGATGAGAATACACGAAGACGTTCAAACAGTTTTGAATGCCGCCTACCAAGAGGCGAAACAAAAAAAGCACGAGTATCTGACCGCTGAGCACATTCTCTATGCCGCTCTCTTTTTCGATACCGTCAAAGCGGTGATGGAGGAGTGCGAAACCGATATCGATCAGATTCGCCGGGATCTTGAAGGTTATATGGAAAAGCACATCCCCACGGTGGAGGACGAGGAACCGGTCCAGACCGTAGGATTCCAGGAAGTGATCCAGGAGGCGGTTTTCCACACCCAGACCTCTCAGAAGGGGGAGGTGGACCTCGGCGATCTCTTGGTATCCATCTATAACGACGAGAAGAGCCACGGCTCCTATTATCTGCGGAAGGCTGGTCTCAAGCGGTTCGACCTTCTCAAAGCGGTCTCGGAGATTCATCCCCTCGAAGAGGAACAGGAAGCCGTAGGGCCGAGACTTCTCTCCGGCGAGCAGAACGCGGAGGAAGGAAGAAAAAAAGAGAAGAGCGTCCTCATGAACTACACCACCGAGTTGACCGCCTTGGCTCGGGAAAGCCGCCTCGAACCGCTGATCGGGCGGGAAGATATTGTCGAGCGGACCGTGCAGGTGCTGTGCCGCAGGCTCAAGAACAATCCGGTTTTAGTCGGTGATCCGGGGGTAGGGAAGACCGCAATCGCCGAAGGACTCGCCCAGCGGATCGCGGAAGACCGGGTGCCCAAGACTCTCAAAGGCTTCGAGGTCTACGCTCTCGACATGGGGGGGATGATTGCGGGGACCCGCTTCCGGGGCGATTTCGAGGAAAGGATGAAGAACGTCATCAAGGAGCTCGAGAAGAAGGAGAGGGTAATACTCTTTATCGACGAGATCCACACTATAATCGGCGCGGGAGCGGTCTCCGGAGGGACCATGGACGCCTCCAATCTTTTAAAGCCCGCTCTCGCATCGGGTAGACTCCGATGCATCGGATCGACCACCTTCGAGGAGTTCAAAAAATCCTTCGACAAGGACAGGGCCCTTTCCCGGCGGTTCCAGAAGATCGAAATCCAGGAGCCGACCCTCGCCGAGGCGGTGGAAATACTCAAAGGGCTTCAGGAGAAATACGAGTCCTATCACGGGGTTACCTACACCGAAGAGGCGCTGAAGGCCGCGGTTGACCTCTCCGCCCAGTACATCAATGAGCGTCATCTTCCCGACAAGGCCATCGATGTGATCGACGAAGCCGGCGCATATATGAGAATCAAAGCGTTCAAAGAGGACCGGGAAGACAAGACCGCGAATTCCGTGGAGATTACCGAGCACGACATCGAAGTGGTAGTCTCCAAAATAGCCCGAATACCGGAGAAGAGCGTTACCGTGAGTGAGCAGGAGGTCTTGAAGGATCTCGAGAAACGCCTTACCTCCGAGGTCTACGGCCAGGAACACGCTGTAAGCGAGGTTGTCCAGGCGGTCAAGCGCTCCCGGGCGGGATTCAAGGATCCCAACAAGCCGGTGGCCTCGTTCCTTTTCGTCGGACCCACCGGAGTCGGAAAGACCGAGCTCGCCCGGCAGCTCGCCGACACCTTGGGAATAGCACTCCACCGCTTCGACATGAGCGAGTATCAGGAAAAGCATACCGTGGCCAGACTCATCGGGAGCCCCCCCGGTTATGTGGGGTACGAAGAGGGGGGACTCTTAACCGACGCCATACGGAAGACTCCTCATGCCGTCCTTCTCTTTGACGAGGTGGAAAAGGCCCATCAGGATGTCTATAACGTGCTGCTTCAGATGATGGATTACGCCACCGTCACCGACAATACCGGACGGAAGGCCGATTTCCGGAACGTCATTATCATTATGACTTCCAACGCCGGGGCCAGGGATATCGGCAAGCCGATGATCGGTTTCGGGGAGCGCCGGATAGACGCCCAGGCGATAGGGGACGCGGTCGAGAGGATCTTCGCCCCCGAGTTCCGGAACCGCCTCGACAAGATCGTCACCTTCAACCGGCTGAGCAAAGAGATCGTTCTCATGATCATGGACAAGGAGCTGAAAATTTTCCAGAGCCGGCTCGAAGAAAAAGGGGTCACCCTCGAGGTAACAGACCGTTGCCGGGAATATCTCGCGGAAAAGGGATACTCCCCCGAATTCGGGGCGCGGAACATCGCCCGGCTTATCCAGGAGAAGATCAAGAACTTCTTCGTCGACGCCGTTCTCTTCGGGGAGCTTTCCGAGGGTGGGAAGGCCGTAGCGGATATCGAAAGCGGTGAGGTGAGCATCCGGGTCATGAAGTAGCGGGCCGGTCGATGGAAGACGCGGGTTTTCCCTACTTCGGTGAAGATGAACGGTTCCAATTTCCTCCGGTAAGCGAGAGCACCCCCGAGGGAATCGTCGCATCCGGGGGAAACTTGAGCCCGGGAATGCTCATATCCGCCTACACCCAGGGCATTTTCCCCTGGTATACCGAAGGGGAGCCCATCCTCTGGTGGTCCCCGGACCCCCGGTTTATCCTCCGGTTCGCCGATCTCCACGTATCCAAATCCTTAAGAAAAGTATTGAGGCAGGACCGCTTTTCGGTCACCCTGGATTCCGAGTTCGACGGGGTTATTACAGCCTGCCGGAATGTCCCCCGCCGAGGTCAGACCGGTACCTGGATTACCGACGAGATGACCGAAGGATATCAACGCCTCCACGAGCTCGGATACGCCCACAGCGTCGAAGTATGGAAGGAAGGGGTACTTGCCGGAGGGCTCTACGGAGTGAGCCTCGGGGCCATGTTCTTCGGGGAATCGATGTTCAGTCACGTCCCCGACGCCTCCAAGACGGCCCTGGTATATCTCGTTGCCCGGCTCGAGCGTGTGGGTTTCGACTGTATCGACAGTCAGGTCTATACCGCCCATCTCCAGCGCATGGGGGCGGTGGAAATTCCCCGGAAAGAATACATGAAGATCCTCGAAAGGCGTCTGGAAATGCCCACCATCCGGGGAAATTGGGGTGAAAAATTCCCCGCTATGAAAACATCAAATATCTTGCATTAAACTTTGCCACGCAGTAGACTCATTTCTGTAGCATGGCAGCCAGGATTACCGCCGGTATCTTCGTCCTACTCACCGTACTCGTCACGCCCTCCTTTCCCCAGCAGAGCGAAAATCCCGGAACAGGCGTTCTTTTCATCACCTCGGATCCCATAAACTGCGCGGTAGAGGTGAACGGAGCGGAGCTCTCCGCACAGACTCCCGTGCTTCTCACGGACCTCGAAGAGGGATCGTACGCCGTCATTCTTACCAAGGAGGGGTTCCGCCCCGCCGAGGTACGTGTCGAGGTAACAGCCGCCGAACCCCGCACGGCCTCGGCCGACTTGACCGCCGACACGGTACGTCCCTTTTTCCAGTCCCAGGATAAAATAGTCGTAAACAGCAGGACCACCCTTCCCGGGGCGTACGGCTTAGACCTCCCGGAGGGGGAATATACAATTCGAAGAGAGGAAGGGGTCATTTATATCGATCCCGTGTATCCGGGGCAGAAACTCCTCACCGCGATGCACATCGGACTTCCCATTATGGCGGTGATCTCGGGGCTTTTGACGGTGGAGAACATTCTGAATCCCCATCCGGCGCGGCACGCCCTCTCGCCCGCGTCGGTTACCAGTTACGTTCTCACCGGGGGGATGCTCGCCCTGGACCTGACCCTCCTCGGGAGAAAGCGGAAATTCGAGCGGGAATTTCCGGTCCGGGAGGTCCCCGGCGGCCGCATTACCGACGATCCTGCGGTCCTCTATGCCTTAGGCGAGCAGAGTATCGCCGGTGAGCAGTTCCAGGAGGCGGTGGACTTCTACCGATCGATACTTACCGGTTTTCCCGATTCCCCCTACTATCCCCAGGCGCTGTACAAGCTCGCCCGGATTCATTACATTCTCGGAGATACCCGGCTCAGCCTCCAGGAGCTGAAAATCGTCAAGAACCGGTATCCCCTTCCCGATCTCTACGACAAGACCTGCAAGAACCTCGCCGATATATTCTATTCCCTGAACCGGTACGAGAGGGCCCTCGAAAATTTGGATCAGATGGTGTTCTATGACCCCCTCCACACCCGGGAATCCATCGATTTCTACAGGGCCCAAATCCGGGAGAGGCAGTATACCTCCGGTGATCTGGATATCGATCGGGTCATCGGCGCCTACCGCGGACTTTTCGAACGCTATGGGGACTCCGAAAACAAACCGCAATATGCCTATACCCTAGCCTATTACCTCTATCTCGACGAAGAGTATTTCGAGGCCCGAAAGATCTTGGATGATATCGAGGGGGCCGATGAGGACTTGAGCCGCTCGATCCGGGAGCTGACCCGGGAAGTAGACGCATTCCTTAACGATGGAGAAGGCGGCGGATGACGAAAAGGAAGATTTTCCATATTGGTATTGTGCTGGCCCTTTTCTTCGCCGCGGCGGGAGTCTACCCTCAAGATGCCGATTCCCTCGCCGCGGGGGTACGTGATCTCGCCCGGATCCTCGATGAGGAGTACCGGGTGACCGAAGAGGACCTGGAATCTATCGAGGAGCTTTCCGGGAGCCTCGAGGGGACGATCTATACCGACTTAGCCCGGGAGGCGGAGATGCTGCTCCTCGTTGCCGAGGAAAAGTATGCCCTGCAGCATCTCCCCCGAGATGAAACTGTGCCGTCGCCACTCGAGGGTGTGAGCTTCGGCGGGGCCGAGATAGAAGAGGGGGGCTACGGTCCCGGCCTCGGATTAGGGCTTGCCCTCGGCACCTCATTCCTCTCCTTGGGCGCATACAATCTCTTTACCCATTTCTCGAATGTTGCCTACGACAGGTACATCACCACGACATCCCCTTCCAACGCCGCTACCCTCCAGTCGGCTTGGCGGATGTACGGCGGCCTCTCCACGGCGAGTCTCGTGGTTTCGGCGGCGGCCTTCGTCAGTGCAATCCCCTTCCTGATCAATACGATAAACGCACCCCCCGCCGGAGATTTTACCTCTTTTTCCGTGAAAGAGCTCGAAGAATACCGAAACGACCGGATCGAAAACCTCCCCCGGGCGGATAGGAGGGTCGTCCGCAACCGGAACTTTACCGAAGCCGCCGCGGGTGTCGGATTCGGACTGGCGGCTATCTCCTGGATCCCCTTCGTCATGGCTGACGTCGTGGACGGACGGCAAGAGCGCATATCTTCGGGGGATCCTTACGCGGATAGTTTCGAAACTTTCGACACGATTTACCAAGTAACCGGAGGGACCCTGGGGGGGCTTGCCCTCACGTCTCTCGTGACCGGACTCGTTTCGGTAGCGGCGAAGCCCGATTTGGGCCGCTATACCGGGGAGATCGAGAAGATAGATGCCGAGCTCGCAGCCCGTACCCCGGGCGACGAAGAATACGAGCGGCTCAGGCGATCGTATCTGTTAGGCCGGATCGAACATCTGAAAAGACTTAAGGCGGAGGCGAGGGAAGATCTCCTCGATGCCAAGACGGACGAGCGTTTGAGCAAAGGGGCCGTCTACACCATGCTCGGGTTCGGACTGGTGTCCTTGGGCGGGATGACCGGAGGGCTGATCGCGGGGAACACCTACTGGGAGCGGTATCTGACTGATCCGGGCGGCCCCGATGCCGTGGGGAATCTGAGGAAGATGGACGGCATGAACATACTGGCCAATGTAATGGCGTTGACCGCCGGGGCGAGCTTGAGTTCTTCGGTTATCATCGCCTTCGTGAGGCCGAAACCGAAGGAGATAAACCGGCGCATCAGGGAGCTCGACGATGCGATTCTCAAGCTTGAACGGGAATTGGCCGCTATTTCGAAGTGAGGATTTCGACTCCGGTCCAGTCTTCGGGGGGCGGTGAGCTCATATACTTCCGGCTCCGTTCGATGAACATCTGCGAGAGATAATCATCGGGGATCCGTTTTTTACAGTTTTCGAAGAACCGGATAGCCCGCTTGAAATCCCTTCCATAGTACCGCTTAAGACCCTTGTGATAGTCGGCCCAGGCCTCCCGTTCCGGATCGGTAAGGCTCTTCTTAGCGGTAAAGATCTTCTCACCCATGGTCTTTCCCTTGACCACAACCTTATCGATGAGTCTGCAGGGGAGATCCCCCTTGACCTTCTGATAGACGCTGTTGGAAAAGATAACGTCCTGCCTGTACGGTTTGGTGAGCCCTTCAAGGCGGCTTCCGAGGTTGACCATATCCCCAATAATGGTGTAGTCCATCTTCTTTTCGCTGCCGATGTTTCCCACCGTAACCACTCCGTAGTTGATTCCGATTCCTGTAATGAAGGCGGGTCTTCCGTCGTTCTGTTGCTGCCGGTTGAAATCTTTCAAGGCCTCCTGCATCTCCAAAGCGGCTAAGACCGACTGCAGGGCGTCGTCGGGGTGCTTCACCGGAGCTCCGAAGAAGGCCATAATGGCGTCGCCGATGTATTTGTCGATAACCCCGCCGTGCTCCATGATGATGTCCACCATTATCTCGAAGTAGCGGTTGAGGGCGGCGACCAGCTCGTCGGGCATGAATCCCTCCGAGATGGTGGTAAAGCTCCGGATATCGGAAAAGAGGATCGCTAAGACCCGGTTTTCTCCGACCAGCATCGATTCTGGATTGGAAAAGATGGTATCGATAACGTCGTTGGGAACGTACTTCTGGAAAATGTTCCGGACCTTGTGCTCGTTCCGCTGGGCCATGACCGCTTTGAAGGCGAAACCCTTGATCTGCTGATAGGCCTTTTCGAGCTCCGCCACCATGATGTTGAAGGTATTAGCAAGGTTGCCGATTTCGTCCCGATATTCAACGGTCACCCGCTGGGACAGATCGTTCTCTTCGATGATTCCCCGCATGGTGCGGACCACCCGCTTGATGGGACGGGTCAAGTAGCCCGCGAAAATCAGGAGGAGGATGACTGAAACCGCTACGGCGCCGGCTAGGATAATACCGCTCTGGTAAGTTATCTGCGTCACTTCCCGATAAAAGGCTTCCCGCTCTTCGGTGACGAAGAAGCTCCAACCGAAGGGCTCGTAGAAGAAGACGTCTCCTACCCGGGAAGTCCCGGATAGGGAAAACTCGATCCACCCCTCCCGGGCGGTGTCCACCATCGCGGCGAGCCGGGCGAGCTCATCGGGCTCCGGATCCACCTCCTGGGTAGAGAAGGTGATATCCCCCTCGGTGTTCATGCCGAAAATGACATCGGAACGGCTGCGGATGAGGGTGGCCGCGTAAGATGAGACGGCATTCTTCGATACCTGGACATATTCCTGTTGACCGGCTAAATTGTTCTGGACTAGAAGGTTCCACTGGTTTTCGGCGTATTTGTTGAGCTCCTGCGATTTGAATCCGAGGAACTGCATGCCGATGCGGGTAAGCCCGCTCCGTGCGCTCAGGGAAGAGACCGCGCCGGTAATGCCTAATGATGCGATAAGGAGCGGCAGAACACTGAGGATGATCTTTGGACGTATGTTCACCTTATAATATGGATCGGCATAATACCGGCCTGAATTAGTGCATTTTTTTACCGTCTCTGCCGATTATAGTAAAGATTATGAGTGACGGACCGATTTACACTCCGGAGCAAGAACACAACGGCGATTTTATCTTTGTAGACGATTCGAACGTTACCGAAGAAGACCGGAAGGAGATCCTCGAGCAGATCGATCACGTCGTCGAGACGAACAGGATCCCGGTTACCGGAGAAATGTTTAGGCTCAAGGCCAAGCGGGGCGGGGGCCTCTTTCCCCTCCTTATGAACGTTATCCTGCTCGCCCTTGCCGCCGGGGGGATTTTTTACGCCTTCCGCTACTTCGAGACCCGTCAGGAATCGTTGTCCGAGGAAAGTCGGGGTTATCTCTCTACCGAAGGGCGGCTCATCGAAGAGATGAGGAGGGAATCGGAGGCCCGGCTCAGACAGAAGGAAATGGAGATAGGCCGGATCCGGCAGGAGCTCGACGAACTCGACAGGCAGAGCCGGGAACTCCGACAGTCCATGGATGAGAGGATCGAAAGCCGCGAGGCGGAGCTCCGCTCCCGTCTCGAGGCGGAGCTCGAGGCCGAACGGCGGCGCCTGCAGGCCCAAGGCGTATCACGGGAGGACATAAGTGAGCGTCTCGACACCCTCGAGCAGCAGCGCTTGAACGAGGCGCAAGACGAACTCGAAGAATTCCGCGCCGAGGCCCAGGCCGAGATACGTCAGAGGGAACAGGAACTCGCCGAAGCCCGGACTTTGGCCGAGGAGATCCTCGAAGAGGCGAGCGTGGAAAGGGAACAGCTCAGACAGGAGGCCCTCGAGCGGGAGGAGGAGCTTCGTACCCAGTTCCAAGCCGAACGTCAAGAGCTCGAAACCCGCTCTACCGAGGCGGAGGAGCGTCTGCGGGAGCTTACCGCCCTTCGCGAGCGGGAATCGTTGGTGAACGACCAGATAACCGGGGCCTATTCTTCAATTATCGAGAAAATTCGGGAAGGCGACATAGATACCGCCTTGTCCGAGCTCGACAACTTAAAAGAGTTCCTCAACGCTCCGAATATTCAGACCCTGCCGACGGTTGCCGACCGGCGGAGGGTGGAGCTCTTTATAATCGATAACTTGCGGGAGAATCTCGAGGCCCAAGCCGCGCCGGCGGCGACCCGAGACGCTTCGCTTCTGGATGCGGCCAACCTGGTGGTAAACGCCCGGGAAGTCGTTAATCGGGGAAACTCCGCCCGCGAGGAAGGGCGCTTTGAGGAGGCCGAGCGGATCTACACCCGCGCTCTCGAAACAATCCCCGCGATGAACGAGGCCTATACGGCCCTTCGTTCGATCGAAGAAAACCGCACCGCCGGGGCCATCCGCGGCAGGATCGAAGCCGCGGAGGAGCTCCTATCCGAGGGAAATACCGACGATGCATTAGAGGAGTTCCGGCAGGCGGCGGTCATGGCCGCGGGACCCCGTTCCAACTTGGCGGAAGAGGCTGTGTCGGGTATCGAAACAGCGCTCAGCCGGGAGGCGGCGGCGGAAGCTGAGGAGCTGGAATCACGGCTCGAATCCGAGCTCCGAAGGGAGACAGGTTCCCGGGAAGAGAGGATACGAGCCCTCGAGGCGGATCTCGCGGAAGCCCGTCAAAATCTCGCGGAGGCGAGGGAAAGTCTCGAAGAAACCCGGGAGAGGGTAACCGCCCTCACCGAAGAGACCGAAACCGATGAAGAGGCGGTAAGCGGGCTTAAGTCCCGTATCGAGGAGCTCCAGGAGGAGCTTACGTTAGCCCGGGCCGCGGGGACAGCCCGCCCCGAGCCGGTCGAAAACGTTCGGGAAGAGGTCTACGGGACGGTCTTGGACTACTTAGGTTACGTAAGCGGGACCGAGAGCGAGAGTATCCGTACGCAGCTCGAGCGGAAAGCGGAGGAGGACAGGCTGTTTAGGAGTATTGTCGACCGTCTTCAGGGGATCCTCGAGGCGGGAGCGGCGGAGGCCAGGCTCATTCAGGTCGGAGAGACCAGGCTGATAGGAACGGTCAGCTCGGTGGCCGCGGGCAGGATCGTCATCGAGCCCTTAGTGACCGTCCCCATCACCCAAGGGAACACCGTTATCATAAAGCGGCGTACCGCTTCGGGTGAGGTCCCCGTTGCCACCGGTGAGGTCTACGACGTCTCCGCCGGCCGGATAGCGGCCAACCTCGTCTCCCGCCTCTCAACGGAGCGCAGCCCCATGGTCATGGACCTTGTGTACATGGAAATGCCGGAGTAGGGTCGTCCGGCGGCCCTGCTATATGGGCTATCCGGTGACGCGGACCCGGGCCGCGCCGATGCAATTGTTTTATGTACCGTCTGCTCTCCGTTCGTAATAGGCAAATATGGTGATGTTTTCATCGATGTGCTTTGCCGCCTGGTAGGGAAGGTCTATCGCCCGATAGCTTTCGAAGTTTCCGATCTCATTTTCCGTTACCCTAGCATCCGTTGTAAAAATAATCACACGATACCATTCTGAAGGATCAATCGATCCCGCCGGTATAATGAATTGAGATGTAGTTTGGGGTGTATAGGAAACTTCAGCGTGGATGAGAACCTCGGGCTGAGTTTCCTCGTAGAGGATGATGCCTACCGTGACAACTTCCGGGGCGTTTCCGCTTATCCAATCCACGGGAGAACCGGCTGAGAGGGGATCGTCGTCGTTCGGGGGTGCGGTGATCTCCGGTGTAAAGGCAGGATCGGAAAGAAAATCGATGGAATCGTAGGAGGTTACGGCCGTACCATTCGTATCTTCGAGAGTCAACGAATAGTCGCCGGTTTCGACATACCCGGGTCTAAAGAAATCGACGGAAGGGGTGTGGACGTTGAAATAAACCTCGTCGAAGGAGCTTTTCGAGCCGGCAGTTACATTGAGACCTTCGGGATAGGCGAGCTGGACCCAGTGTACGGTATGGAAAGTACCGTAGGCGATTGATCGTGTCCCCACATCGAGATTCGTCATGCCGATATTCCGCCCGGCGGTAATGAAGGTTTCGAATTCCGTAAGTTCTATCGACGACTCGACTTGTGATAAGCTCGACGTAACGCTGAAATCGAAGTTCCCGTTCGTATACTCCGCTGTAATCCGGCTTGTTACCGTATCTCCCGGGACAGCTTCGACGGTAAACTGTTCTTCTCCGAGCATATTCTCCCCTTCGAGAATTGATGCCGTGATTGTCCATGTTCCCTCAGGAGTTCCGGAAAAGAGTGCGGAACCGGAATCGGAGTTGTCAAACCTTACGGTCTGTTCGAGGGTTTTTCCATTCGTCTCATTATCGAGCCTTAGCCCGAGTTCGGTTTCGAGTCCCGCAGTGTAATCCTTCAGCTCTAAGAAAAAGGCGAGATTACCTTGCGGCGAGAGTGAACAGCCTACAAATAGAAACGTAAGAAAGAGTACTCCCGAAATTAACAGGGGCATCGACGATCGGGATAGCTTCCTTCTGTCCTTTTTCATCAGGATCCCGTTGCATTCAACCGTGCGACTCCGACATAATCGATATCACTGTCGTAATCCCGAAGAATCCGCGTAATAATGCCGTTCCATCCATCCGCATTGTCCCTGATATCGGTATAAACAGTCGGGGATATTCGGGCGTCCGTAAAAAGAACGAATATTTCGTAGTCAGATCCAGCCATGGGGGGGGGAAGTTGTATCCGTTCCCGTTACACCGGCTATTTCGTTGGCGTGCCATACGGGTGCCGAGTAATCCTCAATAACGAAGACATAGGTATAGGTTATATGACCGACACTTCCATAATCCCAATCAATGGCCCCCCCGGATAATGGATCTCCGTCGATAGGCGAGATTACATCAGGAGCCGATACTTCGCTTAGATCCACATCCACCTCATATGTTCCGGAGCGGGTAGTATGGTTGATATCGTAGAGGCTGACCACGTAGGTGCCGGCGATTTCGTCGTTTCCGGTGCTCCGGGAGGCCCACATTTCAGTCTCATCGACCCGGGACGCGTACGAAAAACTCCTGCTCGTTGCGATATCGAATAGTGTTCCGTCGGGAAAAAGAATGCTTCCGCCTATTGCCGATCCGAAACTTCCCGATGCCGTCACCTGGGTCCACATATCGGGATCGGTTGCCGAATCGTCCCACATCCGCCTCTCCTCGACGATGACGGCGTTCATATCGGTAAACTCTATAGTGGTATCTGAACCGGAGATTGATACGGAATCGATGAAGGTTATGCTGTCCGTGCCGCTCTCGTAGGTTCCGGTGATCGTGACGCTCGAGGTTTCGCCCGGAAGGACCTCTACCGCTACGGTGTGACTATCTACCGCGGTCGAACCGTCCATGAAGGAGGCCGTCAGTTCCCACATGCCCGGCTCAAGCTCCTGGAACCTCCCTTCCGCGTAGTTACTCGAGTCGGCGGGGATGGACCGGGATATGTAGCCTTCTCCATCAGTTTTATCCACGGTAAACAGTACGGAGGTATCGGTGCTTCCCGTATAACCGGACACCTCGAGGGAGCTCGTTACCGTTCCGAGGTGATCGGTAATCCCCGGGATGCAGCCGGACAGGAAGAGAAGGTGTAAGATAACGGAAGCAAGTATGTAAAAATGTACCCGTTTCATGCTCGATTACTCCTAGGGTCTGTTCACCCGAATTTCGTGATACGCGAAAACATCCATATTTTCGCCGGCGTGAAAAGCCGTTTGAATCGGCAGCCCTCCCGATTCGTAGTTGTCCAATGCATTGAGTTCGGTTAGCTCCAAATGTATATCAGTTGTTATTACGATGACACGGTAATATCCCGCTGCTAGTGCGGGTAAAGGACCGAAAGTGAATGCCGATCCAGGCGAGTAAGCGACATCCGAAAAAACCGTCGTCTCCGGTGTAGTTTCATCAAACACCACTATCGCCACGGTCTCTAGTTCAGGATAATCGACTAGATCTCCCGAGACGGTTTCTCCACCGATAATATTTCCTTCGTCGGTGTGGCTCGTGATAACGGGAATGAAATCGGTGTCCGGGCGGAAACCGATAGTATCCGCGGCGGCCTTGGACACGCCGTTTATGTCCTTCACCTCGAGGGTACAGTTTCCCTCGAGCAGTTCAGTCCTGCGGACCACATCGATGTAACTGTCTTGGACGGACATAAAAGCCCCGTCTAAGAAATTTTTCGTTCCGGCGGAGACGGTGAAACCGTCGGGGAAGGTAAACTTTCCCCAGGCGGCGGAGGTGAAATTGCCGAAGGCCGCCCCGCGGATCGATTCCTCCGGATCAGGCATTCCGGGATTCCGCTGGATAGTCAAGAACGAATCCAGCTCGTATATCTCGAGATCGGTCGTGACCTCCGTCGAGCTCGTAGTAACTCCGAAGGTCATGCTTCCGCCGGAGTATGTGCCCCTGACGACGGTGGTAACGGATTCCCCGGGAGAGACCTCGACGCTGAACTCGGTGGCGCCTAAGAGGGCATCACCGTCCTGCATCGACACCGAAACCGTCCAGGTTCCCTCGTCGACCCCGGAGAAGAGGGCGTAGCCGTAATTTGAACCCGAAAGATCGATATTTTCGGATAGATTTCTGCCTGTACTTCCGTGTCCTATGCTGACCCCGGAACTCACTTCGTTTCCCGCGGGATACCCGTCGAGATAGAGGTTGAAAACCAAATTTCCCGAAGAGCCGAGGGAGCAGCCGCTCATCGATAAAAAGCCGAACGTCAGGATAAGAAGAGCGAATACGGCGGAGGTTATGGATTTCTGCCTCATATCCTTCATCTGCGGTTCCTGTATTTAGTGTACGACAAAATCATAGCTCTTATCCAAGAAGGGGAGAACATTCAGTGACGTTCCCCGCCGGGAGAGCACCGAAAAGCGGAGGGTGTATGCGCCTGGGGCGAGCTCCCACCAGCCGAGACTTCCTTGGTTCGGAAGGACCGCTTCCTCTTCGATGATAACTTCGTCTTCCGGAAGAGAAGGGCTGCTGATGGTAATCCGGCAGGCCTGGAATTCCGATTCGCTCTGAAAGAGATAATGTATCCTCACCTCGTCGGGAAAGTAGTAATCAGACTCTACATCTACGTAGAGAAAAGGAACACTCATGCCGCAGCCGGCCGCGCCTAAAGTGAGCGCCGCGCAGCCTAGGAGACCGAGGAATAGGGGTATGAGTCGGCGCCGGTTTTTCATCGAAATCTATTTAAACTATAGCACGGCGAATACGAGTGAAACAAGCGGATAAAAAAAACCGGCCCTCCGGGCGTATGGTGCCGTGGGGCCGGTTTTCAAATTGTTCCGTATAAGATCGGGACGTTATTTACCCGTCTTTACCGCGATCTTTTTCGGCTTTTCCGCTTCCTTCAGCTGAAGGGTAACGGTGAGAATCCCGTTTTCCAGGGAGGCGTCGATCTTGTCCCGGTCGACGGTCTCGTCGATGGTGTAGAGGTGAAAGTAGTCGCCCCGCGTCCGTTCCCGGACGAGATAGTTTCCGTCGATGTCCGGGTCCTTTTTGTGCCCGATGATCTCGAGCTGGTTGTTGTTCACGTTGATGTCGAGATTCCCCTTGTCGACGCCGGGCATCTCGAGACGGAGGATTATCTTTCCCTCCTCTTCGCATATGTCGCACCGGCCTCTCAACCGCGGCCGCTCTTGTTCTTTCGCTAATTCCTTGTCCTTCGCCATAGTATTCCTCCTTATCTCGCCTGATTAATGAGCCTTGATACTGATTTGTTTGGGCTTTACCTCTTCCCGCTTGGGAAGCTTCACCTCGAGCACACCGTTATGGAAGCCGGCCTCGACCTTGTCCGAATCGATTCCCGTGGGAAGGGCGATGGTCCGCTGGAACGATCCCGACCAGCTTTCTCGGCGGTAGTACTGGGACTCTTCCTTTTTCACTTCACCCTTCTTTTCGCCCTTGATGGTCAGCACGTCCTTGGTGACGCTAATGTCGAGGTCGTCACCGGACACACCGGGTAGGTCGCACATGACGATGAACTCATCCTTGGTTTCGACCATGTCGATGGCCGGTGAGATTGTACGATCGAAGATCCCCTGCTGAGGAGCGGGACCCCGGGTGCCGTTGAAGAGCTGATTGATGTCGTCCTGGAGTCTGTCCAAATCGCTGAAGGGATTGAAAAGATCGTTTCGCCATCTGATAAGTGCCATATCGTTTACCTCCTATCTAAATATAGTCTTTATAAATTTCTATGCAAGGAATGTGCCAATTATGATCGGACGAAGGTGTAAAATAAATACTTATATATCAAAGAATTATAGAGGTACGGTCGTGGGAGCGGAGGGCCCGGAGGCGGCACCCTGAAACTGTGTATCAAAACGACACACCTTTTCCGAAACGCCCGAAATCGGGTGGGTCATTCTGCTTCTCCGCCTTCGGAAATCCGGCATTCCATTGCATCCTGAGATTCTTTACCCTATAATAGGGACGAACCCGGTAATTCCCTGTCTAACCGCCGCGGTAACATTGAAAACACTTAAAAAACTATGAGGAGATGAAGATGGAGAATTTTTCTTCCGACGATGTACATGCAATTTCCGATATCGTCTTACAGGCAAAGTCCGAAGCGTACAAGGAAACCGAATTCGAGCCGGAACCCGAGCTGACCAAAAAGCAGGAGTGGCCGGTTCAGTGCACCGTCGGCCCGGGCCTCGAAGGAGCCATAGCCTGCGAGACCAAGATAGGATACGTTAACGGCACCAAGGGATGGCTCATCTATCGGGGATACGACATCTTTGATCTCTGCGCGCACTCGAGCTTCGAGGAGGTTTCTTACCTCCTCCTTCACGGGAAGCTCCCCAAGACGAACCAGCTCCAAGATTATAGAGCCAAGCTTGCGGAATACCGCTACCTGACCGAAACCAACCGCTCGCTGATGAGTTTTCCCGTTCAGGATATGAGTCCCATGGCGGCACTTCGCCTCGGAACACTTCTCATGAGGCAGAAGCAAACCTTCCGGGACAAGGATGCGGCGACCCCTAAGACCGCGTCCATCGCCGCGGACGAGGATTCCATTCCCATGGAGACAAAGCCCATCGGGTATCAGCACGCGATATACGAGTTCAGCAAGAAGCAGTATAAGAAGCCGGCCAAGGAATCTAAGAAGGTCCACAGCGCCGAGGGCATGGAGAGCTGTTATAAACTGATAGCGGGGGTCTCCACTATCGCCGCATCCATAGCGAGGCTTCGGGCCGGACATCTCCCTATCGAGCCGGACCCGGAGCTCGGCCACGCGGCGAATCTGCTGTACATGATCACCGGCAGGAGGCCTACCCCCGTGGAGGAACGGATCATGGATATATGCCTCATCCTCCACGCCGATCACGGCATGAACGCGAGCACCTTCGCGGCGATGGTGGTGGCATCCACTCTGTCGGACATCTACTTTTCCATCGGCTCGGGTATCGCGGCACTGAACGGACCGCTGCACGGCGGGGCAAACGAGCAAGTCATGCGGATGCTCGAAGGGATCGGCTCCGAAGAGAACCTCGACGCCTGGTTCGAGTCCCAATTGGCATCGAAATCCAAGATCAACGGCTTCGGACACCGGGTGTACAAGGCTTACGATCCCCGGGCCCGGGTTTTGGCCCCCTTAGCGGAGATACTCGTCGAGCAGCACCCCGAAATGAGCGGGCTTTTCAAGACGGCGGCAAGCCTCGAGACAAAAGTCTTGGACACCCTGGGTAAGGAAAAGAAGATCTTCCCCAACGTGGATTACTATTCGGGATTCGTCTATAAATCCTTGGGTATTCCCACCGATTTCTTTACCCCCATGTTCGCGGTAGCCCGTGTCGCCGGATGGACCGCCCGGGTCCTCGAGTACCTCAAGCACAACCGTATCTTCCGCCCCCGGGCCATCTATACCGGTAAGTTCGGGAGCGAATACACGCCTCTTGATGAACGGTAACGGGTTGGAGTATATTCCCCCGAAGGAGGATAGAAATGTCCGATAGATACGAAAATACCCGCCGTTCTACAGCCGTCTTCGGCGAAGCGGCCGGAGTCCGCACGATTATGCGGAACGTCTACATATGGATGACCGTGGGCCTCGCTCTGACAGGGGTGGTGGCATACGCGGTCAGCAACAACACCGCCTTTGTCCGGACCCTTATTCAGAACCAGATGCTCTTCTTCGTGCTCTTTATCGTGGAGATAGGGCTGGTCATATACCTGTCGGCCCGGATCATGAAGATGAGCCCGGCGGCGGCCACCTTGAGCTTCGCGGCGTACGCGATTTTAAACGGGATAACCCTGTCGATCATCTTCTTGGCTTATACCGGAGCCGATATCGCCCGGGCCTTCTTCGTAACCGCGGGGACCTTCGCTGGAATGAGTATCTACGGAACTATTACCAAGCGGGATCTGTCGGGAATCGGGAGTTACCTGTTCATGGGGCTCATCGGGATCATTATCGCATCCTTGGTGAACATGTTCCTGCGAAGCTCCGTCTTGGACTGGATCGTCTCTCTTGTGGGAGTCGCGGTATTCCTTAGTCTTACCGCCTACGACACCCAGCGTATCAAAAAGATGAGCGACGAGATGAGCGGCCAGGCGGGGGAGGTGATGTATCTGAAGCTCTCCATTATAGGGGCCCTCAAGCTCTACCTGGATTTTATCAATCTGTTCTTGTTCTTTCTGCGTATTTTCGGCCGGAGGAATTAAGCCTGTTCGATAAAATACGGACACACGTAGACAACGATCTCGAAGCAGCCTCCGTTCACCGACTCGTGATCATGGAGGGAATCGATTAACCGTTTCTTCAAGGGGCAGCGGTCTGCCTTCCTGCACAGGGGACAGGCGCCGGTTTCCCGGGGACTGAAGATCACCTTCACGATTCCGAATCCTCGAGCTTCATGATTTTGTCCACTCTGCGCTAATGCCGATCCTTTCCCTCGAACCGGGAGGACATAAATTTCCCCACAATCTCTTCGGGGGATGCCGGAAACTCCAACCTGCCCCCAAGGGCGATAAAGTTGGCGTTATTATGGGTCCGGGCCTTTTCCGCGGTAAAGAGGTCGTGTACGAGGGCGCACCGGATGCCGCGGATCTTATTGGCGGATATGGAAATACCGATTCCGGTCCCGCAGCTCAAGATCCCGAACTCGTACCCGCCCTTTTTGAACTCGGCGCAGGTCACCTTTGCCATATCGGGATAATCCACGGCGTCTTCGCTGTCGATTCCCATGTTAACCACCTCATACCCTTCATCTTCCAAGAACTTGACGAGTCTGCGCTTGAGGTCCACCGCACCGTGATCATTACCTATTACTACCTTTTTCATGTGTGTCTATTGTACGGTTTTCCCGCGGCAGTATCAACCGAGGAATCGCTTTCCGGCGCCTTGTTCTTGTGTACTTTTTTGTTTTATGCTGAATCCTAAGTATGAAGCAGGGTTATCTATTGAGCCTCGATCAGGGTACCACCAGCTCCCGGGCCCTGATTTTCAGCACCGACGGAATGCTCGTAGCCGGGTCCCAGGAGGAATTCCGCCAGATCTTTCCCCGCCCCGGCTGGGTAGAGCACGATCCCGGAGAAATCTGGGCGAGCCAATATCGGGTTATGCAAAAGGCGGTGCGGAAAGCGGGCATCGATCCGGAAGAAATCCGGGCGGTGGGAATCGCCAACCAGCGGGAGACTGTGGTAGCTTGGGACCGGGATACCGGGAAATGTCTGAACAACGCGATAGTTTGGCAGTGCCGGAGGACCGAGCCGCTGTGCGTCGAGCTGAGGCGTGATCCCGATCTCGTCAGGAAAATACGGGAACACACCGGCTTAGTTCTCGACCCCTATTTCTCGGCCACTAAGATGAGGTGGCTTTTGGACAACTCCGTTCAGGTTAAGAATGCCGCCGAACGGGGTGCCCTTGCTTTGGGAACGGTGGATTCATGGCTGTTGTGGAACCTGACCCGGGGGCGGAGCTTCGCCACCGACATCACCAACGCCTCGAGGACGATGCTCTTCAATATAACCACCGGGACCTGGGACGCGGAGCTCTGCGAGCGGTTCGGTATAAATCCGGCGTATCTTCCGGAGGTCTTGAACTCTTCCGCCTTCTTCGGAGAGCTCGATGAGGTTTTTTTCGGCCGCCGGGGGATTCCCGTAACCGGTATCGCCGGGGACCAGCAGGCGGCCCTCTTCGGGCAGGCCTGTTTTACCCGGGGGATGGTCAAGAACACCTACGGAACCGGATGTTTTGTCGTCATTAACACCGGTGAGGAGATGACCCCCGCGCCGGAGGGTCTGGTTACAACGGTGGCCTGGAAGATAGGTCCTAAGCCGGTGTACGCCTTCGAGGGGAGCATTTTTTCCGCCGGCGCGGCCGTGCAGTGGCTCCGGGACGAGATGGGTCTTATCGAGACGGCGGGGGAGTCGGAAAAGATCGCGGCCTCCGTTCCCGATGCGGGAGGGCTGTACTTTGTTCCCGCCTTTGTCGGTCTGGGCTCACCCCATTGGGACGCCTCCGCCCGGGGAACCATGATCGGTATCACCCGGGGTACCGGCAGGTCCCACGTGGTGCGGGCGGCCCTCGAGGCGATCGCGTACCAGACCCGGGATGTTATCGACGCTGCGGTAAAAGACAGCGGTGTTATCGTCGAGGAGCTCCGCGCCGACGGGGGCGCTTCGGCCAATGATTTCTTGATGCAGTTCCAGGCGGACATCCTCAAGGTCCCGGTAGTCCGTCCTTTAATAACAGAGACGACCGCCTTAGGAGCCGCGTTTTTGGCCGGCCTCGCCACGGAGGTCTATGGGGGGTTGGATGAGATCGCGGACCTCTGGAAACGAAACAAGGAGTTTCGACCGCGGATGAAATCGGAGGACGCCGATCGGAGCTACGGGCTGTGGCGCCGGGCGGTGGAGAGGTCCTTGGAGTGGGAAGAAGGATGACGGCGAGGGTTCCCGGGAAAGCGCGCTCTTTACTGAAGGATTTATGGATTACAACGGTGGTTTCTCTCCCCGTCTTTGCCGTAATTATGGTAGTCGCGTTCTTCTTCTGCCGCATCCAATTACGGACCGGCAGGGATATAATCCTCAACAACGAGCTTAAGAACACCGCTTTAGAGACCGGGATCCTCGAGAGAAGCTTCGTCAATGCCGTGGAGGATATCCTTTATATTTCCCGGATCGGGGATCTCATCAACCTGAGGGGAGAACCCTTGAGTACCGGAAATGTCGAACGGATCGGACCGATCTACAGGTCGTTTCTCGCGCCTAAGCTCGTGTACGAGAATATAAGAATTCTCGATTCCATGGGAAAGGAGCTCGTCAGGGTCGAATACAACGACGGGAGTCCCCGGATAGCTACACCGGGAGAGCTCGGGGATAAGAGCGGGCGGTACTACTTCCAGAGCGCCCGGGGCTTGAAAGAGGGGGATATTTACATATCACCCCTCGATCGGACTTCGGGGCGCAACGGAGAAAGGGGTATTCCGGTCATCCGATTAGCGACCCCGGTCTTCTCGCGGGATGTGCTTTTCGGGATTGTGGCCCTCGATCTCCGGGGAACGAATATTCTCGAAGCGATCGCCGAGGCCCGAAATTACAGCTACGGCGAATTGATCCTCGCGAACGAGGAGAGTTTCTGGCTCGTTTCCGGCGGCGATGATCCCTCATGGGAGTTCCTCCGGGAAGAGGAGATGCTCGGGAAGCTTCCCGAGGGGGTTTCGGAAACGATAGAGGACCTCGGGGAGGGGTTCCGGTATTCCGAGGGAAACCTCACCGTAGTCCGGACCGTCTATCCCCTCGTTACGGCGGAGCGGGAGTACCGGCAGAGAGGCGTCGAAGCGGACTTTTCGAGTACCTTCGAGGGATATCGGTACATGATCAAGCTCGTTTCTTTCGTTCCTGAGGATGTTTTTCGAGCCCGGAATCGGCCCTTGAGGACCAGGACCCTGATAACGGCGTCGGCAATAGCGGTTTTCGGGTTCTTTCTTATCTTTCTCCTTCTCCGGATGCGTTCGAAGAGAATAGCGGCGGAGGAAAACGTCCTCGATCAGGCGGGGATATTCCGGCTCAATCCGGCTCCTGTAATCAAAACCGACCGGTCGGGAAGAATCATGAACACCAACCCCGCCGCGGTCCGGACCATTTCCGAGGATCTCCTTGGGAGACCGGTGGAGGATATTCTCCACGGATATGGAGAAGCAGAAAAAGATGATTTGCTTCGCCACGGCTATACCCAGTTCGAGGATTCCCGGCTGGGGAGGACCCACCTCTACACGGGTATTATGGGGGCCTCGGGTAATGAGATGTTCTTCTACGGGACCGATATATCGGGCAGTAAAAAGGCGGAGAGGGAGCTGACCCTCCTCTCCTACGCCGTCGAGCAGAGCGCCAATACCATCGTGATAACCGATCCGGACGGATTCATCGTCTTTGCCAACAAGGCCTTCACCCGTACCACCGGTTACACCCTCGACGAAGCCTTGGGAAAGAATCCGAGGATCCTCAAGAGCGGGCATCAGCCCGATGAGTACTACGCGGATCTGTGGACGACCATAACCGGCGGACGGGTGTGGCACGGGGAGTTCCATAATCGGAGGAAGGACGGCTCTACCTATTGGGAAGAGGCGGTTATTTCCCCGATCAAGGACGAGTCGGGAGGGATCATCAACTATCTCGCGGTCAAGGAGGACATAACCCAGCGGCGGCGGGCCGAGGAGGAGCTGAGGAACGCAAAGGAAGAGGCCGAAGCCGCCAACCGGATGAAGAGCGAGTTCCTGGCCAATATGTCCCACGAAATCCGTACTCCCATGAACGCGATCCTCGGCTTTACCGAGCTCCTCTTAGAGGAGGAATCCAATGCGGAGAAAAGTGAAAAACTCGATATCATCAAGAAGTCGGGGAAAAATCTTCTCAATCTTCTCAACGATATCTTGGACTTTTCCAAGATCGAGGCGGGAAAGCTCAAGATCGAGCCGGGGTACTTCAGCTTGCGGAAGGCTTTGGAGCATGTCGTGTCCATGTACGAGCCGGTGGCCGAGGAAAAGAACCTTACCTTTCTCTCCCTGCTCGACGGCGACCTTCCCGAAGCGGTGTACGGAGACGAGCTGAGGCTCTCTCAGATAATCATCAACATCGTGAGCAACGCCGTCAAGTTTACTAAAAGCGGCGGAGTGACCCTCCGATGCAGCTATGTCCGGCCCGAAGCGATCATTACCGTCGCCGATACGGGAATAGGGATATCCGAGGACAAGCTTGTTTCAATTTTTTCCGCCTTCGAGCAGGCCGACAGTTCCACCGAACGCAAGTACGGGGGTACCGGCCTGGGATTGGCCATTTCCAAGCGTCTCGCCGAGATGATGGGGGGACGCATCCAGGTTCAGAGCATTCCGGGGGAGGGCTCGGTCTTTACTCTGTCCGTGGATTTGCCGCCGATGGGAACCGAAGGAGGGGTCGCGGTGGGAAATGCGGGAGATCTCGAAGGGGAAGCCATGGTCCGGAGGTGGTTCGATTCCCTCGAGGGAGATCGTGAGCTCGAGGCCATCCTCGAAGACAGCTTTTTGGGGCTCCGAGCAAAGACCGAGCGACTCGAGGACGCCGTCCTCAAGCGGCGGGCCGCGGACATCCGCTTCATTGCCCACGATTTAAAGGGGTTTTCCGGGAATCTGAACATGACCGAGATTTACATTCAGGTTGCCGCCGTCGAAAAGGAGGCCCGCTCCGTCTCCCCCGATTACGAGGCGATCGCACACCGGAGTAAAAAAGTACGCGGTATCGTCTCTTCGATTCCCGACAGATATTTTGCCGAACGGAAGCGGGGCTTTTTCGATATAGGCAAGATTAATCCCGATTTTTCCATTCTCCTTGCCGAAGACAATCAGCTCAATCAGAGGCTTATCCTTACCTACCTGAAGGGGATAAATCTGACCGCGACGGTCGTGGACAACGGCCGACTCGCTCTAGAGGAACTGAAACGGGGTGACTACGATCTTCTCCTCCTAGACATGCAGATGCCGGTGATGGACGGTGAAGAAGCAATTCAAGCGATCAGGAATGATCCCGGGCTCGAAAGCCTCTATGTTATCGCCATCACCGCCCACGCCATGAAGGGGGACGCTGAGAGATACATCAATATGGGGTGTGACGACTACCTTGCGAAGCCCGTCGACAGGGAGGCCCTGTTCGAAAGGATCCGCCGGAGAATGGGTGTTTCCCGACGGGAAGAGAAGGAGACTCACGATCCGGTCCTTGAGCGCAGGGATCTTGCCGTTGCTTTGAACTATCTCAAGGAAAGCCGGTCGATCTTCGATCCCCGGAAACTCGAAACCGTAGCGGAACTCCTGCGTATCCGGTTTTCCGATCCCGAGGTCAAGAACATTGCCCGAAGAATCGAGCATGCCGCCGGCGTCTTCGACGATCGGGGGGTGGATGAGCTGATCCATCGGCTCGAGGATTATGCGCAAAAATTAGAAGAAGAATGAGCTATTCATTTGACCGCTCAGGGGCCAGCTAGTATAATTTCAGTATTGTACGTTATTTCAAGCCAGGAAGGAGAGAGAAATATGGCTAAACAGTTGGAAGTGTATAAATGCGAGCTCTGCGGGAATATCGTGGAGGTCGTGCACGGGGGTGACGGCGATCTGGTCTGCTGCGGTGAGAAGATGAAGCTCCTCGACGAGCAGACGGCCGATAAAACCACCGAAAAGCACGTGCCGGTTATCGAAAAGACCGACACGGGATACAAGGTGACCGTGGGAACCACCCTGCATCCGATGACCGACGAGCACTACATCGAATGGATCGAGCTCGTCGCCGACGGCAGGGCGTATCGCCGGTTTTTGAAGCCCGGTGATGAGCCCTCCGCAGAATTCTGTGTAGCGGCGTCTTCGGTATACGCCCGGGAGTACTGTAACATACACAGTCTCTGGAAGGGAGATATGTAGCAGTCCAAATTATAAGGAGTTAGAGCATGAAGAAATATGTGTGCGATATCTGCGGTTACGTGTACGATCCGGCCGAGGGAGATCCCGACAACGGGGTAGAGCCGGGGACCGCCTTCGAAGACGTACCCGACGACTGGGTCTGCCCGGTTTGCGGAGCCTCGAAGGACGATTTTTCGGAAGCGTAAGCCCGAATCAAACAATAATTATCGACCGCCGCGTACCGCGGCGGTTTTTTGTCTTCTATGGGATAATCTCGAAACACCGATGGATTCGTTTGTTACGGTCGAAATCGGGCGGGATCGTTTCATCGGTTATCTCGGTTACCGTAAAGTCTCCTTTAAGCCCTTCGGCAAGCTCAAATTTCCGGAAATGAGTCGAAAATAGTATTTTACCCCCCGGACGGAGCTTCCGGATCGCCCCGCGGATCAGCGCCTCGTGGTCCCGGTCTACCGAAAAATCCTCTTTTCTCGATTTGGAATTAGAGAAGGTGGGAGGATCGATGAAGATGAGATCGAAAATTTGCCCCGTTTTTTCTATCCAATCCATGCAGTCCGCCTTGACGAACCGGTGGGATTCGAGGTTTATACCGTTTACAATTAGGTTGTTCCGTGCCCAGTCGAGGTAGCCCCTGGAAGCGTCCACCGATAAGGTGGAGACCGCTCCCCCCGCCGCGGCGTAAACCGTGGCGGTCCCGGTATAGCAGAAGAGGTTGAGGAACCGCTTCCCCTCCGCTTCGCGGCGGATCCTCTCCCGGGTAATCCGGTGATCGAGAAAGATCCCGGTGTCCAGATAGTCGGAAAAGTTGACCAGGAACCGGAGCCCGCCCTCGTGTACCGTGACATATGCGTCGGTATCCCCGATTTTCCCGTACTGGCCGCTTCCCCGCTGGCGGCTCCGTCTCTTGACGAAGACCCGTTCCTCCGGAATACCGGTTGCGTCGGCCGCGGTGGATACGATATCAAGGAGCCGCCGCTGGGCCTTGACGGCGTCGATGCGCGCAGGAGGGGTGTATTCCTGGATATTCAGCCAACGGTTTTCGTAGACGTCCACCGCCGCGGCGTACTCCGGAATATCCGCGTCGTAGAGGCGGTAACAGGTAACCTCGTTCTCTTTCAGGTACTTTTTCCTGATCCGGGCATTCTTGATCAAACGGTTCAAGAGGTCTTCGGTGTTGTCCCGGTAGCGGTAATCGTCTCCGCCTTTCGACGGGCCTTTGGCGAGGGGGGGGAGGTAGATATGGAAGGTGTTGTCCCCGGTCAGATCGATTTGGACGAGTTTGCAGGGGATTTCGCCGTTGAAGATGCCGCTCACCTTGAACGCTTTGAGGCCTAAGGCCCGTCCGAGTTCATCCTCCGGAGCGATAACCGCGGCCCTCCACCCGGCGAACTCCGCTTTGAGGGTGCGGCCGACGGCCTGGTACAGGGCGGGGAGATGTTCCCGCTCCTCGAGACGCCTCCCGTAGGGGGGATTTATCACCACCAGGCCGGTATCCCCTGCACCCGGGGGTC
>JBKHAJ010000226.1:0-5725 GCA_046542935.1 Spirochaetia bacterium | reverse complement strand
CATGTGTACCACGAAATCGGGTAACAAGATCTACTGGATGCTGACGGAAGAAAAAGGAGCGCCGAACTTCGAGCTGCGCTATGTGGAGATTCCTCCCGGAGGGCAGAGCAGCTACGGTAGCCACCCCCACGAGCACGAGGTATTCGTAGTAAAGGGTTTGGGAAAGATAAAGGGGCAGTATCCCGAGCGTGAGTTGATTCCGGGGACCGCCGTGTACGTTCCCGGTGATGAGGAGCACCAGTGGATAAACGGGAGCGATGCCGAGCCCTTCGGATTCATATGCGTAGTGCCCAAGGGCGCCGAAGCAGAATCGAAGCCCCCCTGCTGATCGACGGGAGCAGTTTATGAAACAGGCGCTGCAATTCGGGGCCGGGAACATCGGACGGGGCTTTATGGGGCAGCTCTTCTGGGAAGCCGGATATGAAACGTGCTTCGTGGAGTACGATCAAGGGTTCGTAAAACTCTTGAATGAAGCGGGGAGGTACCCCCTTCGTCTTCTCGATGCCTATTCGGGAGCCGAGATCGACATGACCATCGACAAGGTAGAGGCGGTCCATTCGACTGAGCTCGGAAGGACGTCGGAGATCTTCGCCGAGGCAGCGGCCGTCGGAACGGCTGTGGGGGTAAGGAATCTCGAGGCGACAGCTCCTCTTGTCGCGACGGGAATCAAGAAAAGGATTGCCGTCGACGGGGGGCCCGTCGACATCTTTCTGTGCGAGAACGTATTCGGAGCGGGGAAGATACTGAAAACCGCGGTATTCGAGCTTCTCTCCGCCGAAGAACGAAGTTGGGCTGAGGCGAACATCGGCTTCGTAGGGACGAGCGTGGCCCGGATGGTCCCCGCGCCGGACAAGCGGTTCGAGAAGGAGGGGCCGCTGTTCGTTGTAGCCGACTCCTATCACAAGCTGCCTTACGACGCCGAAGCCTCCCGGGCGCCGGAACCGCCGATAGAGGGGCTCGTCTCCGTTTCGAATTTCCGCGCCGAGGTAGAGCGGAAGCTATACACCCATAACTTGGGCCACGCCGCCATGGGATATCTCGGGTATCACGAGGGATACACCTACGTTCATGAGACCTTCGAGGACGAAGAGCTTCTCGCGGTTTTCGACGGGGCCCTGAATGAGACGGCGGCCGCCTTGGTGAAGAGATATCCGGAGGATATTGACGCCGACGAGCACGCCGAAATTCGAAAGGATGTAAGAATACGCTTCGGCAATCCCCTGCTCGGCGATCCTCTAACACGGGTGGCCCGGGATCCTCTCCGTAAGCTCGGTCCTGAGGATCGTCTCGTCGGGAGCGGACGGCTGTGTCTCGACTACGAAATATTTCCCGCCCACATAGCCCGGGTGTGCGGCGCCGCCTACCGGTACGATAATCCCGAGGACCCCGCCGCCGTCGAACTGCAGGACATCATTGCGGACAAGGGCATCGAAGGCGCCCTCGAGGAGGTCTCGGGCTTAGATCCCCGGTCCGATTTCGGCCGCGCTGTGGCGGATGCTTATCGGGGATCTTTACCGCGGAAGTGAGGATGATTTTCGCCGCGGCGGAATCGCGTATGTGGTACATATCGCTGCTATCGCCCCTGGGAAGGTTCGAAGAGACCGTCCGTGAGATCGAGAGGGCATAAAAAAGCCGAAGAAAAGACAAAAAAACGAAGAACGGATACGGACTTTCGAAGAGATGAAGGCCGTGCTGCATAGGCCTTGCGGGGGATTGTCCCTTTTTATACGCGCTCGAGCATGGTAAGTGACGGAACCGATTAAAGCCTACGTTATGATAACACCCAAGATTCGCACCCCTGTTGCCGTCCGAGGACTTTCAGGTTATGCTGCATCCTCATTGGGAATCTACACTAATCAAAGCGAGGAACTCGCCCGCGGTATACGCGGGAACTTTTGATTTTTTAAAATCATTTAAATTTCTCGTTATTATGCAATCTACTTTTTCTTTTTGTGCTGATTCATCAATCACGGCATCTTCGAAATCGTCTATTTCTGAGTTTAAAGCCTTTCTGAATACAGTTTCAATTGCAGGGACAACTGTAAAATTATCCAATATGCTGAGTAAAAATTTTTTAAATTTTGGTCGTGAGTAATGCTCTTTGTCCAAAAAGTAGGATAGTGTCGTTATTTCATGGGAACACATATAGCCCTTTAAACTCTTTTTTATACATAAGTCAAAAACTTTTACTGCGGAGACATGATCGTGCCTTTTGTTTAAGAAATCCAGGATTATATTTAGATCAAGTAATACTTTCTTCATGTACCTTTTTTCTCATTTCTTTTTTATCCGGTAATGGTTCCTTTTCAAATAAGCCGTAGAGTTCCCGGGTTTCAATTGATAAGTCTTCCGGTTCATTTCTGTTTTTTAGATTAGAAAGGAATTTTTCAAAAAGAGCGGAAATTGATTGCTTCGTTTTTTTTGAATAATCATGGGCAAAATCGATCAGCGAATCGTCTATATTCAAGGTAAGTTTTTTATTCATTCCAAACTCCACGTATAATAATAGGATATGATCACGTGGAAATCAACAATATATACGGTAATTCATATTTATTTTATCCGGCTGCCCTGACGGTAGCTTGTTGTTCCCCGCCAGGAGAAGTTTCCCCGACTTGCCTGAGGTAATTTCCTCAACTTGACGGACAGAAATTCCTCTTGTAAAGGAGGGGAATTTCCGTAGGTAAACCTGCGGAAATTCCGGCGTAAGATAAACAAAAGAAAAGATAAAACCTCATAGCTCATCGGCAGGGAGATCTGAAGAATCGATGAGGTGTTTTTTCTGTATTGTCCCGGTGACGATAGCGTTATAGCAAATCCTGTTTATCTGTCCGGCTATTCCATTTGTCCGTTTGAAGATTTCCATCTTCGCTGCATCCGAGAAAAGCTTCTCTTTTCGATGGGCAATCTTGAGGCTGTGGTCGATGTAGGAGGCGGTTTCCTCCAAGCTCATCGGTGAGAGGTGGTGGGAGAGACGAATACGAGCGCGAAGCGAGTCGAAATGGGAGTAGCCGAGGAGGGTGCGCAGCTCCGGCTGGCCGGTGAGGATGAAAGTGATGCGATTCTGTGAGTCGGAGTCGAAGTTCGTAAGCGCCTTAATCGAGACGAGCGCTTCTTCGGCAATATCTTGCGCGTCAACGAGGACGATCACCGGTTTCCGGGAGCTCTCCTCTACCGCGGAAAAGAAGGCCGGTTTTGCCGTTACGGGGGGTGTCGCCTCAGCCCTCCTCTCGGTCCTCAGGGACAGTACCGGGGCCGATCGGGATGAAACCCCCGTTGTAGCCGTCGACGTACTGGACAAGCGCGCCTTCGCCCGCATCCGTAACTGTTTGACGGGAAAGGAGCCTGCCGCTTTTATCGAGGTCATGAACTGTCCGGGCGGGTGCATCGCCGGGCCGGGAACCGTTGCCCATCCGCGGGCGGCGAAACGGGTACTCGAGAGGGAATGCAGAGAAAAAGCCGGGGCATGATAGAAGAAGTAATTTATTGATGCAGTGCTCCGGTGAAGCAGAGGAGGACTCTACGGATTGTTCACGAACCAGTCCGCCGATAGAGAGGCTACCTGTTCGAGCTTCCCCTCCTCTTCGAAGAGGTGCCCCGCGCCGGGGATTACTTCGAAGGATTTCTTGCCTCCGAGTTTCTCGAAGGCACGCTCGTTCATCTCTTTTACCTGCACGTCCTTCCCCCCGACGATGAAGAGGGTGGGGACGGTTACCTGCGGGAGGTCCTCCATGACCATGTCCGGACGGCCTCCCCGGGACACCACCGCGCCTATTTCGGTGTCACCGGTGACCACCGCTTTGAGGGCCGCCGCGGATCCGGTACTCGCTCCGAAATACTGCAGGAGCATATCGTTATATTGTTCTTTTACCCAGCCCGTGGCTGCCAAGATCCGGCCGGTTATAAGCTCGATGTCGAAGCGTCTCGAGTACTCCCGGTCCTCCTCCTCGGTGAGAAGATCGAAGAGAAGGGTTGCCAGTCCCTTACCGCGGAGGGTCTCGGCGACGAAGTTGTTCCGGGGACTGAAGCGGCTGCTTCCGGTCCCGTGAACGAAGATAACCAGTTTTTCGGCCCCCTCCGGGACTCCTAATTTCGCGGGCAAATCCGCCGTTCCCGCGGGAATAGTGATTTCTTTCTCGGTGTCCGCCATAGTCTCCTCCTCTATTACGAGCGCCTGTCGGCGCCGGAAAGTATTTCTTTTACTTCTTCGTCGCCGGTCTGTCCGAAATTCTCGTACCATGCGCCGACGGCCATGTAGGGCTCGGGTGTGGTTACGGCGATCACCCGGTCCGCTTCTTTCTCCAGGGATTCAGCTGAATCCCGTGCAGCCGAGGGGACCGCGACTACAACCTCCTTGGGACTCATGTTTTTGACGGCGGTGACAGCCGCCCGCATACTCGCCCCGGTGGCGAGTCCGTCGTCGACCAGGATCACTGTTTTATTCCGGACATCGAGCTCCCCGCGGTTACCCCGGAATTCCCGCTCCCGCCGCTCGAGCTCTTCCCGTTCCTCTTCCTCTACTCTCCGGATATCGTCCTGTGAAATATTGAGGCTCTCCACGATATCGGAGTTCAAGACCCTGCCGCCCCCGCTGGAGATGGCCCCCATGGCGAGTTCTTTTTGACCGGGGACACCGATTTTTCGAACAAGAAAAACATCGAGGGGCGCCTTCAGCTCCTTCGCTACCTCGTCGGCCACGGGCACCCCGCCCCGGGGTAATCCGAGGACGATAACGTCGTTCCTGTTTGCGTAATCCGATAGGTGTCCGGCGAGCCGCTTTCCACCTTCCCGTCGATCTTTGAACTTCATACTATTTTTACCTCCTCCATAAAACAAGTCCTAACTAAAAACTACTGAGAAGGAGTGGCGGGAGCAAGTGGAATTAAGGGATATCGGGCCCCCGGTCCTTTTGCGGACTCAAGTGTAGTACAGGGCCGCCGTTTTTTCTCTTTCCGGCCACCCCGGCCACCCCGGCGAGCTCCGGGGAGTCGTCCCGCTGGAACACCCCGCCGAGGAGTCGGACCTGGACGTCCGCCGGAGGAAGGATGAGAGTCAGGAGTTCCTTCGGATTTGCGTGGATGTCGGAAAAGACAGCAATCCTCATAGGCTTTTGAATAGTATAGTAAGTGTAGCCTTTGGCCGTAGAATAACAATAGCGGAGTGCGGATTGGGGCCGGTCACCCACATCTCCGCGCGGTAGAAGCTAATCCATGATACAATGACGGCACGGAAACAACCTATAGAAGCGTCACCATGTATATGACCGATCTCAACGACGACATTATGTGTACTACAAAATCGGGAAACAAGATCTACTGGATGCTGACAGCCGAAAAAGGAGCGCCGAATTTCGAGCTGCGCTACGTAGAGATTCCCCCGGGAGGTCAGAGCAGCTACGGGAGCCATCCTCATGAGCACGAAGTATTCGTGGTCAAGGGCCTGGGGAAGATCAAGGGGCAATACCCCGAGCGGGAGCTGATTCCCGGGACGGCGGTTTTCGTTCCCGGAGACGAGGAACACCAGTGGATAAACGGGAGCGATACCGAGCCCTTCGGATTCATCTGCGTGGTGCCCAAGGGCGCCGAGGCCGAATCGAAGCCCCCGTGTTAACGGGCGGACCGAACGGGGCGAATCGTATGAAGCGGGCATTACAGTTCGGGGCCGGAAATCTCGAGGCGATCGCCCCCTCGGTAGCGGCGGGAATCAAGCGGCGCATGACCCTGGG
>JBKHAJ010000225.1:0-5748 GCA_046542935.1 Spirochaetia bacterium | reverse complement strand
TCCGCTTTACACTCCCCGCTTCTTTCTGTATATCTTTTCTACCATGCACGGCAGAATCATGCGGCTCGGCGGGAACCTTATCGCCGACCGGAAATTCATCTCCAGTATTCTCAAAATCGGCGTACCCATAGCTTTGCAGAATTTGGTCACCTCGTCACTGGCCCTCCTGGACAACGTCATGATCGGACAGCTCGGCGAGGCGCCGATCGCGGCGGTGTCCCTGGCGAACCAGGTCTTCTTCCTGTTTCTACTTTTCATCTTCGGCCTCGGCTCCGGGTCCATCGTCTTCACCGCCCAGTACTGGGGCCGTGGGGACCTTCCGATGATCCGACGTGTCCTGGGGCTGTGCCTCTTCTTCTCCCTCGTGGGAGGTATAGCCGCGGCGGCCGCCTCCCTCGCCGCGCCGGAGAGGATCATCGCCGTTTTCTCCCCCGATCCCGGGGTGGTTAAAATCGGAGCGGGGTATCTCTCGATCGTGGGGGTAAGCTTCGTTTTCTTCGCGGTTACCTTTTCTTTCTCCATGGTACTCCGCAGCATGGAGCAGACCCGGCTGCCTCTGTTTACAACGGTCGTCTCGTTGACGGCGAATGCCGTTTTCAACTACCTCCTTATTTTCGGAAAGCTCGGCTTTCCCCGGATGGGGGTCAACGGAGCGGCCCTGGCGACCGCGGCCGCCCGGTTCCTGGAAATGGTCCTTCTTCTGACCATTCTCCGGGTCCGGAAGAATCCCCTGATGAAGCGGTTCAAGGATTACCTGAATCAGTCATGGCGGTTCCTGGTAAAATATCTTAAGACCGTGTTTCCTGTTATCGGGAACGAGGTCGGCTGGGCCTTAGGGATGATCATGCTCAAGTTCGTTTACGCTCGAATGGGAACCGAACAGATCGCGGCGATCGCTATAAAGGAGATGGTGGTAAACCTCGCTATAGTCGCTTTCTTCGGAACGAGTAATGCCTGCGCGGTGATGGTGGGAAACACCATCGGACGAGAACGGACCGGAACCGCCTACCTCTACGCTCTCCGGTTCGCCCTTTTAGGTCCCGTTTTGGGGGCCGCGGCGGGGATCTTTATCGGCGTCCTCTCCCCGGTGTTCCCTCTCATGTTCAACATCTCGCCTCTGGTCCGCCGGTATGTGATTATCACCCTCCTCACAACCGCCGCTCTCATGCCGGTCAAGATATTCAACTTCCACACCATCGTAGGAATACTTCGAAGCGGCGGAGACACCGCCTTCAGCATGTATGTGGACGTAGGTTCGGTTTGGGGTGTCGGAGTGCTCCTCGCGGTTCTTGGAGGGCTCGTCCTTAAGCTCCCCCTGCCGTGGGTGTTTCTCCTCGTTCAGACGGAGGAGTTCGTCAAAGCGGGACTCGGGTACGGAAGACTCCGCTCGAAGCGCTGGATCCGAAGACTTACCTGAGAGTCCCCGCCTTTCCATCTCCGTCCGATCGCATTACATTTGGAGCAGGAGATAGGATGAGCATGGAGCGGATACGATACACCCGAACGGAAAAGCTGCATGTCCTTCGGACCGTCCTCGAGATCCTTGCGGTCATTCCCTTGGGAGCGGCGGGAATTGTGTTTCTCTACGCCGCCTTGGGAATCTTTCTGACCGTCGTCCCGGTCAACCTCTCCTACAATCCCCCGGAGGAGGGAACGACAGCCTACGTCATTTCCAATGACGTGCACACATCCATCTGCCTTCCGGTCCGGACGAAGTACACCGATTGGCTCGAGTTTATAAACCTTCCCGAAGAGCGCTTCGAAGGCACAGCGGACCTCTACGCCTTCTTCGGCTGGGGGGACCGGGAGTTCTTCGTGCGCACCCCGACTTGGGCGGACTTGACCCTGAACACGGCGCTGGAGTCCCTCTTTTGGCCCACCGACGGGACGATGCTCCTTAGCTTTTTCCGCGGCCCTTTCGAAGAAAACCGACTGCAGGCTAAGCTCATCCTCTCCGACGAGGAGCTCCGCACCATCGAAGGCTACATCAAAGAGAGCTTTCTCTTGAGTACCGACGGCGAACCGATCGAGTTATCCGTAGAGGAGGAGATACTCCGGAAGTGGGGTCGGAATGAGTTCTTCTACCTCGCCCGGTACCACTACCACCTCTTCTTTACCTGCAACAACTGGACGAACCGGGGACTCAAACGGGCGGGAATCCGCACCTCCCTGTGGGCCCCCTTCGAACGCTCGGTTCTGTGGCACCTGCGGCAGGGGTCTTCACTCCACCGACGGCGGGATCGACTGCAGCTCGGTGTAGAACCTCTCCGGTTCGAGCTCGGGAAAAGAGTCTGCCCGGGTAAGATGCATTCTGATGTCCGCGCAGAGATGGCACTTTGAGAGGTACCCCTTCGGATTTACCCGATAACCCTCCGATTCGGCGAAGCGGAGCAGTCCCTGGAAATCATCCCGGATAATAAACCACAACACCGGCCGGTCGGCAAGGAGGAGCCCTTCCTCAACGAGAGAAGGCAGATCGGTAATCGCTCCCAGAGAAAGACCGCCGCAGTACCCGGGAATGAAGTTTCCGTAGTTGTCGATATGATTGTGCCAAGACCTCAAGAATGAAGGCGTGCACGCAACGTGGACCAGCTCCTTGGCGGAATAGCGGGGAAACATTCCGGTATCTTGAAGAGCAAAGGGGGCACGGCCGTTCAAGAAGAATTCGGTACGGCTCCGGAATCCCTTCGGGCCGTATTCCTCGAGGGACTCGGCAAAACTCTTTTTACCGGTAATCCCCTCCGATAGATACCTTCTGTAGAACTCGGTCTGATACACCATGGTATTGGGCCCGAACATCTCAACGGAATAATTGATGAGCCGCTTAGTCCGCTCGAAGGGGACGTGCTCTAAATAGAAGGGATTGACGCTCACCATAATCCCCTTCAGTCCCGCCCGCTTCAAATCTTCGAGCCGCCCCCGTACCGTGTCGTCATCGACGGCCCAAAAGCCGTTGGTCTCCACAAAAATCGAAGGAATTTCGAGCTCCGCGGCGGTCCCGACCCCTTCTTCGAGGAGTGAATAGTTCAAAAAGGGTTCCCCGCCGGTGAAATGCAGGCCGTAGTTGAGTCCCACGCAGTCGCTGCCCCCCGGGGCCGGGGCGATGTAGGGCGCGATAATCTCGAGGATAGACTTGAGCTCCCGGGAGGAGGGATAATCGGCGGGCCAGTCCGATCCGCAACCGTACATGCAGTGTCTGCAGGATGCGCTGCACCGGTAGGAGAGCATGAGACCGAAGGATATCGGTTTAGGGATGACGGCCCGTTCCGGCATCGACCTTTCCTCCCGGCTAAGATAATACTCCAACTCCGATCGACGTACAAGCGCCCGGCCCGAAGTCACTGTACGTTCAATCGTTTTATTACTATATTTGTAATATAAGGAGATTATCATGAACCGCTCCTTAATACTTCTCACTCTCCTACTCTTCGCTCTCGCGGCGGGACTATTCGCCCAGGAGGCGCCGGCCGCATTGCGAGCCCAATTCGACACCGATTTTTCCCGGCGGGTCATTTCCTTCGATGAGATCCTCTCCGGAGGACCGCCTAAGGACGGAATTCCCTCCATAGATGATCCGAAATTCGTAAGCGTTGAGAAGGCCGGGGACCGGCTCTCGTCCCGGGAGCCGGTCATCGCCGTGAGAAACAATGAAACGACCAAACTCTACCCCCTCCAAATCCTGACCTATCACGAAATCGTCAATGACGAGATAGCGGGGCTCCCCGTGGCGGTTACCTATTGCCCCCTGTGCAATACCGGCATCGCCTTTTATCGGGAAGCGACCGTTCCGCGGGCCGTACGCGGCGAAGCGGGAGGCGATACGATGGTCCTCGACTTCGGGACCACCGGCCGCCTCAGGTTCAGTAATCTACTCATGTACGACCGGCAGACCGAGAGCTGGTGGCAGCAGGCGACCGGCGACGCCGTCATGGGTTTGTTTACCGGGGAGGCGTTAGATATCTATCCCGCGATAACCCTCTCCTGGGAAGAGGCGGCCCGGACCTATCCCGACGCACGGGTACTGTCCCAAGAAACCGGGTACGATAGGCCTTACGGCCGTAATCCCTACGCCGGATACGACGAGGGGTCGCCTTGGGCCTACCGGGGCCCCGCCCCGCCGGACGAAAGGGACCTCATGGACCGGGTAGTCGTGGTCTCCTACCGGGGAGATTCGGAGCTGTATCCCTACACGCAGCTCGAAGAAGAACGTGTCATCAGGGACACCCTCGGGGGCCGGCCGGTGGTGGTCTTTTGGCACCCGGGGACCGCTTCCGCGCTGGATACGGCGGATATAGCCCGGGGGAGGGACGTGGGAACGGTCAACGCATTCTCACCGGTCCTCACCATTCCCGGCGAGGGACGGACCGAGCTCGAGTTCCGTGTCAGGCGCGGGAACATCGTCGACCGCGGAACAAGGAGTGTGTGGAACGCCGCGGGCAGGGCAGTATCGGGGCCCCTCGAGGGGTTTGAGCTCGACCCGATTCCGGCAACCGACCACTTCTGGTTTTCCGCCTGGGCTTTTGCCGACGATCCCGCGGCCGGAGGAGAGGTCGCCCCTCCACAATAAGGGCTCGTGTCAGTCCTTGACTGAAAGCCCTTTGAGGAATTTCCTCAAGAGCTGGTCCCCGCAGTCCCGGTAGTGTTTATGCCCGCGCTTTCGAAAGAGCGCGGTTATCTCCGTACCGGATATGCCGAATCCCCCCTTCTCGAAGGTCCGGATCATGTCTTCCTCGCGGAAGGCAAAGGCGATCCGCAGTTTCTTGAGGATGATGTTGTTATTGACGGCGAATCCCCGTCCCCCTTCAGGCCGGGGCTTATCCGAAGGGCCCCGGCGATGGACAATGAGTCCGTCTAAGAAACGGACGAGGGTCTCATTGTCGCAGGGCACGAAGCCGTCATCCTCCTCCTTTTTGAGCATCGCCTCCATGCGGCCGGGGTCGTAAGGCAGCCCCCCGAGAGCGGCCGCTTCGGCCATCTTTTCGTCATCGTATTCGAGGATGTACCTGAGACTGCGGAGTACCGCGTTATTATCCATAGCATATTCCTGATATGTTCAGATTCATACCGAGGCTATCGTATCAGATTTCGCCGTCTCCGGGATAGACGCAATCGGTACAGAGTCCCTCGTCCGCAATCCCCCACCGTACGAGAAGGCCGAAAATCTTACAGCCCGCGCAAAACCGAAAGAAGGCCTCCAGGAAGGAGAACAAACCCAATAGTCCGGCCGCGAACCGCATGGCCTTTACTTGTCCGAGAAAGGCCAAGACGAGACCGGCCAGTGAGAGGAAGAGCCCGATGCCCGCCGCGAAGCGTTTGGGACGGTATAAGATGTTTCGGCTCTTGAATCTCAATACAGGCACGACTGCGCTCTTCGATATGAGGACGAGGAGGCTGTAGCGGGGTTTGAGAACAAACCGGATGAAAAAATCCACGGCTAGAACAATAACCGGAATATAACCGCCCCATATAACAGCGGCCGCTGCGAGGAGAAATACCTGAAACGCCGTTCCCCGGACCACCGCTTCATTGACCAAGGTGGGTTGTGCATCCTTTTTCATACTAATAATGTATGTATTATTACTTTTTTGGTCAACTTTATTACGCACTCATCCCACATAGGCCGGCGCCCTCAGATAACCTTCCAATAACTTTCATATTGCAAACCGAATTACGATGTGCTATTATTTTTTTATCGGGCGATTAACTCAGTGGGAGAGTGCTACCTTCACACGGTAGAAGTCACTGGTT